>JALOPX010000105.1 GCA_025453655.1 Candidatus Krumholzibacteriia bacterium
CGCGATTGAACGGATTCGTTCTGATCGCCAGGGAGAAGAGGTACGGGTAGCTCCTTTTCAGGTGCTTCATGTACTGCAGCCAGTGGCGGGCCAGCCGGCCGTAGACCCTGTTCGCGTCGCCCTGAAGATGCCGGCAGTCCGGGTCCGGAAGATCGTCGGGATTCTTCCTGAACCCGAGTTCGTCGGTGAGGTGAAAGACCGCCCAGAGCAGATCGGTGAAGGACTCGTGCTCCAGCAGATTGGGATTTTCCAGCAGCCTCAGCATGAATTCCCTCCTGCCCTCGAGGAACTCCTTCAGGCTCCGCCACTCCGATTTCGCGATGTCGAGGGTGTAATCGTGCGCCTCGAGGCGCGCCGTTATGGTCAGATACGCCTTCTCGGGCGAAGCGCCGGCGCCGGCAAGATCCTGCTGCCAGCCTTCCACCGCGGGGTCCTTCATCGACAACATCTCGAGAAGTTTCGTGCCGACCTCGCTGTAGAAGGCTCCGATGACCATGTTGATCTTCTCCAGCCGCCCCCTCTTCTCCCTCTGCTCGAGCACGCCGTGGATGACGAGGGTCACGAGCAGAACCTCGACGAAGACGAACGCGACATCGCCGACGAGATAGATGAAGATGTGATGGGCGTCCCGGAAGATCATGTAGTGAAGCAGATAGAAAACGACCGACAGCACGAGCAGCGAGATGCCAAGCATGATTTTCCAGTTCCAGAATTTCACGGTCTCTCCTCGGTCGGGGGGTTGGTGATCGGATCTCGAGCCGGCAACGGTCCCGCCTTCAGCCGGTCCGCGGAAACGGCGCCTCGCGGCCGATCAGTCATGATCCACGAATATCAATTTTCCCGTGTCGAATCCGGCCGCCGCCGCCTTCGCCACGAGAGCTTCCTTTATGGTTTCATCCAGCTCCGGGCTCCTCGCCAGGATCCAGAGATAGGATCTGTCGGGGCCGCATACGAGCGCGTACTGATAATTTTCGCGGTCCAGTTCGAATATGACATAGGATCCGTAGAATGGGCCGAAGAAGGAGACCCTGAGATACCCGAGATCCGCGCCTCTCACGAAATATGCCTTCCCCTCGGCATCCTTCCATTTGTCGTCCTTCGCGGAGAATCCCCGGTTCATCACCCTTACGCCGCCGTCGCCCCGCATGCTGTATTCGGCGGTGACGCGCGAGAGCCCGCGCTCGAAGGAATGGTCGAGCCTCGCGATCTCGTACCATGTCCCGAGGTACCTCTCGAGCTGGAAATCGCCGACGGGCTCGATGTTATCCGGGATGCCCACGCTGCATCCGGCGAAAAGCAGGGCAAGCGCCGCGAAGGCGCGGATACGGGGGAACTTCGCGATCGTCATCTTCATGCTGACTCCGGAAGGCCCCGGCAGAAAGCACCGCCGGGGCCGCTTCATGAAATTTATCAGCCGTTCTCCGCTGAACGGGCCGGAACTCATTTACACCGATTCTATCAGTCGGACTCCATGCTGGTCTTCCAGACTTCCCAAACCCTGCCCACCAGGTCGGGCCCCGGTTTGAGTGTCATCTTGCCGGGCTTCCACCCGGAAGGCGTAGCCTGGGTCCCCTTGCTTTCCCTCACGAGCTGATAGGCCTGAACCTGCCTGATCGTTTCAGCCACGTGCCTCCCGACCGGAGGGGTGAGTACCTCGTACGCCTGGATTACGCCGTCGGGATCGATGATGAACCTGCCGCGGTTCTCGACCCCGGCGTCCTCATTGTAGATGCCGTAGGCCGTCCCGACCTTGCCGCCCGCGTCCGACAGCATGGGATAAGGAACCCCGCCTTCGACCATCTTGGCTAACTCGTTATCGTTCCACATCTTATGGACGAAGACACTGTCGACGCTCATCGACAGAACCTGAACGCCGAGCTTCTGAAAATCCTTGTCGTGATCGGCGACCGCCGATATTTCGGTCGCTCAGACGAAGGTGAAATCGCCCGGGTAAAAACAGAGGACCACCCACTTGCCGAGGTGCTCGGAGAGCTTCACCGAGGTGAATTTCCCCTTGTGGTACGCGGGGGCGCTGAAGTCGGGGGCCGGTTTGCCTACCTGGATCATCCTTCTGACCTCCTTCGTCGATTGCGGCTCCTGTTGTTTCTGCGGCGCGTCCGGTTTTCCGACCAGTCCGCCGGTCGGGCGCGCGCACCCGACCTTCTGTTCTTCCGCCAAGATCCGCCTCCTTTCAAAGCATGGTTCAATGTTACATCGTGTCGATCATTCCTTCGCGCCGCCGATCCACCTGTAAACGGCCGCGCCGAGGAGCGCGCCCAGGATCGGAGCGATCCAGAAGAGCCAGAGCTGCCCTATCGCCCATCCGCCGGCATAGAGGGCCACCCCCGTGCTCCGGGCCGGGTTCACCGACGTGTTGGTCACGGGAATGCTGATCAGGTGAATGAGCGTCAGCGCGAGTCCTATCGCTATCGGGGCGAATCCCGCCGGCGCGCGCCTGTCGGTCGCGCCGAGGATGACGAGAAGGAACATCATCGTCATTACGATTTCGCATACGAGAGCCGCGGGCAGTGTGTACCCGCCCGGCGAATGGGCTCCATACCCGTTGGAGGCGAATCCGGCGGAGGCGTCGAAACCGGCCTGGCCGCTCGCGATGACGTAGAGAACGCCCCCCGCGACGATCCCGCCGAGGACCTGCGCGACGATGTAGGGGAGAAGCTCCTTCGACGAGAAACGTCCACCTGCCCAGAGGCCGATCGAGACCGCTGGATTGAGGTGGCACCCGGAGATGTGCCCGATGGCGAAGGCCATCGTCAGCACCGTCAGACCGAAGGCCAGGGAGACACCGAGAAGGCCGATCCCGACGCCGGGGAAGGCCGCCGCGAGAACGGCGCTCCCGCATCCGCCGAGAACGAGCCAGAAGGTCCCGAAGAATTCGGCGCCATACCGTTTCATGACCCGCTCCTTTCGATTAGAGGTCGATATTTCCATCGATGATATGCCACCTGGGTGTCGGCTTCAATTCTATTTTCGTTTTTGTTTCCCGCGGCTTCGGGGATCCCCTTACGGGCACTCCTCGCCCGCACCCGTACCCCACGTGATAATGCCGGTGCTCGTTATCACGATGTCGGTGCCGCAGACCGGGGGTGTATTGCGCCATATGTTTCCGATAGCGTAAAGGGCGGCGGCGCCATTGTGTAAGATCGCCTCGCCCGTTACGCCGCTGAAATCGTTCCCTCCCGGGTCTCCGGCGGTTCCGATATCAACCCCCAGCGAATTGACGATGCCTATTCCGATCGCGCAGGTGAATGTGTTGCCCCGGATCGTCGGATTCGCGGTATCGTTCTGGCAGCGGATCGCGCCATAGGTGGCATATCCTCCGGGTTTGTTGAACACATTGTTTTGGATGAGCGGATGGCCGTCCTGCACCTGCACCCCGACCTGCCCGTTGCCAACGAAGGTGTTTCCGCGCACGATCGTGTTGTTGGCGTTTCCGGTCAGGTCGACCGGGATGGCCATCGTCTGAAAGTTATTCGACTCGACCACCATCGCGCCGGTGCAGTAGGCGCCGTACACGCCGTAGGACGTCGTCAGGAAATCATTGCGCATTATCACCGCGGCGCCGGTGCCCCTTGCCCTGATCCCGCCGTAGAGGCTGGTCGTGGTCGAAGTGAAGGAATTGTCCGTTACGGTCACTGCGGCATTGGAAAAATAGATGCCGAAAGTGACTATATAATAGGGGGCGCCGATCTCGAATCCGGCCACCGTGGACAGATCGGCGCCAACAATCGCCGCGAGATCGCTGTCCCCGGGACTCGCGTCGCCGGAGCCGTATATCGTCGTCGCCGTGGTTCCGAGGCCCTTGTCGGGTATATTGCCGATCAGCATTTGCCCCCGCTTGAGCACTATGGGGAATGTCTCGCCGAGAACGGCGTCATACGTTCCCGGGAGGACGCCGATAATTTTATTTATTTCCGCAACCGAGACCGCGTGAGTGATCGTCTTGAAAGGCTCTTCGCTCGTCCCCGGATTCGTGTCCAGTCCGGAAGCGGCGTCGACGTAGTAGTGCGCGCCGCCCGTGCCCGTGCAATGCACGGCGTCGCACAGGTCGGAGCCAGTCTCGATTTCGCATGTCATGCTGCCGAAAATCTCCGGCGCGAAGAGCACGGTGAAGGTGTCGGACATCCCGGCGTCAAGGCTGTAGGATGTCTCGCCGACGATCGCGAACCCTTCGGAGGTTTCCGAGACGGTTCCGGACAGGGTTTCCCCGCCGGTATTCTCGATAATGAAGGTCAGCGAGGATTCCTCGCCGATAAGCACGGTGCCGAACCCGAGGGTCGTCGTCGAGAGCCCGCAGATCGCGCCATCGCTGCCGGACGGCCCCGTCCCGTCGTCGCCGCAACCCGACAGCGCGAAGAGCATGATGATCGTGCCGATCAGCCGTTTTCCCGTGTTCATGATAATCCTCCTTCGGTCTTCGCCGGTTATGCACCCTTTCATGAAAAAGAGCGGCCGCGCAAAAAACCTCATTTAACTGCCTGGGATTGATTTCCATTGAATAGCACACAGGGCGAATATACGTCAAGGGAATAGCGGGCCCGGAACCGGTCCTGGTTACGATATGCCACGTAGATGTCCGCCTCAATCTTGTTTTCGTTTTCGTCGTAGAAAAGATGGGTGAAATAGAGGTTGCCGGCCGCGTCGATCCCCGGGTCGCCGCAGTAATTCGACACGACCTCCTCAGGCGCGCTCCAGGTCCCGCCCGCCCTTATGGACCTGAATACGGAGGGGCCGCTGTACCCGAGCGAGCTCGAGAGCCTCGTGAACCACAGTTCACGGCCGTCAGGAGAGATTACCGGTCGGTTTTCGTCCGTCGATGTGTTGACGGGTGAGCCGAGGTTTACCGGATCGGACCACGACTGCCCCGTCCTGACCGTGAGCCAGAGATCGTTCTGGCCTAAGCCCCCTTCGCTCCTTCCGAAGTAGATGGTATCCCCGTCGGAGGTCGGGTAGAGTTCGCCGACGGCAAGATCCACGTTGAGGCGCGCTCCGGCATTCTGCCAGTCGACCCAGTCGTCTCCGGACCTCGCGGCGGTGAATATGTCGATGTCGCGGTAGGTTCCCGCCCTGATGGATCCGAACCAGAGGGTGTCGGCCTGCAGCGCGAAGGATCCGTCGAGGTGAAGCTCGCCGGCTTCGGCAAGGCGCGCCCGGACGGGTTCGGTCCATTCCATGCCGCCCCACGTGCACCACCATATTCCGGAGACGCCGTCGACGACCTGATTCTCCGCTGGCTCGTTGCCGTCGGGGGTGAAGAAGAAGACGAAGGTGGATCCGTCGGGGGAGATCACGGGAGCGTCCTCGACTCCCGCGGTGTTGACCGGCCCCGGCATGGGGATCGGAGCCGAATAATCAGATGAATGCAGGACTGGCGGGTAATGGTCGGTGCCGGGAGTCATCTTCACCGCGTCAGAAGGAATCGAACCGATTCTTGTCGGCTCTTCCGCGGGGTCCGGCCCGGCGGAGTCGGAACATCCGGCGAGGGGGAAAAGGCAGGCCAGTGTCGCGGCGGCCATAAAAATTGCCATCATGCGGCGGGTTGTCTCATTCATGTCTGTCGAACCTTTCATCCGATTTTGTGTCCGTGATCGATTTGCCCGCACGCTCGAGCCTGTCGCGGCGGCGTATGGGCCGCTCCTACTTCAGCTCCTCGAACATGTCGCCAGATTAGCACAGCCGGCGCCCTGGTTCAACAATTCCGGGGGTATCCCTGCTTGCGGAGCGGCCTTCGTGGAGCCGCCGTTTGAAATTTTCCCGGCCGGTCCGGCTTATCGCGAAATGATTTTGAGGAAAATCTGGGTCCTGCTCGTGACGTTCCACTTGCGGTAGATCTTCCAGAGGTGGTTCTTGACGGTTTTTTCGTTGATCCCGAGGGAGAGCGATATCTCGCGGTTCGTCTTCCCGAGGAGGAGCTCCCCGAGGATTTCCTTCTCGCGATCAGTCATCCGCACGCACGGTATCTTCGCGTCAAAGACCGGCGCGTTCTCGGGCGTTTCGGGCCCGGTTGCTTCCTGATCTGGCTCGATGCCGGAGGCCCGGGCCATCTTTTTTATCTCGCGCGCGTTATCCAGAACGAGCGAACCGATCTCGCCGATAAGGTCGTAGACGGCCGACAGGTTAAGTTCGTTCTGTTCCCTGGCGAGGTTCCCGAGACGCTCGTTGATCTCGAGCATGAATTTACGGTTTCCCTCCAGTTTGAGCATGAGGAGGCGGTATCTTTTTTCAAGAGGGTCGTCGGCGCCGTCCGCGACGGGTTCGATCAACGGGGATGAGGGCTCCAGGACTTCATCCAGAAGCGATTCAAGGCCGGATGTTGCGGTATCCGACATCTCAACGCTTTCTCCGGATCTGCTGCCGGCATTGCTTGTGTTGCATCTTCTCATTGTGTCCCAGGGAGGTCCTGCCGTCTTTAGAAGGAAGATCCAGGAAGCCCCCTTTTCCCCGTTTCTCGATCAAAGGTTATTCAATCGCCGGTCGACGGCATGTTGCGGACGTGGTTCATTTTTCCACCGTCGACCGGTTCTTGTTTTTATTTTTCTGGCGCAAATATGGCACCATCTGCCTGAGCCATTGCACGTGCTCCATGTGCCTGATGCACGTCCCGGTGTTCTTCGCGAAGATTTCCAGGGTCTTCAGGTCCTCCTCGTCGTACCTGACCTCGTTCGTCTCGTTGCTTACGTTGATGATCCCGACGAGCTCGTCTCTGATGATTATCGGCACCACCATCGCCGAGCAAACCGCCGGATTCTCGAATTTCAAATGCGGATACCTCGACCCGTCGTCCTCGTTTCCGAGGAGCACGGACTTTCTGTTGGCCGCCGCCCATCCCGCGATCCCTTCGCCGTATTTCTGTCTCATCGAAACGAGCTGCTTCGGAGAGCGGCCGTGAACCGATTTGATCACGAGTTCCATCGTATCCTTGTCGAGGAGCATGAGGGAGGCGCGGCAGCTTCCGAAGGTCTCGACGCAGAGTCTCGTGATGTAGTCGAATATCGACTGCGCCCCCGTCTGGGCGCCCATTATCTCGGCGATAGCGGTGATCGCGTAGAGGATGCGCGCGCGCCTCTCGCAATGTTCCTGCGATTCCTGGCGGATTTCCTGAAGCCTGACATGCATCCTCAGGATCTGGCGCTGTTGATAGGTGAGATAAAGTGTCACCATGAGAACGGCAAGCGACAGGACGAATACGAGGGCGAACTCGGTGTCGTCCCAGGGCCACATCCTTATATCCTTGTAATGAATGAGAGGAATGATTGTCATGCTGAGGCCGATCGTGACGAGTATGAGAAGCCCAGCCAGCATGAACCAGTTCCACCACGCCTTCCTGTCGAGGGATTCCCTGTATTTCGCGATCGACTCGGGATCGCCGGTCTTTTTATTTCCGCATAATTCATTCATCGCACTCTGTATCCCCTCGTATGTTAAACCCGGTAAAAGAGCCTGGATCAGGAATCCGGAGCTGATTTCCGTTGTTCCCCCGTGATCCGCGCAATTACAATTCGAAGCTGCCCCGGCCAATGTCGCCCTGATGTCGTTCATGGACTCCGATGGCAATGCGGATGCCATTAATTTCGATTTCGTATCCGCTGATGACCAGGCGCTGAATTTTTTGCCCGGCCGCGCGACGGCACCTCGCGTAATCGTCAATTTACAAATTTAGGCATGTAATCGGTTTTGGATCATTACATCGTAACTCGCCGTTTACGCCATATCATATATCTAATTATTATTGTGAGGTTATAACGTCGCGACGTCGTAACCCGGCAACGGTTATTGCGCGATTTTTGAATCTACTGTATCTCGTTGATAAATAATGGTTAATGCCTGGTTTGGTGCCATTATATTTAACAGCCTAACTATTTCGGGCGGGATT
>JALOPX010000106.1 GCA_025453655.1 Candidatus Krumholzibacteriia bacterium
TTTTACCGGTGACCTTGATATCTTCATTTATGCCAATCCTGAAAATGCCCAGCATATTTTAAAAGCACTTGGGGAATTTGGATTTGGATCATCGGAACTCACGGAAAAAGATTTTTGTTCATCGAATAAAGTAATCCAGCTTGGGACACCACCAGTTCGCATCGATATAATCACAACGCTGACTGGAGTATTGTGGGATGAAGTTGTCAAATCTAGAGTGCCTGGTAGCTATGGGGGAGTGCCGGTATATTTTATCAGCAAAAATGATTTTATTAAGAATAAGCGTGCCATCGGTAGAATGAAGGATCTAGCGGATATCGAAGCATTAGGGGAAAAGTAATCTATTATCGCCTAACCCTAAATTGCAGCAGTCGGATCTTCCCTGTCACGGTCCCTGCAGGAGCAGGACCCGCGCCAGCGAAGCCCGCCGCTGAACCGAAACGTTATTCAGCGCGATTGCCCGAGCGGAAGTCGCGAACGGAACCTGTTGGAAAGGCGGGATAGCATGTCTAGTCGGCGACTATTGGCGAGCCTTGGTGCCCTGGCTTTGCTGTTGGCAGCCTGCAGTCCACAGTACCCGGAATCGTGCCCGTCCAGCAAGCCCATTGGTCTCGCCAATGCACATGAGATTGCCGACGATGACAATCTGCCCTTCCGGTTCCCGCTTGGTGAGTTCGCCAATGATAGCACGTTCTTATGTTGCTGGTTTGGCGTCTCTAATGAGTGTACGCCGGAGATCAAAGACTGTTACGAGTATCCTGTGCTCCTGTTCCACGCCGCGGAGGATTATTGGGGCCCGGCGGGGACTCCGGTCTACGCCATGGCCGACGGACACATGAGCTTTTCAGGAACAGCGGGCGGCTATGGCTGGTTAATTCTCATCGATCATCCCCAGACAAACCTGTATTCGCTGTACGGTCACCTCAGCCCCAGCCGCTGGAGGTTGGAGTCGGGCACGGAGGTGAAGCGGGGTGATTTGATCGCCTACCTGGGAGACAGCGATGAAAACGGCGGCAGCAAAGAACATCCTGTGCAAACGCATCTCCACTTCGGGATTCGCGCTGGTCAAACCGCGGATTATCCTCTCAAGGGCGAGTGGCGATTCATGGCCGGTTGGGTCAGGCTTTGTCCGCAGGATCTGGGCTGGTTGCAGCCATCATTGGTGATCACCAGCCAGGAAATCCCGGCTGGAGGATACCCTCAGCCACGGGTGGCCTTCTGGACGCGTTGGGGATTCGAACTGTTGATTACCAGCATTCTTGCCGTTGGAGCGGTTGGCCTGTTGATCAATGGAGTCAGGAAGAAGCACCGTTTCTTGCCGCTATTCCCGGGTATATGCGCAGTTGCGGCCGGGATTGTACTCCACAATCGAATGAAATTCACTTATGCTCTGATCGTCGTTGGGATCTTTATCCTGGCGATTGGGATCTACTGTTTCATCCGGAGATCCGTTCAACGCGGCTGAACACGGTCGTTACCGCGCCCTTAAGTAAAACCCGGCGCGGCAACCGAACGGAAGGAGAGTCCTATGGAAACCCCGAAGAGCGTTTACAAGCTCGGTTTCTGGTCGGCGTTTTTCGCGGCATTTTTCAGCATTGCCTATGTCATCGGGCAACTTGCCGAGTGGTTCGGCCTCATGGGCTCGGGCGGCGGCCCGGAGAACGACAGCACCTGGTACGGCCTGGTGGTCCTCCTCGTCCCCTCCCTGTTTATCGGCATCTCGTTCGTGGTCATGATGGGAAGCATCCACAGCCAGGCGCCCGCGGATAAAAAGATCTGGAGCCAGACGGGGCTCATATTCGCGATCATGTACGGCACCCTGATCTGCATGAACTACTTTGTGCAACTGACTCTAGTTGCCCCCGCCCTTTACCGGGGCGAGGTCAGCGACGGCATCAGGCCCTTCCTGTTCAACGTTTTCAATTCATTTACCTATTCGGTCGACCTCCTTGGATACAGCTTCATGAGTCTGGCCACCCTTTTCGCCGCCTTCGTTTTCACGGGACCCGGACTGGAAAAGGCGGTCCGTTGGTTTATGATCGCGAACGGCCTGATTATGCCCTTTATCGCCCTTCAAACCTTCTATCATCCCTTGATCTGGGTCGCCTCATTGTGGGCCGTCACCCTGCCGGGAGCGACCGTCTCTCTTGCCGTGTTGTTCAGAAGGAAACTCCGGGGCCTCTAGCAATGGCACGGGGGTCGTGGTATGCTGCGGGCGAAAAATTGCAAATCTTCCTCTACGAAAGAGGTGACCTAGATGACATCGATAAAGGCATACTCGGTTCGGTTCGATGAAGACTGGGGGATCGTCGTCGTCCGGGTGGTCGGGAATGCCGCCCATGAGGATCACTGCGCCGCTCAGCAGGAAGCGGTTCGGCTCTGCCTCGAACATAAATGCTCGTACCTTCTCGTCGATCTTCGCGATCTGTCCACCCGGCTCAGTTCCACGATGAGCTGCTTTTCCTTCGGCGAGTCTCTGGCCTCGGCGCCGCTCCATCTGCGGGTGGCCCACGTGCTGCCGCAAGACGCGAGATCCGCCGGGGACGTCAGGTTCACCTCCACCGTCGTGGCGAATCGCGGCATGCCGACGGGGGAATTCAAAAGCATCGAGGAGGCCAGGCGATGGCTTCTCGGTGGAGAATCGCGCGGCCCGGTCGAAGCTGAAGGCCCTGTTGGGAAGCATGAAAACATATCGGAATGAATTCGATGAGCCCGCGCCGGCGCGGAGCGGAAGGTTGACGAGAGATGCAGACTGAGAGCCGTGAAACCGCGGAGGACGTTGCCCGGAAACTCGTGGATGCGTGGAACGCCCGGATTTTAGATGATTTCATCGGGCTCCTGGCTCCAGACGTCGAGTGGTACGACCCCGCCATGCCGGCCCCTCCAGCCCGGGGACGGGAGGCCGTGAGGGCGTTTGCCGAAGATATTCTTCGGGCGTTCCCCGACTTCACGTACGAGATCCAGCCCCCGATATGCGGCTCTCCCGACGGCTGCCGGTGCGCGATCGTATGGCGCATCTCCGCGACGCATCTTCACGCCTTCGGGCCTCTCGGGTACGCTCCGACCGGCCGCCGGGCCAAAATCGAAGGCGTTGACGTCATCGATATTCGTGACGGCCTGGTTACCCGGATCCTCACGGCCTTCGACTTTATCGACGCCGCCGAGCAGCTCCTGGGGATGAGGTTCAGACCGTCGCCCGGCACATGGCGTGGCAGATTAGCCGTCGCGTTTCAGCGCGTGCTTGCGTGCGCCGGGCGAAAGAGGAATTGACCGCCGGCACCACGGGGAATTTGCATGATGGAATGTTAGTGCTGTATGGTTGCTACGAATCCGGATTAACCGGAGGGGGAAAATCAGGAGGTCTCGATGAAAAGCAAGTACTTCGTACCGGCCTCGACGATGATCGCCGGCCTTCTTGTCTGGATCGTTTTTCTTATCATGTGCGAAAAGGGAAACGTGATGAATGAGTGGCCGAGGTGGCTCGGAGCGGTCTTTTGTCTCGTTACCGGCGTGCTTATCGTCTATTCCGGTATTCGTTGCAAACAGATCGACGGCCCCGGCGCGGGCGGGATCGTCCGCACCGCGGTGCTGCTGGTCATGGCGGCGGTCACCTGGTGGAGAATAGGCCTCGATTTAGCCATCATACTCGCGGCTGCGGCCGTTGTCATGGGCGTCATCGCCCCGAGGGGTTGCCGGACTGCCCCTCCGACCCTTCCGTGAGCCCCGTCATGATCCGGGAACTTGAACGGGGCGATGCCTGACGGGCGAAAAAGGTGTATACTGTGCGGGTTGGCATATCCCCGGACTTTCAGGAGGCGTCATGAAACTATTCGCCGTTTCCGTTCTTGGAGCGCTGCTCTGCTGTTTCGCCGCGTGCGAAACTCAAAACAACGATTACTACGAATATTCATTTATCGATACCGTTCTCGCCGGCGACACGATCCGGAATGACGATCCCGCGCCGGTAGTTCATGTCTATCCGCGCGGCTGCAATCATTTCGATCGTTTCGAATCGACGGAGAGCGCGGACACGCTCGACCTCGCGGTGCTCTACCATTTCGATTATGAGGGGAGGCCCTGCGTTCACGGGAGCGGACTTGATACGACGAACTGCGTCCTGAGTTTTTCCGCGGGAGGCGCCCGCTACATGAGATATCAGCGTGACGATTCGACATGGATCGTTCAGCCGGTATTTGTCGAAGACTGACGAAGGCCGCGTTCGATTTCGCGCGCCGGAGAGTGATGGAGGAGACCTTATGCAGAACGTATTCAAGGACACGCCTTACGATGACGCCAAAATGGGCAAGCGGCAGCTCATTGACGAACAGCACCTTCTCGTCATGCAGATCGCGCTGAAGCCCGGGCAGCAGGTCCCGCAGCACAACGCCAACTCCAACGTCCACCTGCTGATCCTCGAAGGGCAGGTCGCCGTGACACTCGACGGCAAGGAAATCCCGGCCGTCAAGGGGGACATCCTTCCCGTCGCCTTCAAGACGCTGATGAGCATCCTCAACACGGGCTCGGAGAACGCGACCTTCCTCGTGATCAAGACCCCGAACCCGAGCGAGATGAAGCAGTAGGCCCCCCGGCGGGGGAACTGCGCCGCGATCCAAAGGAGGTTGTTCGAATGGCTATCCGGGTAGTGCGGCTTGGAAGCCCGAGAATACCGGGCGAGGGGCTGAGGCTCGGGACGGTGCGGCGCCCGCCTCGCGGGGTGCCGAAGGACGAATTCGCATCGAGGGACTTCTACGATATCTGGTTTCCCGACCTCGCTCCATCAGAGGCGCTCCTCAAGGAAGCTAGAGAGGCGACCGACGACAAAGCCTGGCAAAGATTCGTCAAGCGATACATCGCCGAGATGAGGCGACCCGAGGCGGCGAGGCTCCTTTCGCTTCTCGCGGCGCTTTCGCGCCAGACCGATTTCTCGATCGGCTGTTATTGTACTGACGAGGAGCGCTGCCACCGGTCGCTTCTCAAGGCGCTTTTGATAGAGCACGGCGCGGAGCTCGCCTGACATGAAACCGAGGGAAGTCATCGTCAACGACAGGATGCAGAAGGGGTACAGGTACCTTCTGACCAGGCCGGCCGGCCGTTCATTCCACCCCGATTTCAAGCCGGAGCTGACGCCTAAGGAGATGCTCGCCCTCGGGGTCTTCGGGGGCAAATACATGACCGACTGCCGGGGCGAATTCCCCGCCTCATGGTACGCGAAGGCGAAGCTCTCGCCGAAGCGCCACGACCCGAAGGTGAATTATTTCGGGGTGAGGGCGTCGAAGCCCCTCTCCTACTGGATCGCCAAAGGCTGGATCTACCACGAGGATCCGAGGGGATGGTTCCAGTGGTATTGCAGGTACTACATGGGAAGGCGCTGCCCGGACGACGAGCGGCAGATCAAAAGATGGAAGGCGATGACGCGGCACATCGCTCAGCTTCGAAAGCATTGCCGCAAGGGGGATCTCACCTGCAGGCCGGTCCAGCAGCAGGCGCTCCTGCACTGGGCCTACGACAGCCGGGCAATCTAGTAGTATTGACATTGAATTTTTTCTGGTATAATCCAGGCCGGAGCTGGAAAGGTTCCGGAGCGATCAGGCAGGGGGCGGCGCCCGCCGTTAAAAAGAGGAGGTTCCCGTTGAAAAAGGCTTTGCTGCTGCTGGTTCTCGGATTTCTGGCATTCGGGGCGGCCGGCGTTTGCGCCCAGGAAGGGCAGGAAAAGGAGCTCCATCCGGCGCTTCTCGTGGTCGACGTTCAGAATATCTGGCTCCCCTACATGTCGCAGGAGGACCAGGAGGCGGTATTCGGCAGGATCAACGAGCTTATAGCCCTTTTCCGCGAGCGCGGCCTGCCGGTCATCAGGGTCTACCACACGGACATCGTGAGGGGGCCCGAGCCGGGGACGGAACCCTTCGAGTTCCCCGCGGCGATCAACATAAAAGACGACGACCCGATGGTGATAAAAAATTATCCGAGCTCCTTCATGAAGACCGACCTCGAGAAGATCCTTCGCGACAACGGCCGCGATTGCGTCATCCTTTGCGGCCTCAGCGCCACGGGATGCGTCCTTGCCACGCACTTCGGGGCGATGGAGCGGGAATTCGAGACGGCGATGGTCGCCGGCGCGGTACTCAGCCCGAAGGTCGAACACACGAAGGCGATCGAGGAGAGCCAGTACGCGTTGTCGATGGAGAGATTAATAGAAATTCTTGGGAATCCGGAAAAGTGAAGAATCGCGTCCAATAACCTGGGAGGATCGATATGTCGTCAAAGACGCTCAAGATGCTGAGCAACATCTGCTTCATCGGCGGGTTCGCCTCGATCATCGGCTCGATCGGCATCTGGTACTTCTTCAAGGGGCAGGATTCCGCGTACGCGGAGAGGTTCGGCATCTTCGTCGGCCTCTGGGCGCCGACATTCTTCGTGCTTTCGTCGCGCCTCGAGCAGTACGCGTCGTCGATTTCGAAGAAGGGGTGAGCCTCATTCGACCTTCCAAATGGAAGGGATGAACGCCTTTCGGCCTTCTAAATGGAGGTTTCGCGATGATACCGAGAAGAATTTTAATCGCGGCTCTGATTCTGCTCATTCCCCCGGTCATGACGTGCGATGACAACCCGAGCGACGGCGGCAAAGTGGTCCTTCCGGCGATCGGGGATTACGTCGTCTTCGCCTGGAACGACCTCGGGATGCACTGTCTCAACCCGACGTACGACCAGGGCGTCATTCTCCCGCCGTACAACACGGTGTGGGCGCAGGTCGTCAGAAGGGGCGATCCCCCGCAGATCGTCACGGCGGGTCTGACCGCGGAATACCGGATTCTCGGCAACACTTACTCGTATGGGAAGAGAAGCTACGGCCAGTTCTGGGACAACGTGACCCTGCTCTTCGGGACCGATCTCGCGCACGACACGGGGCTGAACCTCGACGACCCCGGCGTTCATAACGGGCTCTCCGGGACGATGATCGCGAAGGCGGATCATTTTGTCGCGAGCGGGATCCCCGTCACCCCGGTCGACGACGCCGACGAGTGGAATCCGTACCAGGTCGCCGAGATCACGATAAAGGACGGCGGCGGGAACGTCGTGGCCCAAACGAGAGCCACCGTTCCGACGTCGGACGACATAAACTGCACGCGCTGCCACGGCGCGAATCCGTTCCAGGACGTACTCGCGAAACACGACGCGGCTCACGCGACGACCCTCGTCGCAGACGCGCCGGTGCTTTGCGCCGGCTGCCACGCGAGCCCCGCCCTCGGGGGAACCTCGCCGGAGGGCAATTATCTCTCGAAGGTCATTCACCAGTCGCACTCTTCGCGGGACGCCGCCTGTTACGACTGCCACCCGGGGCCGATCATGGCCTGCAACCGGAGCCAGGGTCACACCGCGGCTGACGGGAACTGCGCGCTCTGCCACGGCGACATGACGAACGTGGCCGGCACGATCGCGGCGGGAACGAGGGTCCCCTGGGTGAACGAGCCGAAATGCGTCTCGTGCCACGTCGGGATCACGGGAGTCGAAACAGGGCTCGTCCTCTACAGGAACGCGTCTGGGCACGGCGACCTCTACTGCGCCGCCTGCCATTCGAGCCCGCACGCGATGATCCCGTCGACACAGGCTTCGGACAATTACCAGGCGATGCAGTACCAGGGCAAGGCCGTGACGATCGGAAGCTGCGGCGCGTGCCATTCGGGCTCGAGGGGCGAGTCGGACGAGATAGAGGAATTCGCCGAAAAGCACGGAGGATTGAATCCGGACCAGATGACGGCATGTAACATCTGCCATACGGCGGTCTCTTCGGAGACGCCGGGCTGGCCCCATGCCTATCACTG
>JALOPX010000107.1 GCA_025453655.1 Candidatus Krumholzibacteriia bacterium
CAGGCTCACGCCACCGGGTGCCCCAACGCCATTTCGCAGTGGGCGGCGCTCGAGGCTTTGAACAACGGAGCCGGGCAGCGCGACATGATGTGCCGGGAATTCGAAAAGCGAAAGAACATCTTCGGAGAACGCCTCGCCCGGATCCCCAACATCTCCTTCCCCGACCCCGGGGGCGCCTTTTATTTCCTGGCGGACGTTTCGAAGCTTTACGGGAAATGCGGGGTGAAGGGAAGCGACGAATTCTGCGAGAAGCTGCTGAAGGAGAAGGGGCTTCTTCTGATACCCGGCGGCCCGTTCGGATGCGACGGCACGGTCCGGTTCTCGTTCGCGGCGTCCGAAGAGACGCTCCGCAAGGCTCTCGACAGGTTCGAGAGTTTCGTCAGGGATTACAGTTGAGAGCCGGGGCTGCCGCCGAATGCGGCCGGGACTCTGTTTCAAACGCGGAGCCTTTTCGCGCGGCTCGGAGACCCCGGCGGTGAAAGCATCGGGAATGAGAAAGACGATCGAAGAACTGGGACGGCGGCTCGGGGGGCTCGAGGTTCATACGGAACCGGGCCTGAGGCTTTCGTACAATTTCGACGCGACGGGAAGAAGAGGGGAGGCGCTCGGAGTCGTTTTCCCGGAAGAGCAGGGACAGCTCGCAACGGTGGTGCGCGAGGCGGGGCGCCTGGGGCTCCCGCTCTTCATGCGGGGAGCCGGAACAGGCTTCTCCGGCGGATCGGTGCCTGTCGGAGGCGGCCTCGTCGTTTCGACGGAAAAGATGAGGAAGGTGTTTTCGTTCGCGCCCGAAGAGGGGACCGTCGAGGTGGAATGCGGCATCGTGAACAACGAGTTGCAGTGCTTCCTCGAACCCCGCGGCTTTTTCTTCCCTTCCGACCCGGCCTCCCTGAAGGTGTCCACGATCGGGGGGAACATCGCGGAGAATGCGGGAGGCCCGAGGGCCTTCAAGTACGGCGTGACGAGAAGGCACGTAAGGTCGCTCGTATGGATCGCCCCGTCCGGCGAGATCCTCGAAACCCCGATGGAAGGCCCCGCCGCCCTCCTCGCCGGTTCGGAGGGGACGCTCGGGGTGATCTATTCGGCGAGGTTGTCCGTCCTTCCCCTTCCGGAAGCGCGGGAGGTCTCCCTGGTCCTCGCGGGGAGCGACGAAAACGCAATGCGGACCGCCTCGGCGCTTCTCGCCGGGGGGCTCCGCCCCGGCGTGATGGAATTCATCGATTCGAAGACGCTCGGATGCGTCGGGGAATATCGGAGCGTCAGGGGGCTAGATACCGGGGAGAGCTGCCTTTTCCTCGAGTTCGACGGCCCGCTGAGGGATGTCGAGGCTCAAAGCCGGATGCTCGACGATTTCTGCAGAAGGGAAAGGCTGTTCAAGATCAGCGCGCGCGGCAGGGTCGAAAGCGATATACTCTGGGATCTGAGAAGGTCGATCAGCCCCAGCCTCGCGAGGAAGGGGATCACGAAGATCAACGAGGACGTCGCCCTTCCCCTCGGCAGGCTCGGCGATGCGGTCGCATTCATACACTCGGCCGCCCGTGAGCTCGGGCTCGACTGCTACATATTCGGTCATTGCGGAGACGGGAATCTCCACGTGAATATACTGACCGACCGCAGAAGGCATGAGGAGATGAGCCGCTCGGAGTTGTTCGTGGGCCGTCTGTTCGAAAAGGTCGCCGCCATGGGGGGCTCGCTGAGCGGCGAGCACGGCATCGGGATGACGAAGAACCGTTATCTCGGGCTGCTGTTCCGCGAGGGGGAGATCAGGATGCAACAGGGCGTGAGGAGCGCCTTCGATCCCGCCGGATTCATTAATCCGGGCAAGTATTTTTCCGGAATATGTTCATAGACAAGGTTGAAATAAGGGTGAAGGCGGGGGACGGAGGCCCGGGTTGCGTGAGCTTCCGCAGGGAGAAGTACGTCCCGCGGGGAGGCCCGGACGGAGGAAACGGCGGCCGCGGAGGCGACATTGTCATCGCCGTGGAGCCGCAGATGAAGACCCTGCTCGACCTGAGGTACAGGCGCAGCTACAAGGCGCCGAACGGCAGCCCGGGACAGGGTGCGCGCAAGACGGGCCTCAGCGGCGAACCGGTCGTGATAAAGGTCCCGCCCGGAACCGTCGTCGAGGACATCGACTCGGGAACGCAGGTCGCCGACCTGACCTCCGCGGACGCCGAATTGACGATCGCGCGGGGAGGGGACGGGGGCAGGGGCAACTTCGTCTTCCGCACGGCCACGAACCAGGCTCCCCTGAAGGCCACTCCCGGGTTCCCCGGAGAGGAAAGGAATCTTCGCCTGACCCTTAAATTGATAGCCGACGTCGGGCTGGTGGGTCTGCCGAACGCCGGCAAATCGACTCTTCTTCGGTCGGTGAGCCACGCGAAGCCTCTCGTGGCCGATTATCCCTTTTCGACCCTGGCCCCCAACCTCGCCATCGTCAGGATAGACGAACAGGCCTCCTTCTGCATGGTCGATATACCGGGGCTGATCGAGGGGGCGCACGAGGGGAAGGGACTGGGCCTGCAGTTCCTGCAGCATGTCGAAAGGTGCAGGATCCTTCTTTTCATCCTCGACATGTCCGGAGAGATCCCCCCCGGCGAGGCGCTGCGGCAGCTTATGAGGGAACTGGAACTTTTCAACCCCGCCCTTATGGAAAGACGGCGGGTGATCGCGCTGAACAAGATCGATCTTCTGCCGGACGGGGCCGTGATCGATTTCACTCCTCCTGAAGGGGAGAGGGTGTTTCATATAAGCGCGCTCGCGGGAGACGGGCTTCCCGCCATGATGAAAGCGCTGTACAGGATCGTCACGGAAGAATCCGGAGGGATCGATGGGTCGGGAGCGGGCGCCGTCGATCCGCCCCGGTGAAGACGGCCGCGCCCGTCCGCCCGGGAAGGACCTGACGGCGGGGTTGCGGGGGCTCCCCGGCCTTTCCCGATGAGGCTCCGACAGACACCGCGAATCGATGCCCGTGGGCATAAAAAAACGGTGGCGACTGGAGTCTCGGAAGGATTTTCACCCTAAATATCCGCAAGCCGCAAAAGAGCGTGGCCACTCTAATCGCCATCAGGATATCAACAGCCGCCACCGGAAAGATTCAAATTTTAAACACAGGGGATTGTAAAACTCCTCTCCTTACAAGAGGAAGTTTATCATACGGCGGGAGTGATGCAAGCATTTTTTTGAATTCAGGCGACATATTTTGCGAAATATCATAAGTTCTTAAATATTAATGGGATATCCCCGGCCGGTACATGATCCCCTTCCCGGCCGGGGCTTTTCTTGCCGCGAAGTTTTATTCCGTGTTAAGATTTCCCGGAATCAGGCGGGGGTTCCCGTCGATCAATCGAGTGGAAGGTGTCGAATGGCGCGAATTCCTTTGATATGGAGCGTAGTAACTCTCTGTTCATGCATCGTGACGGGCACTGCGGCGATGGAGGCGAGGAGCGGCGCGCCGCCGGATTCCATCCTGGCTGAAGACTCCACGCCCCCCGGCGGCGGGGATCTTTTATCGGCGCAGCCGGGCCGCCGTCCGACGATAGGGCTTGCCCTGAGCGGCGGAGGCGCGAGGGGGCTGGCCCTTATCGGAGCCCTCAGGCTCATCGAGGAGCTCCGCATCCCGGTCGATTACATAGCCGGTACGAGCATGGGCGCGATCGTGGCGGCTTTTTACGCCGTGGGGATGTCTCCCGACGAGATAGAACGGACCATGACCGGCGTCGACTGGCAGGACCTTTTCACCGACGCCGGGAAAAGAAGCGACAGGACATTCAGGCGCAAACAGGACGACGGCGCTCAATTCTTCAATTTCGAAGTGGGGCTCAGGGGTATTCGCCCCGTGATGGCTGCGGGGCTGGTCTCGGGCCAGAAAATGGCTTTCGGCATAAGGAACCCGTTCATCCATACCAGCGCCGACCAGGATTTCGACGACCTCAGGATTCGCTACAGGGCCGTCGCGACCGATCTCGAGACCGGAGAGATGGTGGTTCTTTCCTCGGGGAGCCTTTTTCACGCCGTGAGGGCGAGCATGTCGATCCCGGGCGTCTTCACCCCGGTGCGGCTTGACGGCAGGTTCCTCGTGGACGGAGGGCTGGTCAGGAACCTGCCGGTGGACGTCGTGAAGGAGATGGGAGCGGATATCGTTATCGCCGTCGACGTCGGGCCTCCGCTCGGCGAACCCGGCGCCGGGGGGACGATGTCGATCTCCGAGGTTTCCAGACAATCATTCAATATCTATCTGAAGCAGACCTCGCTCGCGGTTCTCGGCATGGCCGATCTTTATATACCGCTCCCGCTCCAGGGGATCAGCTCCGCCGATTTCAGGATGGCGGCGGCGATCGTTGGCATGGGAGAGGGGGAGGCGCGGGAATACGCCGGGGATCTTTCCCGGTATGCGGCAGGCGGCGAGGATTACGCGCGGTTCATCGGGCGCCACAGGCACGCCGGCCCCCCGGTCAGGCGCATAGCGTCGATAAGGATAGAGAACGAATCGAGGATGAAGGACGCTGAAATACACAGGCGTCTCGATGTCAGGCCGGGGGATATCTTCGACCAGGACGGGTTGAAATCGGATTTCGAGAGGATCTACGAAACGGGTGTCATGGAATCGATCGACTACCGGATACTCGATGAGGATAGGGGCTCCACTCTTATAATATCGGCCAGGGGAAAATCCTATTCCGGGATCCTTAATCTGGGATTCGATTACGTGGACGATCTCGAAGGGCGCACCGATTTCGGATTGCTCGCCAGGTATTCGAGGCTGGAGATGAACGGAAGGGGGGCGGAGGCGAGGTTGAACCTGAGGCTCGGCCTGTCGCGCGGGGTCTCCATCGAGTATTATCAGCCGCTCGATCCGAGGCGGATCCTGTTTGTCGCGCCGTCCGTCGAAGCTTCGACCGTGACCAGGGATGTTTTCGACGGCGACCACAGGGCCGCCGAGTACCAGGCCCGGTTCGTCGGCGCGGGCCTCGATGCCGGGCTTCAGATCGGGCGTTTCGCCGAGATAAGGTTCGGCGCGGAGCACAAGAGAATCAACACGGTCGTCGATGTGGGGTACGCAGGACTGCCCGAGGAGTGGAAGACGCGCAACGCCCTGAGGGCGGGCATCGAATGCGATCTGCTCGATTGCCCCGATTTCCCCGCGTCCGGCGGAGCGACCTCCCTCGCGTATTACCGGGCCATCGGTGAAATGGGGGGGGAGGAGGAGTATGAGACGATCAGTCTCGAGGGGGCGGGGTTCGCTTCCGCCGGCAGGATGACTTTGTTCGGGACCCTGTCGGCGATGAGCGATCTCGGCACGGTCCTCCCCTGCGACGAGAGGTTTCTCTTCGGCGGCCCCCTTTCCTTTTCGGGCCTCAAAGAGGGACAGCTGGCCGGGGGCGCTCTCGGGATAGCGAGGGCGGGAGTCCGGTTCCTCGTATCGGAGGGGAAGGTTCTCGTGGGCCCCGATTTCCACGCGGGATTCTGGGTGGAGACGGGGAACGTGTGGGATGCGGCGGGCGAAACGTCTTTCGACGACATGATCGTCGGCGGTTCTCTTTTCGTCGGAATGAAAACGATTCTCGGGCCCGTGATGGCGGGATACGGCAGAAGCGAGGGCGGAAATGGCGGTTTCTTTCTCACGGCGGGACGCCAGTTTGGAAGCCTCTGAAAGGGGATTTTCCTGCGCGCACGGCCGTGCCTGGGCATAATGCGTTATTTTAAAATAAAATATGTGTTTTCCGGATTATCGGAAAATCTTCAAATAAATGATAAAACAGGTTGACAAATCATATGATCGGGCATTTAATTCCACCGATATTAAAGTTTAGGGGAGAAGCTTGAAGGCTGTTTGCCGCTGTACTCCCTGAGAGGAGGGAGATAAGGCCGGGTTCCCAGACGGATCTGGTATGGAAGCTTACAAACATATAAGTTAAAACTCTGTTCATGCGGGTTTGGTGAGGAGTTAGGTTTTCTGTCTTTTGAACGTTGCCCGGAATTCCGGGAAGAAGGAGAGTGACGATGTCAAGAATAGCAGTCGTTCTTTCGATTCTCATGCTCGTGGTTTTCACAGGGTGCAGCAAGGTTCCCGAGATCGAGATGCAGGCGTCGCAGACCGCCATCAACGCGGCCCGCACCGCCGAAGCCGAGATTTACGCTCCGGAGGCCTTCCAGACCGCCGTCGACACGATGAACGCCGCGATGGCCGCCAAGCAGGAACAGGATTCGAAATTCAAGCTTTTCAGATCCTATAACGATTCGAAGGAACTTCTCGTCCGGGCGAAGGTCCTCGCGGACCAGGCCGCTTCGATGGCCGCCGCGGAAAAGGCCCGCATAATCGCCGAAGTGACCGATCTTATTGCTTCAGCGCAGATGGCCGTCGACAACGCCAACGCCGCGCTGGCCGGCGCTCCGGTCGGCAAGGGCAGCAGGGCCGAGATCGAATTGATGAAGAGCGACCTTTCCTTCGCAGCCACGGCGCTCGGTGAAGCCCGCGCCGATTTCGAGGCCGGGATGTACGAAGCGGCCAGGACCAGGGCGCAGGCTGCCATCGACAAGGCCAACACGGTTACGGGTGAAATAGAGGCGGCGATAGCGAGGAAGGCCGGCAAGTAAGCCTGTCTTCTCGAATTCGCCGGCTACGCATGATGAGCGCGGGGGCAGGGTCGCATGAGACCGGCCCCCGCGGTGGTATTGCAACAATTTTACCGGCACCTCATCTGGAACAATGAAAATACTCATCACAGTGGCAGTGATAGCGGCCGTGCTGGGCCTGACGGTGCTCGTCATGCTCACCGGCAGCCCGGTTCCTCCGAACGGATCCCTGGAAAATGCCAGGCAGGCCCTCGTAAAGGCGGGCAAGGCGGACGCGTTGCGGTATGCCGAAGCGGAATACCGGAAAGCCGATGACCTGATGAAGAGGGGCTGGATGGAAATGGCGCGGCAGAGGGGCCGCCTGCCGCGGCTGCGCGATTATTCGGTGGCCGACTCCCTTCTGCAGCAGTCGATGCGGGACGCCTACGCGGTCTCCCGGTCGTCCTACAAGAAGATGAGCGATCTGAGGGACGACGCCAGAAGGGAACAGGAACACTTTCACCGTGAGATCGTCCAGTGGCGGAGCTCCCTCGGCGCGACCCTTCTGAAGAACGGGACCGAGAAATACCTCAGGCAGGCCGAGATGGCGTACAGGACCTGCGGCCGGCTCATATCCGAAGGGGAATTCGCGCTCGCGGTGAAGGAACTGGAGGATGGAAAGGAGTCGCTGAGGCACCTCGGCGACATATTCGAGAAATATTCGAACGACGAAGCCCTGAAGATAAAATCCTGGAGAAACTGGGTGAACGAGACCCTGGCTCTTTCCCGGAAAACCAAGGATTACGCGATCATAGTGGACAAGACGAAGCACAAAACCTATCTCGTGCAGGCCGGCAGGCTGGTTCACACCTTCAGTTGCGAGCTGGGGCACACGCCCTCGATACAGAAATCGTTCGCCGGAGACGGCGCCACGCCGGAGGGAAAATACCACGTCACCCAGGTGAAAAATTACAGCAAGTATTACAAAGCCCTGCTGATCGACTACCCCAACAGTGAGGACGAGCGAAGGTTCAGGGAGAACAAATCGCGCGGCCTCATCTCCCGCGGCCTGCATATAGGCGGCTTCATCGAGATCCACGGGAGCGGGGGCAGGGGATCGGACTGGACGAACGGGTGCGTGGCCCTTGTGGATGACGATATGGACAAACTCATGAAATTCGCGAAAAAAGGCACGCCTGTAACGATAGTGAGAAAGTCGGACTTATGGCCATGACCGGAATTATTTCAAGACGCCGGGCCGG
>JALOPX010000001.1 GCA_025453655.1 Candidatus Krumholzibacteriia bacterium
CAATCCGTCCTCAGTGAAGCCGTAGTATTCACGAAAGTATGATCTCTGCACAGGACGATTCAACAATTCTTGCACAGGATGCTTCAACAAGATCTTTCCATTCTTATCGAGAATCACAATATCCAGGAATCTCTTCTGCCCCTCATTTCTATCTGATCGGGTCATAAGAACGCTGATACCAGAATTTGATATCGCAGGGCGACTAGCAATGGCACTCTGCTTTGTCCATAAGACAAGCCCAGTACTATCCAGGGCACAATATTCGACTGTCCCTCCCTGTCCCCACTCCCCAAATCCTGCATAAGACAGTATGCAGTATTCATAATTATTCGAGACATAGCCTCGGATATCGACACCCATGTCTGGCCTAGAATTCTTCACTTCCCAATCTAAGCCAATGGCTTGAGCGATGTACTCTGAAGCAACTGATGGCAAGTATCCACCGTGATAAGCAGATTCAATTGCTTCATTGACGCTATTGTATTTATGCTTCTCGGAACTCGTGGCCGCCGAGAACATTGCCAACAATAGAATGCTAACGATGAGAATCTTTCTCATTATCTCTGTGCCCATCCATCTAACATCAGCATCACGAGCAGACACAGAAGGTGTCTGTCTCGTGAATGCGATAGTTAGCCAGTCTTAAAAATATAATGTCAATCCAAGAAGAACGCCTTCTCCTAATTGAAATGTATACTTGCTGCGCTCTGCATAATGCCCATAATACCTGTACTCTTGAAGGTAGCTAAATCCTGCACTGTACTCTGTATGAAATCTGAGAAAATCCAATACTCTCACTTCTATCCCAAAGATACCAATGCTTCCAATTGTCCAATATTTATATGAGTAACTATTATCTTCTTGGCGGTTATTACTATAGGATACTTGTGGCCCAATTCCCCAATAAAACCGCGATCGTTGTTCTGGCCGTACATATCTTATGAAAACAACAGACGACGCCGTGTAAAAATCGTAAGTCTTCGAATCATATCCAGTCAACCTTATGCGCTCACTTATCCTTAAGGTAGTTCTATCGCTGAAATTCCTTGCTAAAGCCATTCCGTATCCATTATACGAATCAAGATTGAAATCGTCCCTGATAGTAAAACTCATTGCCCATTTCAAATGGTCTTCCAAAACCTCACTTCGAACGATATTGTTATGAAAGATAACTAATGTCGAGGCCAGCAGTATCGCTCGTGTTGTACTTCTAAGAAATGATCTCATTCTTCCTCCATTCTATCCAAGCTGGCTAACGTAATGTAGACTGTTCCGCGATATTGGATGGCGCTTCAAACGTCGCGGTGTATCCAATATCAACTATTAAATTAAACCACCTTTACGCCCTCAAAATCAACCTCTTGCCGATCGATCCTCGTAACTCCTGTCATGATAGCCTGCAAGCGCTCGCCATGTTATCTGATAAGCATAGCGGGCACGGCGGGCGCTTCAGCCCCCGGCACATGTTTGCTACATGTCGTCCAGGGGACTCCTCACTCCCCTACCTCCCCGGTTCAACACGTGGGTATATATCATCGTCGTCTTCACGTCGCTGTGGCCGAGAAGCTCCTGGATCGTTCTGATATCGTACCCCTTCTCGAGAAGATGCGTCGCAAACGAATGTCTCATCGTATGACAGCTCGCCGGTTTGGCTACGCCCGCCTGCCTGACGGCGCTTTTTACCGCCCGCTGCAGCACCGATTCATGAAGATGGTGACGCCGCGTCTCGCCGGTCTCCCGGTCGCGATAGAATCTCGTGGCCGGGAATACCCACTGCCAGCCCCATTCCCGCGCCGCGTTCGGGTACTTGCGCGCGAGCGCGTCAGGGAGAGCGACGGCGCCGTATCCTTTTCGAAGATCCGCATCGTGCTGAATCCTGACGCGCGATATATGCTCGGCGAGCGGCCTTTTGAGGCTCGCCGGCAGGAGCGTCATCCGGTCCTTCTGCCCTTTTCCGTTTCGCACTGTGATTTCTCCGCGGACAAAATCGACATCCTTGATCCTCAGCCGCGCGCACTCCAGGAGCCTCAGTCCCGACCCGTAGAGAATCGACGCCATGAGCCATGTGACGCCGTGCAACTGCCCGAGAACCGCATGAACCTCGCTTTGCGTCAGCACGACGGGGAGCCTCACGGGCTTTTTGGCCCGCACAACATCGTCGAGCCAGTCGAGGTCCTTTCTTAGCACTTCCCTGTAGAGGAACAGGATCGCGTTGAGAGCCTGGTTCTGCGTCGAGGCGCTGACCTGCCCTTTTGTCGCGAGATGAGAAAGGAATGCGGTGATCTCCTTCTCGCCCATGACGAGCGGGTGTTTCTTTCCGTGGAACAAAATGTATCGCCTGATCCACGCGACATAGGTTTTCTCGGTCCTTCGGCTGTAATGCCTCGCCTGAATGGCCCGGCTCACCAGTTCGAGAAGCCTCGGCTCGCGGCGGATATTATCCGGCCCTTCCCGCGCGAATATTATAGATGAATAAATCTTGCCGGTGCCCGACGGGCCCGCCTGTGGATAATGATTCATTGACATCCCTGCACCCCAAACCGGATAGTGCCAGGCGCTCTGTAAAATCCCCGGATCGCGCTGCCATTATATCCGGTTATGTGGTTGGATGTCAAGAAGATAGTCGCTTCGCTACTTCGAGGATCCCCTGTCTTCCCCGCCTACCTCTTCCCCTTCTCGAGGTCGAGCAGATATTTCTTTCGCCACAGCCCCCCGCCGTACCCGGTGAGCCTGCCGTCCGCGCCGATCACCCTGTGGCACGGGATGATGATCGCGATCCTGTTGTCGCCGTTCGCCCTCGCCACCGCCCGCACCGCGGCGGGCATGCCGATCGCAGCGGCCTGCTCGCCGTAGGAGCGTGTCGCTCCGTAGGGGATCTTTCGAAGCCCCGCCCAGACCTTCTCCTGAAACGGCGTCCCGGTCGTGATGAGGGGAAGGTCGAATGCCTTTCGCTTCCCGGCGAAATATTCCCCGATCTGCGCGTTCAGAGCGTCGAAGTGCCTGCAGGGCCCGGGGACGCATTCGGCGCCGAGGAGTTTGTTGATCCGCCTGATCTGCGTCTCCAGCATCCTCCTGTCGGCGAACTCGAAGAGGCAGATCCCCTCGTCGGTCCCGCCGGCCAGCATCGGCCCGAGCGGAGTGAGGATCCTCGTCGTCGAGACGAGCCTCCCCTCGCGGCTTTTGACCGGAGAGAAGCCTGCCGCCTTTTTGAATGAATCGGTGAACCCGCTGAGCGATTCGTACCCCGAATCGAAGGCGGTGTCGACGACCTTTTCGCCGTGCCTTATCCTGCCGAAGGCCTGCCCGACCCGCAGCGAGCGAAGGTAAGCCTGGAATGTCATCCCGTGATACTTCTTGAACCAGTGCCTGACACGGCTGGGGTCGAGGCCGCGGGCGCGAAGTTCCGCGTCGCGCATCGTCAGGCCAGAGCCCACGGCGATCTCCTCGAGAAGGGGCGCGAGCCATTCCGGCGCGGCCCCCCTGTGCTCCATCGGCCGGCAGACCTTGCAGGGCCTGTACCCGTGATGAAGCGCTTCGCCCGCCGACCCGAAGAACTCGACGTTCTCCCGTTTCGGTTTCCGCGCGGTGCACGTCGGGCGGCAGAATATCCCCGTCGTTTTGACGCCCACGACGAATATTCCCTCGTAGCCGGTGTCCTTGTTCAGCAGCGCTTTATACAATGTGTCGTCGTCCGGCAGTGAGCGTTCCATGAATTCGCCTTTCCGTTACCGGAATTTCGGGGCGGCTCCGAAATCGGAGACCTCCCGTAACTTCCGGCTCTTTCGAAACCCCGGGCTTCCCGGGCTCGTTAAATGCCCCGGCTCACCGCCAACATGCCACCATCGGGAAAAGGCCGCAACCGAAAATCGAAGAAGCATTTTTTATCCTTAAAATATTTTCACGGAAAAACGAAGCCCGGGAATAAATCCCCGGGCTTCGTTGTGTCACGATATGGTGACGGCGATGGATTAAAACATCTTCCCCAACACAAGCCCATAGACATGATCGTACTTGTTTTCGCCATAAAATTCATCGGTTCGGGCCGGATAATCCTTCCTCGCATAATCCAGCCTTGCCACGATCCCATTCTGAGGATGTCGGTACCCGATCCCAAAACCCAGATACGAATACTTTATGGAATTATAAGTATACGAAGTGCTGCGGGATCCGGTTCTGACATACAGTGTTTCAAACAATGAAGCTTCAAAGCCAAAGCGAAATCCACTGGCCTCCCTCAGATAATATCCGAGTTCACTGCTTCCGCCGACCTGATCGTAAAGAACGCGAACACCCACGCCCGGCACATCCCGCCCCAGGATTCTTGATGCCGATGCATGCGGCGGCGTGGAAATATCCATCCCGAATCCGAATCTGTTTTCCCGAAACTGCTCGATCGGGTCTGATTCACTGAAATATTCGATGTCTTTCCCGATATTTTTTAAACAGGTCCCTATCGTCGCGCGAAGAGCATACCCTTCCTGGGTCGTAACGGACCATGAGGCGATCGCTCCCATATCGAAGCTTGTATAGGCGACGGTATACTCCTCAACATGTTTGAACGCAACACCAAGGCCGATCGAGTAGTTCCCCATGCGCCGGCCCACAGCCGCGGCCCCGGACAGGTAATAATTGAGGCGATCGCATTGGGCGGGGTCCGCGAAATAAGTGCAATCGACATCAAGCGCTTCACTTGAATATCCGACAAGCCCGCCGAACAGGATATTCCCCTTCGATCCTCCCGCCGTAATTCTCATGTCGGTATATTTCAACTGCTCGAGGAGTTTATTATAGCTCGCTTCGAGGTATACGCCGTTCGTCCAGGCGAGGGCCGCCGGATTGTAATATCCGTTGACCGGCGCCGCGAGGTCCGCTGTTCCCGCCTCCCCCATCCCGATATTTCTTGTTCCCCGGGAGTATACCAGCACCTGGGAATGTGCGGGTGCGCCTGTCGCCCCGGCGATGCAAAAGACCAGCAGAAACGTTCCTGCCCTTTTCATGTTTCCCCTCCTCATTTCATTACTCATCCCGCTTCGCGAACGTTAAAACCCGAACAGGACGCCCGCGGTGATGACGTAGAAATTGCTTTCCGTCTCCCCGCGGCCCGGGATCTCCTCGAAATCGTAATCGATGAAGACGTAGCGAATGTCGCCGGCCAGTATCACCGGGCCGGCCGGCAGCTCGACTCCGCCGCCGAAATGCCAGCCAATCTCCTGCACGGTGTCTTCCTCGAGAAGAGGCAGCACCGTCTCGTCATAATCGATCGTCGTGTTGTACCAGCCTATCCCCATGGCGCCGTAGACCTGGGGGATGGGGAAGATCATGCCGGTCACCATCACGGGCCAGCTTCTCACCGTCACGATATCGTCGCCGTACTTTTCCTCGCGATAATTGATCGACGCCTCGACGCCGATGACGGGCGTGAGCTTCATCCTGAAGGCGGCGCCGTACATCATCTCGCCGTCATCCGCTCCCTTCGCCTTGTAGTATCCGATCTGCGGGCCGAGACATATCCCGGCCGCCTCCGCCCGATCGGCGGCGGACACGGCGATGATCGAAACCAGGAGCGCTGGAATGAACAACATTCTTTTAGTCACGATGTTTGCCTCCTCGAAGACAGGATTGAACAATTCTTTACGCCGCGGCGCCCTTATGCCGATTGGGTCGAGCAGCCCGGGGCGGCAGGCGGCCAACGTTCCACGGGGGGGAGCTGAGCGGGCCGCCGGCGGCCCGCTCTCTCCTTGCGACATCCCGTCACCGGTTGAATATCTTCTTGTACCAGGGTTTCTTGACCGGCTCTTCAGGTTTTGTCACAACCTGTTTTTCGTCGATCTCCTTATATATGGAAACCGCGAGGTCGTCCCCCGACTCCCCCTCCTCCATCTTTCTTTCGATTAACCGGTCGAGTTCATCGTAATCGGTCCCCTTGTCCGCTCCGTACGACATCGCGCGGGTCATCTTCTCGATATCCTCCCCCCGCATATCCCTCGCGACGGCCCTGTCCACCGCCGATTCGACATGCCTTACCGGCACTCCAGCTCCGGCGGCATTCTCGATCGAAACCGCAGCGCTTTCCTCGTCTTCGCGCGACGCTTCCTTCCTCGCGCGGAGTCTCTCGAGGATCCTCGTCTTCGACTGCTCGACGCTCCCCTGCCACTCCTCTTTTTTGGCGGCATCCCAGTCGTCCGATCCCGGAGGATATTTGTGCGTCATCTCGCGATCCCGGACGCGGTCGCGATCGCCTTCCCCTTCCTTCGTCTTCCCCGGAGGAGCGCCCGCCCCTCCCCATCCCGTTTTTTCGCCATGCGACCATCCCGGAGGATTGCCGTCCGTCCATTCATTCATCCCCTCGTCGGAGATATGGCGGGGTCTGTATTTTTCCCCCTTGCCCCGGTCGCCTCTGTCCCTTTTTCCCTTTTCTTTGTCCCCCTTGTCCCTGCCGGTCGAGTCGGCCCTGCCGAACTCTGCGCCCGATTTTTCCTTCGCGCCCTTTTCTTTTACGACTTTTTCCCCGTCGACCTTCTGTTCGCTCTTCTTTTTGCCCTTGTCGGCGTTCTTCGTCTGCCCCTTCCCCTGAGCCTGCGCTCCGGCTGAAACGGTAAGGGCCCAGACGACGGCGAGGGCCAGCACGAATAGATTGAACTTTTTAATATTTTTCATGATCCAGTCTCCCTTTCCTCTTTCGTGAGATTGCCCGTTATCTTTGTCTCACCTCCTCCTTATATCTATGGTTCCGTTCGATCCCTCGCTTAATGTCCGGCGGCGATCAGAATCCCATCCCCGCCGATATGCACCAGGTGTTGTTTTTTACCCTGAAATTTTCTTCCGTCATGCAATTGTATGCCTCGTACTGCCAGAACGGTTCGTGGCTGTACATGAATTCGATCAGGAGCGTCCTGCCCGAAAACAACTTCTTTTCGACTCCGACACCCATGGTGAGTTCCAGCACCATGTCGGTCCACATATCCTCTATCCCCATGTTAAAATGGTCGCCTTCCGCATACGAGATAAAATAACTGATCCTCGGGCCGAGCAGGATGTACGGGGACGCAAGCTCCCTTTCGACCGTGTACTTTGCCAGAATCGGCACGCTCAGGTAATGATAAAGGGAGTAATTGGTTCTTGTGCCGTCGGGAAATCCCCCCTCGTCGGTCACTTCGACCTCATACCCCATCCCCTTCGGAAAATAATCGAGCCCCGTGATCAGGCTGATGTTGTGGTAATCGAAGAACTCCGCGAAAACGCCAAAGTTAACTCCCCACCTTCTCGAGATATCGTCCTGGTCGATCCATTCGTGCTCCCATACCTGGACGGCGGAGGTATATCCGACCTTCACGCCCCACTGTTGGATGGCATTCGCCGAAGAGGCCGGAAGTAACAGAGTCAGCGCCGCCGGAATAACATTGATGAGTTTGATATCGCACCTCCGTGGAATATTAAAAGGCTCCCCTATGAGCCTCGGTTATTGTACAGCCATTTGATGGAGGGGCTCAAGCCAAAACAGAATCTTTCCTGCCCGGATAATCCCTTGCCCGCCGGACGTCTCCTTATTATATTATTTGCGCAAGCCACCGATGAATTCCCCACCAAAAGCGGCCGATACCGAACGCGATGTAATTATCCGACGTCAACTGGTCACGCGGGCCATTACGCGGGAGGTTCGGGATGCACAGGCCGATAACGGTTGCGGAAAGACATTACGGGGCTGACGCCCTGAAAGCTTTTTTCGCCACCGCCGTTCTTCATCTTCTCGCTTTCCTTCTCATTCCGCCCTTCGAATTCATCCCCTACAGGATGGGGCGCGACCCGCTTTCCGGACAATCTGCTTTCGAACCAGCGTTGCGGGGGGTGGCTCCTGTGCCGGCGACGATCCGGGTGCCGTACAGATACTCCCTGCGTTGAACGGTCCAGCCTCCGTTCACTCCTGAGACGAGCCCGGGCGAAAGTCCGGGCTCGAATCTTTTGCCCCCTGGCGCGGCGAAGATCCTGCCGGGCAGGCTTCCCTTCGTTTCGGCGCATACGTCCGGGGCTCCGCTTCTAATCACTTCAGCGGTTATGTCTCGAATTCCGCATTTCATCCCTTGCGCGGGGATGCCTTCGTGAAATAGCTCGATTTGATCCAGTTCCAGTTGAGGATCACGTGAAGCAGGATCGCGATCGCGAGAACGATCCCGCCCCCTTCGTGCCGTATCTCGAAAGCCGCGTGGGACATGCTGCCGCTGAAGAATCCGGAGAGAAGCTGATTGACGAGCAGGATCGCTATGATCGGGTTGAGCGTCTTCAGGGCCGAATTTCTTTTCATGGGCCGCAACCTCCTTTTTAGATACCCCGGCCGATTATTGCAGAGACGAAGGCCCGCTGCCACAGAAAAGCCCCCTTCGCGGGAAGGGGGCTTCTGGATGAACGGGGCGCTGAGGCCCCGATAAAATTTCGCCGCCCGAAGGATCACTGCTCCTTCAGATCGCTCGCCTGGTAGATCGCCCATTTGTTCGTGTCGTTGTGATGAGGGCCGACGATGAACTGGACGTTCGCGAGGTCGCTCGTGAAGGACTTCAATTCGCCGTCCACGGTGATCTTGCATGTAAAGGAGTACTGCCTCGTGGTCGTATAGCAGTTTGCGCATACGTCCTCGACCAGTTCCCACACCGGAGCCCCTTCGAGCTTGAACTCGAGAAGGGAAGCATTCTTGAGAAGCCCCTCGGTCCCCGCGATATCCCTGGCTCTCGTCATGATCTGGTCGTCGCCCTGGGTGACGTCGACGATCGACATGTACCAGACGTAGTCCTTGATATCGAGCGGATCGTCATAGAGGATAAGCTCGTAATGATCGGAGATCGCTTTCGATACGTCGCCCAGCCTGTTGTAGTTGTCGTAGAGAAGCAGGATCGTCTCGATGCAATCCTCTTTCTCGGTCAGGTCGGGCCAGTCGATATCCACGGGCTCGGGAGGCTTGTTGTCCTCCTCGGGGTTCAAAATACATCCCGATGCGCCGAGCATGAGGATCACCATCGCGGCGGCCATGGCGCGCCATATTTTAATCGTCATTTTCATTCCCTCCTTGAACACATTATACCACAACGCCATAAGGGCGGCAAGTCATTATTAAAGAGTAAGGGCTTGCAGTATGTCTGATAAATCACGCTCCTTGCCCGGGGCAGATCATTGCAATGTCCTTCTTAGATATGTCGATGTGGAATATGTCTCGTAAATGTCGACGTCCTCCCAGCTCACGAGCGCCCACCCCGTCGCCCCCTTCTCGACGATGAAGATCGCCTTTCCCGCGTATGTCTCGACCGGTTCCCCGCCCCCCGGGTCCAGGGTGATCACGTAGAGCCCCTCGTATTCCGCCCTCCCCACCTCGACATTCTCCCTCTCGAAGGTCATATTCTCGTCGCCGAAAAGGATCTCGCGCGCCGCGGGGTATTCCCCCTTGACCCTCGTGAGAAAATCGAGCTCCTCCGTCTTCCCCCATGCCGGGGCGTCGGGCCAGTCCTGGGGCCGGGCGATGAAGACGAACTCCTCCGCGAGGCTTCGTTCGTAATTCGAGTTGGCCGCGGAGCTGAATCCCGTCTGTAAATTATAGAATATGCTCTTCGGCAGGATCGGCACGACCCAGGGATCCCCCTCCGCCAGCGGATCGTCGGCCGTGCGCGGCTCGAAGATGCACCCCGCGGCCGCGAAAGCCGCCGCCATGATCGCCGCCGAAAGTATTATTCTTCTCATAACGATTCCCTTGCCTTAAAAACTCAGTTCGAGGTTCATGTTTACCTCCCAGTACTGCTTCCTGTCCTCCGACAGGTAGGGAGCGAACTTCTTCACGTATGCGACATCCAGATCGATCTTCCCCGAATCGGTCAGCTTTCGCGACCTCTCGAACCCGGTCCTGAGGTCCCCCGAATCGGAGCCCGAGGAACCGACGACCCGCCTCTCCCCGTCCACCATGCCGAGGGTGTTGTTCTTCTGCGTCTTGTAGGTCGTCCGCACGAATAAGATCATGTCCTTGACCGGATTGTACTCGCAGTACATCCTCATCCTGTGCTCGAAATTCTCGTTGGTGCGGCCGTAGAGTTTTTCCCCGCCCGATTTCTGAAGGTAACTTCCCGTGTCCTTCATCTGGTAGCCGTGGCTGAGGGTGAGTTTCATCCGTTTATAGATCCTGAACGCCGCGTCCGTCTCGAGGGTCGTGTTCCTGTCGAGGTAGTTGCGGTCCGTGTTGAACGTGTATTCGGTGTAGTCGAACTTCATCTCGTATTTCTGCGAGAGTGTAATCCACGGCACCGGGTCGAAGCTCAGCTTCGGGGAGAGGAGGTACTGGAAATTTGTCCTGTTGTCGTCGGAGAGCGAGGCGTCGATATTGACCGTCTCCGACTTCAGGGTCGAGAAGATGATGTCGGTCTTTATCCTCTTGAAGAGGTACCCGTTTAGCTTGCAGTCGAGGGAGGAGTTGAGGTAGTCGACGTCCCGCGGGTTCTGCTCCCTCTTCTTGAAAAATTTCTGCTTCAGGGACGTTGACGCCGTGACGGTGACGTACAGGGAATCGTGGATCGTCTGGGAGACTGTCCCGCTCAGGGAGTAATCCTTCGTCCTGTAGCTGGCGATCGAGGTCGGCCCGAGCTCGGTGTCGCTTTCGGCGCGCTTGAGATTCACGCTGAAGGTTCCCCGTTTGCTATATTTGAAGGAGACCGCGGCGCCCATCTCCTTGTTCTCGTATTCCTTGTTGCGCCTGTCCTCTATCATGAACCTCTCGTCGGAATAATCGCGGTTGAAGGTCAGGTCCACCTGGATCCGGTCGGTGATCGAAGCGGAGGAGGCGAGCTTCAGCGTCTCGCCTTTGTTTTCATTTCTCTCCTGGTAGGCGGACTCGGGGTCGTCGAGGATCTCCATCGAGTTCCCGTAGGGGGGCTGAATCTCCCTGATCGTCCCCATCTCCCTGCTGTAGCTGACGTCGAGGAGTTTCTTCTCCTCCGGCTTCCCGACGGCGAACCTCGCCTTCATCGTGTCGCTGTGGCTCGGCATCCAGTCGAACACGATGTACGACACGCTGCTCTCCTCCCGTCTGAAATTCGTCCCGATCCCGGCGCTCGCACTGACCATCTCGCCGAAGGAGTAATTGAAGTGCCCTCCCGCGTCGGCCTTCGCCGTAGTGTTGTACTTGAAATCCTGCTTTCCCCTCGATCCCTCGGCGGCGGCGTAGACCTGCGACTTCGACGCCCCGAGGATCGGTCTTGTGAGGGTGAAATTGAATCCCGCCGACTCCTTGTTGAAGACGATCTCCTTGCCGTACCTCGCCAGGGCGAGGCTCATCTGTTTGTTGTAGGTCTCGGCCAGCATGATATTCAGCATGTACCGGCCGGGGTCGATCTTCGCGGCCGAATTGGTGAACGACTCGATGATCACGTCCATGTCCCTTCCCCTGTAGCTCTTCTTCCCCACGCTCAGGTTGGAGTTGATCGCCCACCCGTCGCCGGTCAGATAGCTCATCCCGAACCCGGTCTCCGCGTACTTGTCGCTCTCCGTGAATGCGATTTTGGACCTGCTGGTGAAGGTCAGGTCGCCGACAGCAAGGGGGGCGGCAGGAACTATCGCGGAGTCGGCCGGGGTGCCTGAGGAATCGGCCCGTGCCGCGGTCGAGTCGGAGAGGGTATCCGCGCCTTCGGCCGGGGCCGGGGGCCCTGCTTGCCCCGTTCCCGCCGGGGCCGGCTGCGGGGCAACATTGGGTGACGGCGAATTCGCTGCGGCGCCCGCCGAGCTCCCCGGCGCCGCTTCGGCCAGGACGGCCGGAGCCGCGACGAGAAGCATCAGCGCCGCGAGGAGCGCCGCCGCGCAAAGCGCGGGCGCCATCCGCCTCGCGAACCCAGTCGATATGCCGCGAAATCCCTTCATCCTTCTTTTATCCTGCGCGGGAAGAGGGCCCGGGCCGCGACTGTTCCGTTCGCGCCATCCCTTCTCGCCGCTGAACTCATTCCTTTATATCGCCGGGCCGCCCGAGCTGCTCGAACAGCCTGAACCATTCGTCGAGCCCGAGTTCCTCGGGCCTCTTCCCCGCGTCGACCCGCGCCGCGGCGAAGGCCTTCTCCGCGGCCTCCCGCCCGCCGGGGACGCCGACGTGACGGCCGGGACCGTCGCCGGAGCGAAAAACGTTGAGCAGCTTTTTCCGCCGCTGCGAAAAACCTTTTTTAACGAAGGCCAGGAACTCGCCGGGCTTCGCGGGGGCGCCGTCCTTCCTGCCGGGCCGGAATTCCAGGACGACGCTGTCCACCTTCGGCGGCGGCATGAAGGACCCCGCCTTAACCTTCGCCACCTCGGATATCCCGAGGTAGGCCTGCATAAAGACCGACAGGATACCACAATTCCTCTCGCCGGGCGAGGCCAGAATCCGTTCGCCGACCTCCTTCTGGACCATTATCACCGCTCCGTCGCAGCCCGCCGAGAAGGGAAGCTTCAGAAGTATGGTGCTGGTAAGAAGATACGGGATGTTGCCGGCGACCCTGTACCTTCGCCACCCCCTCTTCCCCGCCTCGGCGTCGAAGTCGACCTCCCTGATATCCGCCTCCACTATATCGACTTGCGGCCATCCGGCGCACGCTTCCCTGAGGAGCGCCGCCAGATCCCGGTCTATCTCGAACGCAGCAATTCTCGCGCCTTTTTCGGCGAGGGGGATCGTCAGCGCCCCCTTCCCCGGCCCTATCTCGAATATCGGCAGCCCCTCCCCGGGGCGCAGCGCCTCCACGATCTTCCTTATCGCCCCTTCCGAGACGAGGAAGTTCTGCCCGAGGCTCTTCCTGGCCCTCCCCGCCTGGAACTCCTTCATCGGTCGATCCTCCACCTGCGGGCCCTCCGGCAATTGAGGCCGCGCGGGCCGCTGTCCTCCCGGGACCGGTACCACTCGGGCGCTTCGCCCGCCCCCCGCCTTTGACACGCGGGCCGCATGATATCGCAATCCGCCACAAGGCAACAATATATACAATTCTTCGTCTAATGTCCCGGTTGATTCCCGGATAGATAGCAGTAGGTTCTGTCGGTTCCTGCCTTCAGGGGAAGGTTCTTCGCTGATTGCTATAGATAATAACAGTTTTATCCTTACAATTCAACAGGAGACGGCTCCCGCGTTTGCGCGCAACTCCCGGCATTATCCGGAAGCCCCGGTGAAGTGGTACTTTCTCGCCCGGAACCGCGCGCCCGGGATGCTCTCGACGAGACGCCTCGCCGCCTCGATGTCGACGCCGGGGTAGTCGACAGCCGTGACCATGCATTCCATCCTCGAGGCGGCCGCCCTCCTTATGAAATCGAGGACCGCGTCGAAGGCCTTCTCCCCGGCGTCGGGCCTGCATATCGCCGTGTATGTGCCGCGGTCCGGGGCGTTGAGGCTTATCGACACCCTGCTGAAACGCTCCTCGAGCTCGGGCACGATGTCCCTGCGGTTTATCATGTTCCCGTGGCCGTTCGTGTTTAGCCTGAGAGGGAGGCCGTGCCCCCGGAGCGCGTCGGCGGTCTCCTTTATAGCCTTCAGCCTCGCCGTCGGCTCGCCGTACCCGCAGAAAACGATCTCCTCGAATCGACCCGGGGCGAGAATCCCGTTCACCGCCGCGACCATCCGGTCGACCGGCGGATCGACGACGAGGTTGAGGTTGTACCCGTAAAGCTGGTTGTTCGACCGGAGCCTCGCGCAGAAGACGCAGTCGTTCGTGCAGCTCGCCGTGACGTTCAGATAGACGCTCTTCCTGAGGCCGTAGGCGACGCTGACCGGGCGCTCCTTCTCCCCGTGGAGCAGCGACATGTAGTTGTCGCTCGAGGCGCGCTCGATGTCGGCCGCGGCGACGCCGCGAAGCTCCGCGAGGCGCTCCGCCACGATGGCGACGTAGGCCGGCTCGTTGCGCTTCCCCCTGTGCGGTTCGGGCGGGAGGTAGGGGCAGTCGGTCTCGAGAACGAAGGCGCTGGAGGGGAGCCGCGTCGCGACGCCGGGAAGGGACGAATTTCTATACGTGAGCGTGCCGCCGATCCCGATGAGGAACCCGAGATCGAGAACCTTCTCCGCCTCGCGGTCCCCGCCCGAGAAGGCGTGGAAGATCCCGCCGGTCTCCCGGGCCCCCTCCTCGTTCAGTATCCTTATGACATCGTCGAAGGCCTCGCGGCAATGGACCACGATCGGTTTTTTGAACCTCAGGGCGAGGCCGATCTGCTTTCTGAAAACCTCGCGCTGCGTGTCGCGCGGGGAGAGGTCGCGGTAGTAATCGAGACCGATCTCGCCGTACGCGATGACCTTTCTTCTGAGAAGGAGCTGCTTGATCTTCTCCTCGAGATCCGCGTTCCAGTCGGTGGCGTTGTGCGGGTGGATGCCGAGCGCCGCGTATATCGTGGGATATTCGTCGACGAGGGCGAGGGTCCCCTCGATCGATTCGGGATCGTATCCGACGTTCAGCATCTCGCCGATGCCGGCGAGGGAGGCGCGCTCGATGACTGCGGGAAGGTCCGCGTCGAACTGCGTCATGTTCAGGTGCGCGTGAGAATCGACAAGCATGCGGGATCAGTCCTTGAAGATGTCCTCGGGTTTTTCCTGTATCCTCGGGAAGAGGGGCTCGGGCGGCCTCAGGCCGTCCGCTCCGGACGGCGCCGCGAGGAGCTCGTCGATCCCCGTCCCCCCGCCGCCGAGCTGCGACGCCATGTCGTTCATCTTTCCCGGCATGAAGGGCAGAAGAGCCGCGGCGGATACCCTCAGGACCATCAGCAGCTCCCTGAAGACCGCCTTGAGCTTCTCCCTGTTCGCCTCGTCCTTCGCGAGCGTCCACGGGGCCTTTTCCTCGATGAACCTGTTCGCCCCCTGGACGATCGTCCACCATGATCCGAGCGCCCGCGAGAATTCCATCCTCTCCATCGATTCCCTGTACCCGGCGAGCGCCTCGGTCAGCGCGCCGTGAAGCTCGCACCCCGAATCGAAGGGGGCCGGCTCGATCGTGCCGCCGAGATACTTGACGATCATCGCTACGGTGCGGCTGAAGAGATTCCCCAGCTCGTTCGCGAGATCGGAGTTGTACCTCGCCACCAGGGTCTCGACGGAGATGTCCCCGTCCTTGTCGAAGGGGACCTCCTTCAGGAGAAGGTATCGCAGCCCGTCGGCCCCGAAGATCCCGGCCATCTTGTCGGGATCGAGGATGTTCCCCCTGCTCTTGCTCATCTTCTCCCCGCCGAGCGAGATGAAGCCGTGGGCGAAGACGCTGCGGGGCGGCGCGACCCCGGCGGCCATCAGCATCGAGGGCCAGATGACGCAGTGGAAACGCGTTATGTCCTTGCCGATGACGTGGCAGTCGGCGGGCCAGTACCTGTCGAAAAGCTCCGTGTCATCCCCGCCGTAGCCGAGGGCGGAGATATAATTGGTAAGCGCGTCGAACCAGACGTAGACGACGTGCCGCGGGTCTATCGGCAGCGGGATTCCCCAGTCGACCCCCGCCCTCGATATCGAGACGTCCTGCAGCCCGCCCTTTATCAGGCTGACGATCTCGTTCTCCCTCGTCTTCGGGCGGATGAACCCGGGATTCGACCGGATGTGGTCGAGGAGCTTATCTTCGAATTTCGAGAGGGCGAAGAACCAGTTCTCCTCGCTTATCCTTTTCGGAGGCGCCTTGTGCCGGGGGCAGAGCCCGTCGACGAGGTCCTTCTCGCTGATGAACTCCTCGCACGATTCGCAGTAGAGCCCCTCGTACTTTCCCTTATATATGTACCCGTTCTCGTGGATCTTCCCGAAAAGGGCGGTCACCGCCTTCAGGTGGCGCTCCTCGGTCGTGTGAATGAAGTCGTCGTAGGAGATGCCCAGGGACTTCCACGTGCCGGTGAAGACATCCGACATGCTCCTGCAGTAGTCGAGCGGGGCGAGCCCCCTCTTCTCGGCCTCGCGCTTCACGTTGGTGCTGTGCTCGTCATTCCCCATCAGGAAACGGGTGTCGTACCCGGCGAGCCTCATATACCTCGCCATGCAGTCGGCGCCTATCTTCTCGTAGGCCGTTCCGAGGTGCGGCTTCTGGTTGACGTAATCTATCGCCGTCGTTATGTAGAATCTTTTCCTCTCCATCCTTTTCCCCGGCCGTCCTTTCACTCCTCTTCCTCGTCTATGAAATCCTTCAGAAGCTCCTCCTCGTCGACCTCCTCCTCGTCCGCCGCGGAGACCACCTGGCACGCCCCGATCTCCTCCTTGAACTTCCTCAGCGGGATCTCGATATAATTCCCGTCCTCGTCGCTCAGCAGGACCGAGTCCTCGAAGAGATTCAGCTTTTCCACGCGGTGCTGCCCGCCGAAACATTTGATCTTGCTCCCGAGCTTGGGCACGCCGCGCATCAGCTCCTTGTAGTCGCAGAGCTCGTACGCGAGGCAGCACATCAGCCTGCCGCACGCCCCCGAGATCTTCGACGGGGTGAGCGGGAGATTCTGGTCCTTCGCCATCTTGAGGGTCACCGGCTCGAAGTCCTTGAGGAAGGTCGAGCAGCAGAGGCGCCGCCCGCACATCCCCATCCCGTCGAACCGCCGCGCCTCGTCCCTGACGCCGATCTGCCTCAGGTCTATCCTCGTCCGGAATATGCTCGCGAGGTCCTTGACGAGCGCCCTGAAATCTATCCTCCCGTCGGAGGTGAAGTAGAATGTTATCTTGTTGCCGTCGTACTGGTATTCCACGTCGACGAGCTTCATCTGGAGCTTGTGCTCGGCCGCCTTCTCCTGGCAGGTCGCGAGGGCGGACTTCTCCTTGACCCTGATCTCCCCCATCGCGGCGAGGTCCTTGTCGGTCGCGTGCCTCAGGACCTCCTTCGAGTTGGACGGGACGTCCCTGTCGTCGACCTGCGCGAGCGAGATGATCAGCCCCATGTCCTCGCCACGGTCGGCCTGGACGATGCAGTAATTGCCCGTTTTAAGGTAAAGAGCGCGGGAATTCCTGAAGATTTCCTTCCTCTGCGCCTTGAATTGGATTTCAGCTATTTCCATATCGCGGTGACACCCCGATTCAGAGTTGGATCGCCCGTTTCATTGTGAAACAAGGCGGCTGGAATCTCCCGCCACGGGGGACATTCCATGATATTCGCCATATCTTGCGTCGAATCAATCTAATACCACTTCCCCGCCAAATCAAGCAGGAGTTGAACGAGGGTCAGTTCCAGGTCGACGTTGCGGGAGAGGTTCCTCGAAGAGGCCTCGATCTTCCTGATGTCCCGCGGCAGGTCGCGTTCCGCGGCGGCGGCGAGCGCTTCCGCCCCGAGCTCCTTCCCGAGCTCCGAGCGCCTCTGCGGCCCGAGCCGCCCCTCCCGGTCCAGCATCGCCGCGCGCATCAGGAAAACCATTTCCTCCATAAGCCGCGCCGTCTCCTCCCTCGTGTATTCCCTGGCGGCCGCCTCGGCCTCCGCGGGGAGCCGCGCGGCCTTTCCCGCGAGGACCAGCTTCAGCATCGATGCGGCGTCGGCCCTGATGCCGAGGTAGCGGGGGTCGAGAAGCCTTATCCCCCTTCTTATGTTCCCCTGCGCGATCGCGGCGAGCCTCGCCGCCTCCCTTTCCTCCACCGAGTAAAAGAGGGAGAGAAATTCCCCTGTCGCCTCGTCGGGGAGGGCGTCGAAACGGATCTCGTGGCATCTCGACCTGATCGTCGGAAGAAGCCTGTCGGGATGGTCGGTCGCGAGGATCAGCACGGTCGAGGGCGGCGGCTCCTCGAGGAGCTTAAGGAAGGCGTTCTGCGCCTCGACGGTCGCGAGGTGCGCCTCGGGCAGCATGGCGACGGAACGCTTCCCTTCGAAAGGCTGCTTTGAAGCCTCCCTGATCATCTCCCTGACCTGGTCGATCCCGATGCTTCGCGCCTTCCCCTCGAACTCGCCGGAGGCCATGAAATCGGCACGCCGGCTCTCGATTATCTCCGGAACCGTTTTTTCCATCGGGCCCGACGGGAGGGGATAGACGATATGAATGTCGGGGTGCTCGAGCCTGCCGATCTTATCGCATGCCTGGCAGACGGCCGCGCCTCGCGAATCGGGCGTCGCGGACGCCCCGCACGTGCCGGGCGCTTCGCAGTTGAGCCTCGCCGCCGTCCACATTGCTGCGAGCTCCTTCCCGGCCCCCTCGGGGCCGGTGAAGAGAAGGGAGGCGGGGAGTTTGCCGGCGGCGAGCATCGCGCCGGCCAGCCCCGCCACGCGGGGCTGCCCCTTCATTACGAGCGCCGCTGCCGCGAGGATGTCTATTACAGCCCTCCGTTCAAAAGCCACTGCGCGGGATCGAGGGCCTTTTTCGACTGCCTTACCTCGAAATGGAGCATGCCGCCGCTCCCGTCGGCCGCCTCGCCCGCTTCCGCTATGAGATTCCCGTGCTCGACCTGCGCCCCCTGCTCGACGAAGACGCGCGAGGCGTGAGCGTAAAGGGTGTAATACCCCTCGCCGTGATTGATGATGATGCAGTTCCCGTATCCGGGAAGCTCGCCGGAAAATTCCACCCTGCCCCTCGCCACCGCCCGCACCGGCTCTCCGGGGCGCGTCTTTATGTCTATCCCCGTGTTATAGGTCACGGTGCCGTACTCCGGGTGCTTGAAGCTCCCGAATTTCCTCGACACAGATCCGTCGACCGGCTTGGACATCCTCCCCCTGAGCGACGCGAAGTCCCCCTCCCCGTAATCGCCCCAGGCCCCGGGCCGTTCCTTCCTCGCCTTCTCCATCTCCCCAATGATGTCCTGCAGTTTCTTTTCCGCGGCGGCCAGCTCTTCGACGCGCTTCTCGTACTTTTTCCTGTCCGACTTGACGCCTTCCAGCGCCTTTCTCCTCTTGCGCTCGTTCTCCGTCAGCTTCCCGAGCTCCCTTTCCTTCTCGCTTTTCGATATGGTGACCTCGTGAAGGACCTCCGTTATCCCGGCTTCCTGCTTTTCCACGATCAGCTTGCGCTCCCTGATGTCCTCGACGAGCCCCGCGTCCCTCTCGGCGATGAGGGCGAGGAACTTGTACCTCTGGAGAAGGTCGGAGAAATTTTCGGCGTCGAGAAGCTCCATCCATTCCTGCCTCGAGCCGTTCTTGTACATCTCCCTGAGGCGTTTCGAGAGGATCTCCATCCTCCGTGCGTATTCGGCCTCGCTCGCCGAAAGCTCCGACCTCAGCTCCGAGACCTGCTGCTCGAGCATCCCCTTCTTCTCGTCGAGCCCCCCGAGGAGCCTCTTCGTCAGGCGTTCCTCGTCCTCGAGCTTCCTCAGGTAATCGGACTCCACCTTTTCCTTCTTCTCGAGGTCCTTTATCTTTTTCCTCTGTTCCTCGATCTGCCTGCGAAGGTCGTTGAGCTCGCTTTCCTTTTTGGAGATCTTCTCGTTGATTTTGGTGTCGTCCTCCTCCTGGGCGGGCGAGCGCCCGGCCGCCCCCGTGAGGGCGAGGAGAAGAAAGGCGGTTATCGCTGTCCTGACGCTGTTTCTCATTGTTCTTCGTTCCGGCCGGCGCGATCACATCTTAAGGAACCTGCGCAGGGCGGCCATGCTTCCCAGAGCGCCGATAACGGCGCAGAGAACGACGAAAACCGCGATCGCGTCGACCCTGATGAAAGCCACGCCGGGAAGGTATTGCAGGGTGAACCGGTGGATGATCGCGAGCATCCCTATCGCGAGCAGGGACGAAACGACCCCCTGCAGCGCCCCTTCGAGGATGAAAGGTATCTGTATATAGGTATTGGTCGCTCCGACGAGCTTGAGTATCTCGATCGTCCTGCTGCTTCCGAGTATCGTCAGCCTCACCGTGTTCGATATGACGAATACGACCGAGAGAAAGACTATCAGCCCGAGAACGAGGTCGATCATGTAAAAGCTCCTGACCAGTTTTTCGCCCCGCTCGAACCATTTCCTCCCGTAGACGACCTCCTCCACCCCCTCCCACTGCCCCACGCGGCCCGCCATCGCCTCCAGGACGCCCGACCGTATGTATTCCTGCTTCATGCGGATCCTGTATGAGTCGGGAAGGGGATTCTGCTCGACCGCGTTGAGAAGCTCGCTGTTCTCTCCGAGCGTCTCCCTGAAATCCTCGAGGGCCTCCTCCTTCGAGATGTAGGCGACCTCGTCGACCCCTTGCTCCGACATCAGCCTTATCTGGATATCCCTCGAAAGCTCCCCGCTCACCCCGTCGTCGAGATAGACGTAGACCCTCAGCTCCTCGCTCGTCTTCTCGATGAGGCTCGCGATGTTCAGCGTGACGGCGAGAAAGGTTATCAATATGAGCAGGGAGAGCGCCATGATGATCACGGAGATCAGGTTGGGGACCTTCCTTCTCCAGAGCATCCCCGTCGATTCGTGCCAGATGTACCTCAGCTCTCCGGGTTTCATTCCTCTTCACCGCCCGTGATATCGTACTCCGAGAGGCGCGACGCGCTTTCGCTCACGCTCGAGCCGCCGATCCTGTCGCGGATGTCGCCGACGAAGATCATCTCCTTGTCGAGCGCCACCCTGCCTTCCTCCAGATAGATGATCCTCTGCCCGAAGCTGCGGACCAGCTCGATGTCGTGAGTCGCCATGAGGACGGCCGTCCCCCCGGCGTTGATCTTGAAGAGAAGCTCGAGGATGTTCTTCGTGGCGACAGGGTCGAGGTTGCCGGTCGGCTCGTCGGCAAAGAGTATGGCAGGCCTGTTCGCCACGGCCCTCGCGATCGCGACCCGCTGCTGTTCCCCCCCCGAAAGCGCCGGCGGATAATCGTAACGCTTGTGGTAGAGGCCTACCCTCGTGAGGATGTCCGTTATCTGCTTCTTGATCTCGGGCATGCCCGCCCCGGTCACCTTCATGGCGAGGGCCACGTTCTCGAAAACGGTCCGGTCCTCGAGAAGCCTGAAGTCCTGGAAGATTATCCCTATCTTCCGGCGAAGGTCGGGTATCGATTTCCTCTTCATCCTGGTGGAGACGAACTGGCCGACCACGACCTGCCCCTTGTCGGGGAAGTCGTCCATGTACATGAGTTTCAGCAGCGTGCTCTTGCCGGCTCCGCTCGGCCCGACAAGGAAGACGAATTCCCCGTTGGCCACCTGCAGATTGATGTCCTCCAGGCTGAAATGTTTCCCCAGCCCTCTCGACACGTGATAAACGCCGGCGATTATTCTTTTTTCCTGGTTCATCTTCCGAATCGCCCCGTCAGGCGCCCGCCTTTTTTTTCGGGTTTTCCCTGTTCCGCCTGGCGCGGGCGCACCCTTCCGCGAGGTCGAGGGCCGCGGAGAGGCTCCCTGTGCCCGCGATTCCCCTGCCCGCTATGTCGTAGGCCGTGCCGTGGCAGACCGACGTCCGCACCACGGGGAGCCCTATCGTCATGTTCACTCCCTGGTCGAACCCGCCGAACTTGAACGGTATCATCCCCTGGTCGTGATACAGGGCGATGAAGGCGTCGCACTTTTTGTCGTGCCACTTCTGGAACATCGTGTCGGCGGGAACGGGCCCGGCGACGTTGAACCCTTCGTACCTGAGGGAGCTCAGCGCCGGCGCGATCGTCGTTATCTCCTCGGTCCCGTTTATCCCGCCGTCCCCGCCGTGCGGGTTGAGCGCCGCCACCATCATGGAGGGCTCCTCGATCCCCCAGAATTCCTTCAGCGCCTCCGCCGTCACCCTCACCCCCGTCATGATCCTCTCCCTGGTCACGGCGTCCGGCACGTCCTTGAGCGCGATGTCGCGCGTGAGTATGACGACGCGGAAATCCCCCGACACCATCATCATCTGGCAGTCGGGGGCGCCTAGCAGGTAGCCGAACATCGAGGTGTGGCCCTTGTAGGGATAGCCGGCCATAGCGAGCGCCTCCTTCGATATCGGGCCCGTCACGATCCCGTCGACGAGCCCCCTCTTCGCGAGGTCCGCCGCGATCTCGATGGCGCGCCCGGAGATCCTGCCCCCGGCCGCGCTCGGCCCTCCCGTCGGGACATCCTCCCCGCCCGCGACGTCGATGATCGCGGGTAGGCGTTCCGGGAGTTTTTCCATTCCTTCCCCGGCGGGGATCGTCTCCCACCGTTCGACGTTTTCGGCGCCCATCGTTCTCTTCAGCGCCGCGGCGGAGCCGATGAGAACGACCCCCCGGCCGTCGAGGCTGCCGCTTTCGAGTTTCGACGCCGCGAGCTCCGGGCCGATCCCGGCGGGATCCCCGATGGTCAGGGCTATGCTGATATCCTTTTTAGGCACTCCATCCCTCCCCGTCGCCGTACAGCGGCGATTCCCTTATAATCCTGTAGTGCGCCGCCCTGTCCTTCTTCGATACCTGGCGCGCCGGGATCCCGGTCAGCTCCAGGACGAGGAGCCTGTCGGGGTACCTTATTTCGATGACGTCCCCCTCCCTCACCTCGCGTGAGGGTTTCACCTCGGCTCCGTTCACCTTCACGCTTCCCGAATCGCATCCCCTTTTCGCGATCTCGCGCGTCCTGGCGAGGCAAAGCGTCTTCAGAAGAAGGTCGATCCTCATATCGTTATCTTGACGTCCACGTGGTAGATCTTTTTCAGGGATTCGACGTAGCCGTCGTATTTTTCCTGAAGCTTCCGCCGTTCGATGAGCTCCCGCAGCCCGTCCCTCGCTTCGTCCAGGGTATAGGGCCGCTCCTCGGCGTGCCCGAGCACCTTTATGATCCTGAACCCTTTCGGCTCCCTTATCAGCGGGGCTATCTGGCCGTCGGCAAGGTCCTTTATCGCCTCGAGGAAGAAATCGGGAAGCTTGGTCAGCTCCACCTCGCCCACCAGCCCGCCGTTTTCCTTGCTGCTCCAGTCCTCCGAATACAGCAGCGCCATCTCGCCGAAATCGGCCCCGTCAATTATCTGTCTCCTGATCCCCTCGGCGAACGCCTCGGTGGTCGCTTCGTCGATTTCCCTCTGAACGAGTATGTGGCGGAGCCTGACCTCGTCGCCCCTGACCTCTTCGAGCTTGATAAGGTGGTATCCGTGCTCTGTCAGGACCGGGCCGCTGACCTGGCCGACGAAAAGGCCGCGGACAGCCTCCTCGAACTGCGGATTCTCGAGGTCCTCGAGCTTTATGTAGCCGAGGTTCCCCCCGAACTGCGCGCTCGGGCCGTCCGACATCGCCTTCGCCGTCTCGGCGAAATCGGCGCCTTCGGCGAGAACCTTCTCTATCGCCGCGATCCTCTCGCGGGCCTTGAGGTCGGCGCTCTCCGGCGCCCTCATCAGGACCAGTATCTGGGCGAGCGATATCGTCTCCGGTCGTTTCTCGAGCTGGTCGAGGTTCGCCCTGTAATAATCCCTTATCTCGTTGTCCGTAACCTGCTCGCTTCCCCGGATCTCGGTCCTGAGCAGGCCGTCGACGAGCCGCATCGACCTGACCTTTTCCTTCCACATCGCCTTGAGCTGTTCCAGCGTGATCCCGGCCTTCTCCAGCTCCTTGATGAAAGCTCCCTCTCCCCCGAGGGCCTGCATGTTTTCCTCGACGGCCCGTTCGACCTCCCCGTCCACCTCGGCCTCGGGGACCTCGATCCCAGTCTTCTCCGCGTGTATCGACAGAAGCAGGTTGGCGACGAGCGCGTCCATCACCTCGAGGCGCTTTTCCCTCTCCTCGGCCGGCGGCAGGCTTTCCTTCTGCTGCTGCATGAGGATCCTCTGGTACTCCATGTCGAACTCGCTCTGAAGGATCGCCTTGTCCTCCACCACGGCCACAACCCTGTCGATGACCTCCCCGCTCCTGTCCTCGCCGGGGGCCCCGTATACGGCGGCGGCGAGAACGGCCGCGGCGGCGGCCGTCGAAAATATTATTTTAGAGCCCTTCACCCGTTTCCTCCCTGGACAGGGTGTCCGTCCGGCCGGAAGTGTCCCCCGTCGTGTAAGCGGCCCCGGGCGATGACGCCCGCTCGTTTCCCGGTTCGTAGATCTTATTGTAATACTCGATGTCGCCCGAGCGCGTCAGGGATTCGAAAAATTCCCTGTACGCCTCCTTCCTCTTTTCCATCAGAAGGGTGCTCACGATCTGTTCCCTGACTTCGGCGGGGGATACGCTCACCCGCGCCTCCCTCACCTCCGTGAGCTGAATGATGTGGTACCCGAGGGCCGACTGGACGATCCCGCTCGTCTCGCCGGGCTGCATCCCGAAAACAACGCCCTCGAATTCGGGGATCATGTTCCCCTTGGTCAGGTACCCGAGATCTCCCCCTCTTTTCGCGACGGGGTCTATCGAATGCCTGTTCGCCACCCAGGCGAAGGTGTTCGTCTTCAGCAGCTCCAGCGCGGTCTCCGCCTCTTCCTCGGTGTTCACGAGGATATGGCTGACCCTGAACTCGCAGGTATATTCCCTCTCGTTTTTCCTGAAATATTCCTCGATCTCCCGCTCCGTCACCTTCACGCGCTCCTGGAGCTCGAGGAAAACGAGCTGGTCTGCGAGCAGTTCCTTTCTGAGCATCAGGAGCCTCGATTTTATCGCCGGATCGTTTTGAAGGCCTCGTTTTACCGCCTCGTTGTGGAGAAGCTCCACCTCGACCCAGTTTTGAACGAGGGCGGCCTTTTCCTCGATGGAAAAGGCCGTCCTGTCCGAATCCTGGATCATCGACTCGAGCTGCGCCGCGGAAAGAATCTCGTTGCCGACCCTGACGATGCGGTCGGGGGCGGCGCCGGGGTCGTCACCCCCCCCGCTCTTCCCGCAACCCGACAACTGCAGGGATACGAGAAGAGACACGAGGAAGAGACAACGCACCCTCATCCCTTTCAAAAGGCCACCAGCTTCCGCTATAACCTGGTCCTTTTCATCTCGGCTTTGGCCAGGTTCTTTTCGTTGATCTTGATCTCGTACTCTTCGGCCCATTTCTTAAGCTTCTCCTGCAGCAGGGCTTCGCCCTTCTTCTCGGTCAGGTCCTGCTTGATGGTCGAGGAAGCTTCTTCGAACGAGGGCAGCCTGCCCGGCTCTATCTGGAGCAGCTTCACGACGGCCCACCCGCGCGATATCTGGAAGGCGTCGGAGACGTCACCCTCGGCCCCAAGAGCAAACGCGACCCCGTCATATTCGAGATAATTCCCCGGATATACGAGCCCCGTCTTGCCCATGTTTTCCTTGACCGATGGATCCTTCGAAAAATCCCTGACCAGCTTGTCGAAATTCTCCCCTTCTTTCGCCCTTTTTTCGACTATCCTGGCGGCATCCTCCTTCTCGAGGACGATGACCTGGAAGTTTCGGCGTTCCTTCGTGAAGATGAAATCCTTGTTGTTGTCGTAGAAATCCTGCATCTCCCTGATGGTGACCGTGATCTCGTCCTCGATCTGATCCTGGTAGAGCCTGTAGACGAGATACTGTTCCCTCCGGTTGTCGTAGTTCTTCTTCACCTCGGGGATCTCCAGCACGCGCGCGACCTCTTCGGCGTACACGGGCAGGATCTTGTCGTAGATGACCTTCTTGAGAAGCTGAACGATGTTCTCGCGCCCATACTGGCGCCGCGGCCTTTCGACGAGGGAGGCGGCGTTATAGAGATCTATGAAATCCTTTATCGTGTATGAGCCGTCGTCATACTGGCAGATCATCATGTCGAGATACTGCTCCTCGATGTTCAGCGCGGGGGCGTTATCCCTCGTGACCTTGTAATTCACGATATCCTCGAACGGCACGTCCTCCGGAAGGGCGTTGTACACGAGGTTGACGGCGTCGGTGAAGATCTGAAGATTTATGTCGCGCTCTATCTGTTCCTTGAGGACGTCGCGCCCCTTGTATTCCTTTATCCCCCTGACCCTGCGCGTCGCGTATTCCCTGTCCTCGTCGGGAACGATCTTCCTCTTCTTCATGATCTTGATGAGCGTCCACCCCGAGTCGGTCCTGACCGGCTGCGAAATTTCGTCTTCCTTCATCGTAAAGAGCATTTCCTCGACCCACCAGTGGATCTTGCCGACGGGGGAGCTGCCGACGAACCCTCCGTTCTCGGCGCCGGGGCCGAGCGAATAGTCCTTCGCGAGCTGCGCGAAGTCCTCGCCCGCGAGGGCCCTCTCCCTGAGCGAAAGGGCGTCCTGCTCGTTGGCGACGACGATCTGGCTCAGGGTGTATTCGTAATGCATCTCCTCCCAGTATTTGTCTATCTCCGCCTCGGTGACCGTTACCGATTTCGAGATCTTCTGGTCCCAGAGCGCCGTAATCAGGAAGGGGCCCCGGAACTGGGTCCAGAATCTGTTGAAGGCCTCTTCATTCTGATACCCCAGCGCCTCCGCCTTCAGCGCCATGATCTCCTTGTTGATCATGTGCTGGAGAAGATCCTTCTTCCCCGCCATGTCGCTGGTCTCGGGAAGGTACTTGTTTTCGAGGGTCTCGGCCGTGGTCTCGAATTCGCCGATCGTGATCGTTTTCGTCGCGACCTCGGCCACGATGAGATCCTTCCTGTCGGTTTTCGAACATCCCGCCGCCACGATCACCGCCAATCCCGCGATGATCAACGCTGATTTCCTCACTTCGGACTCCTTTCTGTCGCCGTCTGCATTGATAATATCCTTTGAGCCGGCCGGCCGCTCCCCCGGCCGGGAGCATATGCCGGGCATCATAGCCTTCCAAGGCTAACCCCATTAATTAACATAAAATTCCAACAATTTCAACAAACTTTCAAGATCGGCCGTCCCGGGCAGCGTCTTGCAGGAGTCGAAACCGGCCTTCCCCGCTTCGTTCGAAGGGGCTTCCCCGGTTCGTACCGTCATCGAGAACCCGTTTTCCGTGTGAAAGGTCAGCCGGCCTTCAAATGCGGCCGCGAGATCGGAGAGCAGTTTCCGCCCCGGGCTGCTCCCGGCCGCGAACCCGGCCCTCATCGCCCTTTTCGTGATCTCCACCGTCTCGAGGCCCGCGCGCGCGGCCCTCGCCTTGAGCTCCACCATCATGAGGAGGTTGCCGGCCGGAACCGGAGGAGGCCCGAATCTGTCGACCAGCTCATCCATCATCGATGATACCTCCGCGGCGTTCGCGACCCTCGTGAGGCGCCGGTAAATATCCATCCTCTCCTCCGAGTCGGTGATGTAACCTTCGGGAAGGTAGGCGGGGACCGGTATCGATATCTTCGCCTCCCTCTCCTCCTCGGGAGCCTCGCCCTTCAGCCTCGCGACCTCCTCGCGTATCATCCTCGAATACATGTCGAGCCCCACGGCGTTTATCTGGCCCGACTGCTGGTGCCCGAGGAGGTTCCCCGCCCCCCTTATCTCCAGGTCCCTCATCGCTATCCTGTACCCGGCCCCGAGGTAGTCGAATTCGCTTATCGCCTGGAGCCTCTTCACGGCTGTCGGGGCGAGGGCGCGGTCCCTCGGGACGAGCATGTAGGCGTAGGCCTTCCTGTCCGACCTCCCCACCCTTCCCCGCAGCTGATAGAGCTGCGCGAGGCCGAAACGGTCGGAGCGGTTTATTATGATCGTGTTGACGTTGGGAAAATCGAGCCCCGCCTCGATGATCATCGTGCAGAGAAGCAGGTCGAACCGCCTTTCGAGGAAATCGATCATTATCCTCTCCAGGTCGCGCTCGTTCATCTGCCCGTGCGCGTGGGCGATCCTGACCCTGGGAGGCAGGAGCCTGTGCAGGTACCCCTCCATCACCTCGATCGACTGGACCCTGTTATGCACGAAAAAGACCTGCCCTCCCCTGTCTATCTCGCGCATGATCGCGTCCCTTATCGCCCCGTCGTCGAAGGGGAGAATCTCCGTATGTATGGGAAGCCTGTTGCGAGGCGCCGTATCGATGACCGATATGTCGCGAATCCCCGAGATCGCCATCGAGAGGGTCCGCGGTATGGGGGTGGCCGTCATGCTGAGCACGTCGACGCTTTTCTTCATCATTTTGAAGATCTCCTTGTGCCTGACGCCGAACCTGTGCTCCTCGTCGATGACGACAAGGCCGAGATCCTTGAATGCTACATCCTTCGAGAGCAGCCTGTGCGTGCCGACGAGGATGTCGACCTTCCCTTCGGCGGCCTCGGCCGCGATCTTCTTCTGCCGGGCGGGGGAAACGAATCTGCTGAGCATCTCGGTCCGTACCGGGAACCCGGCGAGCCGGTCGGTCAGGGTGGCGAGATGCTGCATCGCGAGCACCGTCGTCGGAACGAGGATCGCCACCTGTTTCCCTTCGAGCACGACCTTGAAAGCCGCCCTGAGCGCCACTTCGGTCTTGCCGAATCCCACGTCGCCGCACAAAAGCCGGTCCATCGGCCTTGCCGATTCGAGATCCGCCTTCACCTCCGCCGACGCCTTGAGCTGGTGGGGCGTCTCCTCCCAGGGGAAGGACGCCTCCATCTCGCTCTGCCACGGCTTGTCCGGCCCGAAGGCGTACCCCCTGACGAGCTGCCGCGCCGCGTATATCTCCAGCAATTCGCCGGCAATCCGGCTCGCGCTTTTCCTGGCGCCCTCCCTGATCCTGTTCCACGCCCTGCTCCCGAGGTCGGCAAGCTGCGGCGCGACTCCGTCGGCCGCGACGTATTTCTCGACCATCCTGAGCTGCGTGACCGGGATGAAAAGCCTGTTCGCCCCCTCGTACCTTATATCGAGGCACTCGGTCCTGCCCCCTTCGATATCGAGGACCCGCATCCCCATGTAGCGCCCTATCCCGTGATTGACGTGAACGACGAAATCGCCGGGCTGAAAATGCGAAGGGTCGTAGGTGAGGGAACGGTTCCTCGCACGGGGGGACTGCAGGCTCCTGTGGTATCTCCCGAAGATCTCCTCCTCGCTGAGGAAGACCACCCCGGCGCCGGGCCACCTGAATCCGTTCGAAATGAATCCGGACGGGAAATCGACGTCGAGGGCGACGTCGGACAGTATCTCCTCGGCCCGCTCCCTCTGCGCGTCGCTCGAGCAGAATATGAGCACCTGCTGTTTCCCCGCGACATCCTTCGCGATATCGGCGGCGAGCCCCTTGAGGTTGCGCCTGTAATCCCCCGGGCTCGACGTCGAGAATACGACGGCGTTCTCCGCGGGAAGCCGCCTGAAGTCTATCCTCTTCTTTCCCTCGAGGAACCTTTCCATCTCCGGGCCGGTCACATAGACGGCGTCCGGCTCCGGGTAGCGATGTTCCTTTTCCAGTGACTGCCCGTGCCGCCGGGCCGTCTCCTCCCTGAATTCCTCCGTGACCGTATCGACGTCCTCGGTGTCGAAGGTGACGACGACGGGGGGGCGGTCGAAATATTCGAAGACCGGAACGACGTCGTGGACGACGGAGGCGTAATGCTCCATGCCGTAAAACAGGATCCCCTCCTCCATCCTGTCGGCGGCGAGCATCCTGCGCTTCAGCTCCTCCCCGTCGACGGCCCCCTCTGCGAGAAAGGCCCTCAGCCGCTTCATCCCGGCGGGGTCGGGGGCCAGGTGGTGGAGCGGCCGGATCCTGATCCTCTGCAGGTTCCCGATCGACCGCTGCGTCTCTATGTCGAAGCGCCTTATCGTCGCTATCTCGTCCGAATCGAATTCAATCCTGACCGGATCCTCCGAGGCGACCTCGAAAATGTCGAGGATGGCGCCCCTGATCGCGAATTGCCCCTTCGACTCCACCGTCCCGTGCCTTTCGTATCCGAGGCGCACGAGTTTCTCCGCCGCCGCCTGCGGGTCCTCGCGCCCGCCGACAGCGAGGTCGAAGAGAAGGGCCCTGAAAAGCGATGGGGGGAAGACCTTTTTAAGGATCGCCCTGGGGGTCGAGACGAGCACCCTGCATTCCCCTTCGGTCAGCCTCTCCAGCGCGAGCATCTGCTGCCCCGTAAGGTTCCTGTCCGGGTCGTGATAATCGTATGGGAGGATCTCGTCCTCGGGGTAGGAGACGACTCCCGTCAGGCCGAATTCCTCGAGGTCGGCCGCGATATCCCTCGCGCTTACGGGGTCGGCGGCCAGCACGAGGGCCGGATCGGCGAATTTTCCGGCGAGAATCGAGAGAACGAGCGATCTCGAGCTTCCGACGAGGCCCGTCGCCGGCGCGGCTCCGCCCTCCTCCCCGAGCCTTCCCTCAAGGGAGCGAAAGGCGGGGAGGGATTCTATCTTTTCCTTGAGCCTGTCCCACACCGCTCCATCATCCTTCCGTCGCCATCTCTTTTCTCTGCGCTATCAGAAGCTCGGCCGCGAGGAGCGCCAGCGCCGCCACAACGAGGGGGGTCGATATCTCCCTTCCCTCCCGTGCCGTCCTTATGCCGGCCTCGAACCGGTCTCCCTCGCCGACCGCCGCCCAGTTCTTCAGCCCGAGCGAATCGGCCGCCTCTTCCGGGCCCATGAACGAAAGATCCGATTCTACCCCGCAATCGGGGTTGACCGCCATCCTGAAAACGGTCTCAGCCCCGTCGAGAAGATCGACGAAGCCCGGCAGGTCGCCTGCGGGGATGGCCACGGTCCCGTTCGCCTCCGGCTTGAACTGCGATCCCCCCGGAAGGACGACGGTATAATCGGCTCCGCTCCTTCCTTTCCGGGAGATCTGGCTTCCGACGAGAGCCCCTTCCCCGGCGGCCGCGCCGTCATCGGTCGCCGTAACCGCCTGCTGGACGAGGGGCAGGAAGAGGGGGGAGAGGACGAAGTCGCCTCCCCTGGGGCCCGGGTCGAAAACGGCGAAGATCGCGAGACCCTCTCCCCTCGCCGTTTTCCACATGAATGGGGTGCCGTCACGATACGACATGAGCCTCTCCTCGGGGGGCACCCCCCCGATCTCGGGAACACGGGCGAAGCGGACACGCGAAAGGCTCTCGAGATCCTCCCTTCCGAATGGAGAGAGGAACGGGGGCGCCTCGGCGCCAGGATCGAGGCTTCCCCAGGCTCCGCTTCCCTTCCCGAACGAGACGCGCGCCTTTTTCCCGCTGAGCCTCCAGACCCTCTCCTCCGCCCCTTCCGTCACGAAGGCGAGGATCCTCCCGCCGCCGGTCACGAACCCTTCGAGCAGGCCGATGTCGGCCTCCCGCGGCCCCGGGCCGGTCCCCAGCACCACCGCGTCCGCCCATTCGAGGTCGGCCGTGACGAGCTCCCCCCATCCCTTCGAACGAAGCGATATGTCGCCCTCCGTCCCCTCGGGGCTCAGGGCCTGTTCGAGCCAGAAGGAATCGGCGCCCGAGAGCAGCAGCACCTTGACCTTTTCCCTTACCAGTATGCTGAAGTACCTTCTGTCGTCCGCGGCGAGACGGTCCCCGCTTTTCGAGACCTCCCCCCTGATCCAGCCGGCCCTCTCCATCGGGATATCGATCCTCTCCGTCCTGGCCGCCCCGGGGCCGAGATCGATCTCCCTTTCGATGACGACCGTGCCGTCCAGGGCCACCCTGACCGGGAATTTCGCCGCCATCTCCGGCGAATGGTTCACGAGGGTCACGACGAGCCGGGCCGTCTCCGAACGGTGCACGGCGGCCCTCGGAGTCAGCACCGACGATACGGCGGCGTTCGGCCCCGGCTCCGGCCGGATCGGCATCAGGAAGGTCCTGACGGGGAAGTCGTACCTTCTCGTCCCGCCCCCTCCGGCGCCGCCGCGTTGAAAATCCGAGACGATGTAGAGCTCCTTCGCGCCGATCCTCGAAGCGCCAAGGATCGACATGGCGTCGTCGACCGCCCCGCGAAGATCGGTCCCGTAGTGGGACGGCTCGAGATCCCCCAGCATGTCGAGCGCAGGCCCGGGAGTGAATCGCCTTCCCTCGTAGAGCTTTTCCCTGCGGCCGTCGAAGAGAAGGATCGTCACCTCGTCCTCCTCTCCGAGGACCGAGGCGATCCTTTCCACCTGCTTCTTCGCCCTCTCGAAAACGGTCCCCCCTCCCCCGCCGACCCCCATGCTGTAGCTGCGGTCGAGAAGGACGCAGGCGGCCCTCGGCCCCCCGCCGGGGAAAAGGGCTGCCGGCCCGCCGGTAATGACGGGGCGCGCGAAGGCGAGCGCGACAAGGGCGATCGCCGCCATTCTCAGCGCGAGAAGAATGAGCCTGCGAAGGTTTATCCTGCGCATGCTCCTCCGGTCGGAGAGCGCGAGGAACCTCAGCGTGCTGAAGCGGACCTCCCGCACCCTGCGGCGGCTGAACAGATGTATCACCAGCGGGATGGCCGCCGCCGCGAGAAGGGCGAGAAAGAGCGGATTGAGGAAATTCATCGCCGCCCCCCCGTCGTCCCTCCGGGAGAGCGGGCACCCGGTGCGCCTCCGGGCCGCGCCGATATATTCATCGCATCCTCTGTCTTTTGCTCAGATACGAAAAGAGAGCCTTGTCGAAAGGGGTGTCCGTTGTTATCAGGTTGTAATCGATCCCGTTTTCCTTGCTGCTTCTTTCGAGCTCCGCCGCCCACAGCCCGACCTCGCGCCTGTATTCCTTTTTAACCAGCCAGGGGCGCGAGCGAAGCTTCTCCCCGGTCTCGAGGTCGACGAAGCGGACCTCCCCCCTGTAGTCGAGAGAAAGCTCCATGGGGTCGAGCAGGTGAAAGACGATCATCTCGTGCCCCCTGTGCCTGAAGTGCTTCAGGCCGTTGATTATCCTGGCGGGCTCGTCGAACAGGTCGCTCACCAGGACGATCAGCCCCTTTCTCCTTATCCTCTCGGCCATCTCGTGAAGGGTGCCGCTGATCTCGGTCTTCGCCCCGGGGACCGTCTCCCCGAGGGTCTTCATCAGGTGGAAAAGCTGGCGCCTCACCGACCTGTGGGGGATCATCGTGTTGATCCTCTCGTCGAAGACGGCGAGGCCGACTGCGTCGCGCTGTTTTATCATGAGGTACGCGAGCGCCGCGCAGAGAAGGGTCCCGTAGCGAAGCTTCGTCACCCCGCCGCTTTCGAACCCCATCGACGCGCTCCTGTCCAGCAGGAGGGTCGCCTTCAGATTCGTCTCGTCCTCGAAGATCCTCGTATAGTACCTGTCGGTCTTGGCGAATATCTTCCAGTCGATGTTCCTCGTCGATTCTCCGTCGTCGTACTGCCTGTACTCGGCGAATTCGACGGAGAAGCCGTGGTACGGCGACCTGTGCAGCCCCGCGATGAATCCCTCGACGATGAGCCGGGCGAGAAGATCCATGTTCGCCAGGCGGCTCACCGTCTCGGGGCGAAGGAATTCGTTTATCTGCGCTTTTTCCGGTGGCATTTTCGGGCTCCGCCGCTCGCCGGTCCGTCAGGCCCGCCGGCTCACGGCTGAACGAGTTCCAGCAGGCGGCCGACGAGCTCCTCCGTCGTGACCCCGTCCGCCTCGGCGTGAAAGTTCGTCACCAGCCTGTGCCGGAGGACCGGACGGGCGACGGCGCGGACATCCTCGATATCGGGGGTCGTCCTTCCCGCCATGATGGCGCGCGTCTTCGCTCCGAGAATCAGGTATTGCCCGGCCCTCGGCCCCGCGCCCCACGAGAGATATTGTCCCACGTCCGGGAAATCCCCGCCCCTGCTCGCCCTCACGAGCCTCACGGCGTAGGAGAGTATCCTCTCCGAGACGGGAACCTTCATGATCATCTTCTGTATGCCGAGTATCTCGGCCCCACCGAGAACCTTCGCGGGTTTCGACGGGGGAAGGGATGTGGTCGTGTCCACGATCCGCATCTCCTCGCTCTCGGTCGGATAATCCACCTTTATGTTGAACATGAACCTGTCGAGCTGCGCCTCGGGAAGGGGGTATGTCCCCTCGAGCTCGATCGGGTTCTGCGTCGCGAGGACGAAGAAGGGGCGTTCGAGAAGGTGCGTCCCTCCGCCGACCGTCACGGAGAACTCCTGCATCGCCTGAAGGAGGGCCGCCTGCGTCTTGGGCGGCGTCCTGTTTATCTCGTCGGCCAGAACGATGTTCGCGAAGACCGGTCCCCGGATGAACCTGAAGACCCTCGTGCTCGTCGTCCTGTCCTCCTCGAGCACCTCCGTCCCCATTATGTCGCTCGGCATCAGGTCGGGGGTGAACTGTATCCTCGAAAATTTCAGCCCCAGGCATTCGGCGACCGTCGACACCATGAGCGTCTTCGCAAGGCCCGGCACCCCGACGAGCAGGCAGTGCCCTCCGGAGAAAAGGGCCATCGCCAGCTCGTCGACGACCCTGTCCTGCCCCACGATCACGCGGGCGATCTCGGTCTTGAGCTGCCCGTACGCCTCGCCGAAGCGTTCGAGCATCCTTTCTTCGCCGTAAGTCTCCATGCGGCCCCTTCCCCCGATCGTTACTATGCTCCGCCGCGGTCTTCCCTCAGGTGCCTGTCGAGAAATTCCAGGATGGCCCCGTAGCCGGCCATCCTGTTCTTTCTCTTTAAAAATCCATGCCCCTCGTCCTCGAAGATCATGTACTCGACCTGCGCCCCGTTATCTCTCGCGGCCTTGACGATTTCATCCGATTCGACCTTGAGCACCTGCGGGTCGTTCCACCCCTGCAGAACCATGAGCGGCTTCGTGATCCTCTCGGCGTGGAAAAGGGGCGAAATGCTCCTGAGATATTCCGCGTCCCTTTCGGGATGCCCCATCTCCCTGTACATCGCCTCCCTGTAGCTTTCCCTCCAGGCCGGGAGGCTCTGCAGGGTCCTGAGCCAGTTCGATATGCCGAACAGGTCGACGCCGGCCGCGAATTCCTCCGGGGCGAAGGTCAGGGCCGCGAGCGCCATGTACCCTCCGTAGCTCGCCCCGAGTATCGCGACCCGGTGCGGGTCGACGTACCCGGTCATCACCAGCCAGTTCTTTCCCTCGATGCAGTCGCGCAGATCGTCCTGCCCGTGCCTCATGTCGTCGAGGGCGAGAAATCTTTTGCCGTACCCCGAGCTTCCCCTGTTGTTCACGGAGAGAACCGCGTAGCCGTGATTTACAAAGTATTGGATGGCGTCGCTGTAGGTTTTTCTCGCCTGCCCCCCGGGGCCGCCGTGAACGTGGATGATCGCGGGAATGCTGTCGCCCGGCCTGATATTTTTCGGCTTGTAGTAGTTCGCCGGTATGACCTCCCCGTCGAAGGAGCGGTACCTGACCACCTGGGCGTCGACGAGATCGTCCCGGTCTATCGCGGGGTTCAGCGAATTCGTTATGCGGTGGGATTTACGGGTCTGGAAATCGTAGACGTGGATGTCCGTCGGGGAGCTGGCGCTGCCGTGATAGAATCTCATGTACCTGTCGCTTCTCGAAAAATATATCGCCGTGATCTCGCCGCCCGGAAGATCCGGAAGTTCCACGGGGGCGCCGCCCGCCGCGTCGCGCACAATTATCTCGATCGACCCGTCATTGTTGATCCCCGTGACCTTGTATTTCCCTTTCCATGAAAAATGCGAATAGACGATATCCCACTGCGCCTTCTCTACGGTTTCGGCAGAGCCCGTGCCGATCTCGATCCTTTTGACGTAGAGATACTCGCTCCCCTCGTCGGTCAGATAGTACAGGTATCTGGAATCGGGAGAGAAGTCGTTCGGCAGAAAATTGACCTCGCCCTCATGCGGGGAAAGGTGCGTCGTCACCCCCGTCTCCCTGTCGTAGAGGTACATTTCCGAATTGTGTTCCGTGATGGTCCGCGTGAAGGCCAGGTAGCGGTCGTCGTTCGACATCGCCCCCAGGCTGTATCCCGCGTCGTTGAGGTAGATCATCCTCGGCTCCAGGGTCCTGACATCCATCACGTAAACGTCCATGAATCTCTGGTCTCTTTTATTCGAGCCGAAAACGAAGTGGTCCCTGACCGAAGTCCACCCGTAAAAGACCGACTTCGCGTTTTTCCATGGGGTAAGATCCCTGACGCTTCCGTCGAGTTCCCGCAAATAAATATGATGTATCTCGTTCCCGCCCTCGTCGCTCAGGTAGAGGATGCGGTCGTCGTCCGGGAAATACGAAAGGGCGAAGATCGAGTTTTTCCTGGAGTCGGTCAGTTGCACGGCCTCCCCGCCCAGGACGGGGGCGGAATAGATGTTGAATATCCCCGTATTGTCCGCGGTGAAGAGGATCCTGCTCTCGTCGTGGGAGAAGACCCCGCCGCTCACGAGGTTGTTCCCCATGAATTCTTCTATAGTGTATCGCCTGTTCTCTCCGCCGCCGCATCCGGCAACGATGGTCGCCAGCATAATCGCGGCCGGCAGAATCAAAGAAAGAACGGCCGTATTCCTCTTCTTCATCGATCCTCCTCGAACGAACGTCTTGCGGCCCCGTGGCGGGATGGAAGCCCCGCATCACTTCTAAACGCAGGCCGCCCGCTGGTTCCATTCTTTTTTATCATGTTATGGCTTTTTTTTCAAGCGTTTGCGATGGGTTTCCTTGGTTTTTGATTCAGGATGAACCGGCAGGCTCACGGCAAGGCTGCCATTGCCTCGCGCCAATATGGCGGGTTTTGTGTGCCATCGCACCGAGCAAATGGCAGTCCATTTGTTGTTTTCTGGCAGGCACCGGCGCGGAGAGGGGCGCGCGAGGCCCGATCTCACGCTTAACACGCTGTCAATTTTGATGTTGCAAAACCACACAAATTCTGGCATGCAGGATGCAATATCGTCGATAGAGTCCGGACAAAGAGGTTTCAAAATTTCAACAATAGTGAGCCTTTTGGGGTTGGCTGGTATAAAACAAGGAGGTTGGTCGTGAAACTTATGAAGTGGTATCCCGGAGTTACAGGAGTGACCACGTTCCAGGACGAGGTCGAGGATCTTTTCAACAACCTGTTTCTTGCGAACAGGCGCAGGGTAGATCTGGGGAGCGGGGTATGGATTCCCAGGGTAAACATCAGGGAACACGAAGACAAGTACGAGCTTACGGCCGAAATCCCCGGGATGAACAAGGATGAGATCAGCATCGAGCTGCAGGACAACAACCTGACCATCCGCGGCGAAAAGAAGGCCGAATCGGAAGCGAAGGACGAGAATTTCCATATATGCGAAAGAGTATACGGGAAGTTCGAGAGGTCCTTCCTCCTTCCCGAAGACACATCGGCCGAAGGAGTCGAGGCCGAGTACAAGGATGGGATTCTTGCGGTTTCCATCCCCAAGACCGAAAAGCAGAAACCCAAAGAGATCAAGGTCAGGGTGAAGTAGCCGGACTACGATCCGCAAAAGAAAGGGAGCCGCGTCATGCGCGGCTCCCTTTTTCTATATATCCCGCACCCTGTGCGAAGCCGGATACCCTGCGCCGGGCCTGCGGCCCGCCGCCGTTACCGCGACCACGTGCCCGCGTGTTCCCTTTTCTCCTTCGACTTGTCGTCCTGCCCCTGCATCCCCTGCTGAATCGCAGCGGGCTGGTTGTGGCTTTTGCCGTCGGGGCTCATCTTGCAGGAGCCTTCGAAGAAGACCCCCTCATCGATGACGAGCCGGATCGTCTTGATATCCCCCTCGAGCCTCGACCCGGCCTGAAGCTCTATCTTCTCCCTGGCATCTATATTCCCCTTGACCTTCCCGCCTATGACGGCGCTCGTGACGGATATGTCGGCCTTGACGCTGCCATCCTTGCCGACCACGAGGGTTCCCGGGCAATTTATCGTGCCCTCGAAATCCCCGTCGATTCTCAGGGTTCCTTCCTTGACATCTATGGTCCCTTTTACCGTGCATCCCTGTCCGAGTATCGAGTTCATTTTACCCTCCGTTATCATCTTTTCACCCTCTTTCCCGAATATCGCGATCCCTTTCGACTGGCTTTTTTTCATATCTATTACCTCATTTTAAAAGGTATTTTAAAGGGTCGACAGAAATATTGTTCTGTATGACCTCGAAATGAAGGTGCGGCGCCGAGCTTGTCCCCGTGTTCCCTGAATACGCGATCGTCTGTCCGCGCCCCACTCTTTCGTCCTTAACTACTACCACCCTGTCGTTATGCCCGTAAAGGGTTTTTATTCCATATCCATGATCGACCGTCACAAGATATCCGTAAGTATCGTCCCATCCGGCCTCTATGACATATCCAGCCGCGGCGGCCCTGATCGGCACCCCCCGTTCCAGCGCGATGTCGATTCCCGGATGATGTTCGGGGCCAGACCTCCCGCTCGTCACGCTGAACCCCCTCGTGATGTGTCCCCGTGCCGGCCAGAAACTTGGAAATGCGAGAAGCATCTGCGTTTTTTCGTTTTCCACCTCCTGTGTTCCGGTTTCACCCGCCTCCGTCGCTCCGGCGGTCCATGTCGTGTCCCCCCGGGCGGCGCCGAGCAGTCTCCTTACCTTTATTTCCATCACGTTGAGCTCGGCCAGGTCCCTCATCAGGATCCCTATCTTTTCGTTTCTCCTGGTCAGCTCTTCGACCTGCCTTTCGAGCATCACGATCTCCCGCGCCTTCAGGAGCAGATTCCCATATGTCGCCAGAAAGATCGTCAGCCCCACGATCCCCACGGCAAGAACCCCGACGAATACGTAGAAAAACATGTACGATATCTTGTAGGTCCTCGTTTTCTGTATGTCGTGAGGCACTATGATTACCGAGAACTTCTCGTTTTTATTTATCCGCCGGATTATCCACCCCCGGAACAACCGAACCTTACGCCAGTATGTCGATCCCCATGCGCGAGAGTATCCCCTCGAGCTCGTCCCCCGAATAATACTCGATGAGGATCGCTCCTCCCTTTTTCCTCGGCACGATGCGGGCCCTCGTGCCGAGCAGCAGTTCGAGCCTTTCCTCCAGCGCCGCGATCTGCGGATCGGCTTTTCTATGCCCTCTCGGTTTTTTTCTTTTGCCGTGAGGCCTCGCGGCGTCTTCCACCTCGCGCACGGTGAACCCGTCCTCGACCACCCGCCGCGCCCACTCTATCTGTTCCTTCTCTCCCTCGATCGAGAGGATCGCCCTCGCGTGACCGGCGCGGAGCTTGCCCTGTTCCAGAAGCGCTATCACCTCGGCGGGGAGGTTGAGAAGCCTGATCGTGTTCGCGACCGTGCTTCTCTCCTTTCCCAGAATATCCGCTATCTCCCTGGCGGGGATGTCGAACTCCTCCTGCAGGGCCACATACCCGCGCGCTTCCTCGATCGGGTTGAGATCCTCTCGCTGAAGATTCTCCAGGAGGGCGAACTTGAGCGAGTTGTCGTCGTCGACCCTTCTTACGATCGCCGGCACCGTCGCTTTTCCCGCGAGCTTCGAAGCCCTGAACCTGCGCTCTCCCACGACGAGCTGGTAACGCGCGCCGACCCTCCTTACCACCACGGGCTGAAGAACGCCATGTTTCTTTATCGAAGCGGCGAGCTCGCGCAGTTGCTTCTCGTCGAAATGTTCCCTGGGCTGATTCGGATTCGGATCGATCTCGTCGAGTTCGATATCCATGACCCGTTCCGTCTCGGATACGCTCTCCTTGAGGTTTTGTGGAATAAGAGCTTCCAACCCCCTCCCGAGAACCTTTTTTCTCATGTCACTCCGCCCTTCCGCGCCGGACGGGCTCTTTTTCCGAGCCTCCGTTTTGTTTGGAGATAAGTTCCCTGGCGAGTTCCAGATAACTTTTCGCGCCGGAACTTTCTATATCATAAAGGACGATCGGTTTCCCGAAACTCGGAGACTCGCTGAGCCTCACGTTGCGGGGAATGATGCTGTCGTAGACCTTCTCCCCGAAATACGAGATCGCCTCGCTGGCGACCTGGCTCGACAGCCTGAGCCTCTTGTCGAACATCGTCAGCAGCACCCCTTCTATCTTGAGATCGGGGTTGAGGTGTTTCTGAACCATCCTGATCGTGCTTAGAAGCTGGCTCAGCCCTTCCAGGGCGTAATATTCGCACTGTATCGGGATCAGCACCGAATCGGCCGCCGTCAGCGTGTTGACGGTGAGCAGCCCCAGGCTCGGCGGGCAGTCTATTATAAGGTAATCGTACCTGTCCCTGATTCCCGCAAGGGCCGCCTTCAATTTTCTCTCCCTTGCGATCTGGGATACGAGCTCTATCTCCGCCCCATTTAGTCGTGGATGAGAGGGGATAAGATCGACGAGGTCGGTTTTCCTGACCACCCCGGCCGCGTCCATTTCGCCTATAAGTACTTCATAAATAGTAGGTTCCCCTTCTTCCACCCTTATGCCCAGGCCGCTGCTGGCGTTCGCCTGCGGGTCGACGTCCACGAGCAGCACCTTCGCCTCCGCAACGCCGAGGCTGGCGCTGAGATTCACGGCTGTCGTCGTCTTGCCGACTCCGCCCTTCTGATTCGCTATGGCAATGATCTTTCCCATAAAATGTGGAGATTCTTTCTCCCCGTGATCCTTCCCTGCGAGACTCTCCTAGTAGGTGACTGGAGAGGCCGTAAGCCATGGATTGAAAAGGACTTTCGGACCCGTCGCGACGTCGTCGCCGTCGAGTATGTAGTCCGCTATCTCGGTGCTGGTGATGTATCCCCAATAGTTCTCGGTGAAATCGAGATTTTCGTCGGCGAAATATTCGCTGAGGTAGGCACCGTACTGGTTCAGATAGATCGCGCAATTTTTCACCTGGGGAACCGAGCGCCCCGAAACCCTGAATCCGCCGAAGTATGTATTGTTGGATACGTTACAGTATTGGATGTCGGCCTGCGGCGAGTTCCCGCCTCCACCTATCCACACTCCGTAATTCCCGTTGTAGCGCACGGTCGAATTTCTAATTATGGTATGTGAATCGTTCGTCCTGATTCCACCGCCGTTTTCCCATATCTTGCATCCGGTTATATCGACCGAGGCGCTGTCTGCGGCCAGTATCCCGAGATCGCACGATACTATCGTGCATGTATCTATCTCGACGCTTGCGTTGTTCTCGACGCTGATCGCGGTGATGGCTCCGCTGATATTGGCGTGCCTTATGATCCCGGCCGCGTCCGCCCCGGCGAAGTAGATCCCGGTCCATGCGCCGGCCGTTATCTGGCAGGAATTCGACTTGATTGTCACCGGGTTCGATTCCGTCCCGAGGATCTGCATGGTGCCGGCGACGGAGAATCCTCCGTTCTCATTGGCGAATACGATCGTCACGCCGTCATGCAGGATCAGGGTCGTGCGAAACCCGACCTGCAGCGGAACCAGGGAGCTGACTATGTAAAAAGAGCCGTTATCGTCGATTTCGGCATCCCCTGGAAGAAGAACAAGTTCTTGTCCTACAACAAGATCTTCCGTTATTGTGCTCTCCTCGATCTCGTCGGTCACAATCAGCGTGACCTTGTATATCCCCGCCGTCTGAGGGGCCACCCATTGCACGCACTGGCCGGCCCCGTCGGACGGGGTGAATGTCCCGTGCGCGGAGGTCCACCTGTAGGAGATCGGGTCCCCGTCCGCGTCCTCGCCCGAGCCACACAATGTAATCGGTTTCCCGGTACCCAGATAGCAGACATTCTTTTCGATTTCGAGATTCCCCGGAGGGGTGTTCTTGAAATCGAGGCTCTCATCGCAGCCCGCAATAACCGCCAGGATTGCCGGCAAAACCCATAACCGCTTTAATATGAATGTGATGGATCGCATTTCTTTCTCCTTGTCAACCGGCGGGGCTTGCCTCATTATAGGAAGGAGTGCGGCGGAAAGCAATCAAAAACTGCTCGGGAGCTGGGCGCTCCTGCGGCCCGCCGATGAAGCACAATCGAAATAATGCCTTTCGCGACAAAGTGTTCCGGAGATCCTGAAAGATTTCAGCGCCGGCTGTTCGAGGAAAAAGTTTCACGTGAAACGGCTTTGTCCGTTATGCGAAATGAAGAAACGGGGGCGTGGGGATTATCTTTGCGGAGGCGGATGGAGCCTTCGCCGTTTCACGTGAAACGGCGAAGGCCGGGATTCGGCCCGGGAATTATTTTCTGAATGCGACGAGAGCCCCCCTGTTCCCTTCGATCGTCTCCTCTTTCAGGAATTTCATCCCGGGGGCTTCTTCCTTCTCGAGCTCCCATCTCCAGTCCTTTTCCTTGACCGTGATGTAGAGTCCGCCCGGCTCGAGGAGTTTCGCGGCTATGGGAAGCATCTTCCCGAGTCTCCCCGCCGCCTTCGACGTCACGATGCGGTATAACCCCGGGATCTCGTCCTTTTCGGCGTCGCGCCGGACGATTTCCAGGCCGTCGAGCTTCAGCGAAAGGGCAAGCCTTTCGAGAAATGTGGCGGCTTTTTCTTTTCTCTCGACGAGGGTGACGGGAAGGCCGTCATCTACGATTTTCCAGACGAAGCCCGGGAAGCCGAATCCGGTCCCGATATCTATAACGGGGCCCGCGAATGCTCCCGGCCCTTTCTTCTCTGCAAGGAGTTCCCTGGCGAACAGCAGCATCGCGAGAGAATCGCTTATCTGGTCTGCAATGGTCTTTTCGGTATCATTCCTTCCGAATATATGAATGACTTTGTTCCACTTTACTTGTTCGCCGATAAAGAGATGCAGCTTCCCGAGCGCCCCGGGGGAAAGTTCGCCGGGCCAGCGGGAAAGGACTGTATCAAGGACTTTCCTGATTGTTTCGTCCCGCTCCATCATCCTCTCCCCTGCTCCTGTGGCTCAGCGTCTCCCGGCCAGTCCCTTGCCGGCCGATCCGATTTTCTCCCGAGGAAAACCATCAGGATCGAGAGATCGGAATTTCTGACCCCTGATATCCTCGAGGCCTGACCGAGGGTTTCCGGCCTGAACTTCCTCAATTTTTCCCTCGCCTCCGTGCTGAGCGCCCCGATATCGTAATTGAAATCTTCAGGGATCCTCATCTTGTCCATCACCACGATCCTCTGAGCCGTTCTTTTCTGCCTTTTTATGTATCCATCGTACTTTATGCCGATATTCAGCATCTCGATCTCGCGCGGCTCCAGCCCCAGAAGCCCGCCGGGCAATGCTTTTTCCACCTCTCCGAGGCTCACTCCCGGCCTTTGAAGGAGCCTGATGGCTCTGCTCGTCTCGATCGCGGCCCCCTTTTCTTCCCCGTCCCCTCCCGGGAGCCCCTCCGCGGCCCTCCGCAATATGCCGGCTGCATCGGCTGCCTGAACCTGCTCGCGTACCAGCCTTCTTCGGGCAGCTTCGACCCTTTTCCTTCTTCTCATCATCCCGGCCCACAAATCCCTGTCGATCAGGCCGAACCTCACGCCGAATCTGAAGAGCCTCTCGTCGGCGTTATCCTGCCTGAGAAGGAGCCGGTGCTCCGCCCTCGATGTAAACATCCTGTAAGGTTCGTCAATTTCCTTGGTTATAAGGTCGTCGATCAGGACTCCGGCATACGCCTGGTGCCTTCCGGGCGCGAACGGGGCCTCTCCGCGCAGCGAGAGGACCGCGTTTATCCCCGCTATGATCCCCTGCGCGGCGGCCTCCTCGTACCCCGAGGTCCCGTTCACCTGTCCGGCCATGTAAAGGCCTGTTATCCTTCGCGATTCCATTGTCGAGTGTATCTGGTGGGGCGGGAAGAAATCATATTCGATGGCGTAGCCGTACCTGACGATCTCCGCAGCCTCGAGGCCGGGAACGGTCCTCAGCATCCCCATCTGTACGTCGCGCGGGAGGCTCGTGGAAAGCCCGTTTACATATATCTCTTCGCTGTCGAGCCCCTCCGGCTCAAGAAATACCTGGTGCCGGTTCTTGTGCGCGAATCTTACTACCTTATCCTCTATCGAGGGGCAATATCTCGGCCCGATACCCTTGATCTGCCCGGAAAAGAGTGGAGATCTTCCTATGTTCTTTCTGATTATTTCGTGCGTATCGGTGTTAGTGTATGTGATATAACAAGATACCTGCTTGACATCCAGCCTTTCCGTGCGGAAGGAAAAGGGCTCCGGATTCTCGTCCCCCGGCTGTTCCTCGCATCTCGAAAAGTCGATGCTGCGCTTTGCCAGCCTTGCGGGGGTCCCGGTCTTGAGCCTCTTCCTTTCGATCCCGAGGGCCGCGAGATCGTCGGACAATCTGCAGGAGGGCGGTTCGCCCTCCCTTCCCCCCTGAATCTTCGTTTCCCCAATGTGCATCAGGCCGTTCGGGAATGTGCCGAGCCCCAGGATCACCCTCTTTGCCTTTATGAATCCGCCCCCCGAAACGCCGATCCCGCGCACCGATCCTCCCTCGACGACGAGCTTCTCCACCTCGGCCTCGAGGATATCGAGCCCTGCCTGCTCCTCGAGAGCCCTGAGCATCCTGATGTGATACCGTTTCTTATCCGCCTGCGCGCGGGGCGACCATACGGCCGGGCCCTTCGCCCTGTTCAGCATCCTGAATTGTATCCCGGCATGGTCGATACAAAGCCCCATCTCTCCCCCGAGGGCGTCGACCTCCCTGACGAGCTGCCCCTTGGCGAGCCCCCCGATTGCGGGATTGCAAGGCATTCGCGCGATATCGGAGATATGGATCGTCGCCAGCAGGGTCGTCATTCCCATCCTGGCCGACGCAAGAGCCGCCTCGCAGCCGGCATGCCCCGCTCCCACCACGGCAACATCATATTCACCATCCGTCCTATCGATAATCATTCTTGATATGCTTTCATATTGTTATGGTTCAGATGGTTATAATAGTTTTCCACGTCATTTCCCGATGCAGAATCGCGAAAATATCGTATCGAGAAGGTCTGCCGCGGTTGACCTGCCCGTCACCCTCCCGCATGCGTCGATCGCCTCCCTGAGCTCGAGGCTTATGATCTCCGCCCCCTTTTCGCCGGAAAGCTCCTTCTCCACCCTGCCGAGCGCCTCCATCGCCTCTCTCAGGGCCGCTGCCTGCCGCGCGTTAAGAGCGATCCTCTCCCCGCCGATCCTGGACACCTCTCTCCCAACCGTTCTTTCGAAGATCATCCTTTTCAGCTCTTCGAGCCCCTCTCCGGTGAGCGCAGAGACGGAGACGATCCTCGTCGGATCGATCCCTGCCCCCGCCTCCGCCGCGGGGAAATTATCCCCCGGCGCCTTTCGCGGAGCTTCGGAGGCCGGAACCTTCGAGCCCGCAGCCTTGTGGCCCGCGGCCTCAGGAGAGGAATCCTTCTCCCCGGCAACCCGATGCGGACCGGGGACGAGATCCGCCTTGTTGAGCACCGTTATGCTCTCCCTGCCGCCCGCGAGGGCGAGCTCCCTCGCCGTGCCCTCGTCGATCTCCACGCTTCCGTCGATGACGAAGAGAACAAGATCGGCGTCCTCGGCCGCCCTCCTTCCCATCGATATCCCGCGCGCCTCGATCTCGCACCCCGTCTCCGCGATCCCTGCCGTGTCCTCCAGGTAATATGTGAAGCCCCCCATGTGAATCCGTTCCCGGAGAAGATCCCGGGTCGTCCCCGGGACGGGGGAGACGATCGCCCTCTCCTCCCCGATCAGCGCGTTGTAGAGGCTGCTCTTCCCGGCGTTTCTCGGGCCGAGGATCGTGATTCGTATGCCGCGCCTCAATTTCTTCCCCGCGACCTCCGACTCGAGGAGGCCGGCCAGGCTTCTTTTCGCCCCGGCCACGATCGCGCCGAGGCCGGCCCCGTCCCACGTCTCGATCTTCTCTTCCGAGAAATCGATCGACACCTCGACCAGCGCGAGCTGCTCCATGAGAATCTTTTCGATCCCCGCGATCCTCTCCGACAGCGCCCCCTCTAGGTGTTCCAGGGCCACGATGCTCTGAAGCCTCGTCTCGGATGATATTAGATCGGCGACCGCCTCGGCCTGAACGAGATCGAGGCGGCCGTTGAGATAGGCTCTTTTGGTGAATTCCCCGGGGCCCGCCGGGACGGCTCCCCTGGCGAGTGCGTCCTCGATGATCGCGGACACGACCTGCATGCTGCCGTGGCAGTATATCTCCGCCACATCCTCGCCCGTATATGAATCGGGAGCCTTCATGATGACGGCGAGGGCGTCATCCATCGGCTCCCTTTCGATGTTTCTCAGTATCGCCCGGTGGATCGTGTGCGATTCCCAGCGCCCTGCGGCCGTCGCCATGGCGCGCATGATCGGCGCCGCTTCCGGGCCGGAAATCCTGATCACCGCGATCCCCGATTCCCCGGGGGGCGTGCTCAGGGCCACAACCGTGTCGCCGTTCATGACCTTTCTTTTGGCTTGCTGAAGCGGTTTTTTCGTTCGCCGCCGTGCTCCGGCGAGACGAAGACCTTCCTCATCTCCCCGTTCCCCACCGTGTAAGTCGAAATCCCCTCGATCTCCGAGAGGGCCATATGCACGATTCTTCTCTCCGAGGCCTTCATCGGCTCGAGGCCGACCTCCCTCTTCGATTTTTTCGCTCTTTCGGCGGCCTTTACCGCCTTCTGCTTCAGGATCTCCTGGCGGTTCTTGAGGTACCCGCCGACGTCGAGGGTCAGGCGCTGATACCCGCCGAGCTTGCGCGACACTATCCTGCCGACAAGGTGCTGGAGGGAATTGAGCGTATCCCCCTTGCGCCCGATCAGGAGCCCGTCTACCCCCGCCGTCTCGATATTGATGTATGTCGTGTCGTCGAGCGTGTCGGAAAATATCCTGTAGTTTATGTCGAGGCAGTCCATGATAAGCTTCGTGACGCTGTCGGCGACCTCTTCGACCCCTGCCGAGCCTTTTTTAAGGGCGACCCGTATCTTCGCCTCTTTCGATCCGAAGATGCCGAGAACCCCCTTCTGCCCAGGCTCGAGGATCTCGATGTCGACCTCCTCGACCTTTGCCCCGAGCTCCTCCAGGGCCGTCTCGAGCGCCTTTTCGACCGTCTTGCCCGTCGCTTCCGTGGATTTCTTTCGCTGCTCCGTTCTGGCTGTTTTGATCATATCCATCCTTCAGCTCCTGTTCCCGTGGGTGATATTGTAGAATTTCATATTCCACCGGCTTCGTCGATCTTCCCCTGCCGGCGGCCGCACCCATACGGCCGTCGGGGGCTTCATTCGTTTTCTCATTCCGCTGGCGACGCGGCTTCGCCGGCCGCTTTTTCCTCCGCGTCGATCGCTTTGTGCACGTAGTACTGCTGGACGATCGAAAGAACGTTGTTGACCAGCCAGTACAACACCAGGCCCGAGGGCATGCCGTAAAAGACGAAGGTGAAGACGATCGGCATCATCCACTGCATCATCTTCGTCTGGGCGTTCGGCAGATCCCCGCCCCCCATCCTCGACTGCACCACCATCGCCGCCCCCATCAATATCGGAAGGAGGCGGAACTCGCTGCCCAGCAGGGGCAGGTTCAGCCCGAAATCAAAGAGTGCATCGGGCATCGACAGGTCGTTGATCCAGAGGGCAAACGGGGCGCCGCGAAGCTCGACCATGTTGCTGAGCACATTGAACAGCGCGATGAAGACGGGCATCTGCAGGAGCAGGGGCAGGCATCCCCCGAGGGGATTCACCCCCGACTCCTTGTACATCCTCATCGTTTCCTGGTTCAGCTTCTGCTTGTCGTTTTTGTACTTCTCCTGGATCTCCTTGAGCTTCGGCTGAAGCTTCTGCATGTCCTTCATCGATTTGAGGCTCTTGTGAGTCAGCCTGTAGAAGACGACCTTGGTGAGGATCGACAGGATGATTATGATCCAGCCGTAATTCGGGATGAACCTGTACATCCACGTCATCATCTTCAGGACGGGCACGCTGAAGAATCTCATGTGGCCGAGATCGATCGCCTTCTCGAGCCCCACCCCGTACCCCTTGAGCGCGTCCATCTCCTGGGGACCGAAATAGCATCGGAAGGATTCCTCGACCCTTTCGGGATCCCCGCGGAAAGGATATCGAAGCGAGTACCCGGTCTTTCCCGCCGCCCTGTCTCCCGTCGTCACGAGCGTGCCGCTGCGCTGCGCCCCGGGGATCAGGGCGCTGATGAAGTACCTCGACCTCGCGGCTCCCCAGAACACCGTGCCGTCATGTTCGAACATGCCGGTCTTGGCGAACTTGCCCGTGTCCTCCTTGTAGTATTCGTCCCCGACCCTTCCGAGGGAGGCGATCTTCTGCTTTTCCTGTTTTTCATTCTTTTCGTTCAGGGCGAGGCCCGGCTCCCAGGAAACGGCGTATCCGGCCGTGCGTGCCAGCTCTCCGTTTCTCTCCATGGCCACGGTCAATTCCGCGTCGCCGGCGTCCCTTGAAAAGACGAACCTCTTGTCGACCGCTTCGCCGCCTCCCCCTCTCTTCGAAAAGAGGATCTCGGCCCGCGGCTCTCCTTCCGAAAGGACGATCTCCTCCCCGCCCGTCGCCGGCCTTCCGTTTATCGTGAGGTCGAAAATCGTTTCGGAAAAGCTTTTCCATTCGCCGTCCTTCTCGACGGCAAGCGCCATCCCCCCACGCGCGCCCACGGGGACCAGCTCCACCGCGCCGCCGGCGGGCTTCTCGAATCCGGGGAGGCGCACGCTGGAAATCTCCGCGCCGCGGCTCGTCAGCGATACGATCATCCTGCCCGTGTCGACGGTGATTATTTTTTCCCGGGTGCCGGGGTCGTTCGCGAAGAAATCCGCCGATTCGGGCGGGGCGGCGTTCGTGCCCACCCCTTCGGTCGAATCGGCCGCGCCCGCGGTGTCGCCTTCCGCGGCTTCGGCCCTCGTCTCATCTCCGCGCCGTTCAGTGGCGGCGATCGAATCGGCCCGCGCTTTTTCGACCATCGCGGCCGACCTTCTCGCGGTCACTTCCTTCTGTCTCGGCCCGAGATAAAGGATCTGCCACGCGAGGAGGATTACGAAAGTAACGGCGATCGCCAGAAATGAACGTTTGTCCATCAACGACTTCCCTTCTGAAAAAGGCGTATCGGGCTTTTCAGCGAAGCGGGTCGTGCCCGCCGGCATTGAAGGGGTGGCATCTCAGGATGCGCCACAGCGCCAGGCGCGAGCCCCTGAAGAATCCGTAACGACTCAGGGCCTCCTCGGCGTACTGTGAACAGGAAGGCGTGAACCTGCAGGCCGGTGCGTGATACGGGGAGATAGCTGTTCTGTATAGTCTGACGGCCAAGAGGCCGACCCGCGTCAGAATCCTGGATATCATCCGCAATTTGATATCAGTCCGGCCCTCACGAGAGAGCGTTCCACATCTTCCAACAGTTCCTGAAATGACGTCTCCTCAGGACGAAATGAGGCAATAAACACTATCCAGATATTTTTCTCGTTGATCCTGTCCCGCAGCTTTCTGAATATTTCCCTCATCAGCCTTTTCGCCCTGTTTCGCTGACAAGCCTTGCCCACTCTTTTTTTGCTCGCAACAAAACCTGCGGACGGCCCTTCGCATTCTGCTCTGAGATAGAGAACGGTGATCCTTTTGCCGGCTTCCCTTCGCCCTTCGCGGTATACGAGCCTGAACTGGCTGTCCTTCTTCAGTCCTTCGGCCGCCATCGGGCTGGGCCTTCCTTCCGGTCCGCGCCGGACGCCCGGCCTATACGGTAAGGCGCTTTCTTCCCCTGGTTCTTCTTCTCTTCAGAACATCGCGGCCCGTGGCCGTGCTCATTCTTTTCCTGAACCCGTGAGTTTTTTTCCGTCTCTTGTTATGCGGTTGAAATGTGCGTTTCATCGGTCCAACCTCTTGTTGATATATATCCCGGCGCTTTATACATAAACAACAAAGAATAGAAACCGGGCCCCTCCTTGTCAAGTCTTTTATGCCCCCCTCGGATAACTCTTTTGTTTCCGGCCTGTTCCGGCACGCCATTTCGCGAATTAATTCAGCCCTTCACGATCGGGATGCTTTTACCTCCGCCGCCTTTGTCGTATCTGCTTGCCCGGCTGGATATTATAAATATTTTCCCCCTTTGTGCAAAAAATTCTTGATATGCATTTTTCCCTATGATACATTACCGTCCGCGGGATGGGGGGAGTATCAAAACCGGGGGCCTTTCTACCGGATCACATTGTTCCCCTGCTTGGAGATTGTGGAAAAAGCTCTGACATCATATTAACAAGCCCGCCGTTTTTGTTGTAATAATTGAAATTGCCGAGTTATCCACAATTGTGGATAACCTGGATTTTTGGAGAGCGCCTGTCTTTCCACGGGGATATTTTTTTCTTGTGCGGGGCTCGATGAGCGCGGAAAAAGAACTGAACGCGATCGATCTTTCCAGGATCTGGGCGGAGATTCTCGCCCTTTTGAAGGATAAGGTCAACGCCCAGAGTTACCAGACCTGGTTCGAGCCGACACGTCTCGTCAGCTTCGAGCAGGGTGTCATCGTGATCCAGGGCCCGAATTCCTTTTTCATAGACTGGCTGGCCGAGCATCACGTCGACAGAATAAGCTCCGCCGCCGCCACGGTGCTGGGAGAACCCGTCGCCGTGGAGTTCACATCTCCTTCTCCCGCAAGGAGTTCGCGTATTCACGCTCCGCTCGAGCGGTCGACCCTGGTCAGAAACCCCGTCATTCTCCCCAACAAGGTTCAGCTCAACGGCAGGTATACCTTCGGCGAATTCGTCGTGGGAAACGGCAACCGGCTCGCCCACGCGGCGGCCCTCGCCGTGGCCGAAAAGCCGGCTAAAACCTATAACCCGCTCTTCATCTACGGGGGGCCCGGGCTCGGCAAGACCCATTTAATACAGGCGATAGGCCATTTCGTCCTTCAGGAGCATCCGGGCATGCGAATCTCTTACGTCTCGACGGAGAGCTTCGTCAACGAGCTTATCCACGCCATCAGGACGGGCGTAACTCTCGAATTCAAAGAAAGATACAGGAACGTCGACATTCTCTTGATCGACGACATACATTTCCTTGCCGGCAAGGAAAGGACCCAGGAGGAGTTCTTTTTCACCTTCAACGCCCTGCACGACTCCAACAAGCAGATCGTCTGCACGAGCGACAGGCCCCCGAAGGAGATCCCGACCCTCCAGGAGCGCCTCACCTCGAGGTTCGAATGGGGCCTTATAACCGACATACAGCCTCCCGACTTCGAGACGCGCGTCGCGATCCTCCGGAAAAAGATCGAGAACGAGCATATTCCCATCCCCGACAGCGTCATCACGCTGATAGCGGAGAACGTCAAGAGCAACACGCGCGAGCTCGAGGGCTCCCTTATCAGGATCCTCGCGTGCGCCAGCCTCACGAACAGGGACATAAACGTCGACATGGCCCGGGAGATCATCCAGGACATCGTCAAGGGCCCGGAAAAGAACCTGACGATCCAGACGATTCAAAACGCCGCCGCCAGATGCTTCGACGTCCCCGCCGACAGCCTCCGCGCGAAGACGAGGATCGGAAGGGTCGTCGTCGCGAGGCACGTAGCCATCTATCTCTCGCGCGAGCTCACCTCCTTCTCCCTCGTTCAGATCGGCGCAAAATTCGGCGGACGCGACCACAGCACGGTCCTGCATTCGTGCAGGAAGATAGAGCGCGAATGCGCCACCGACGCCTCCCTCGCGAGAAAGATCGAGAATCTCCGCGAAGAGCTCTCTTCGTGAACCGTCGCGACGCTTCCCCGGAACCCTTTTCGCCCCCGCCCCGTTATCCACAAATCGATGTTGATGGATTGTTGAGACGCGCGGACAACCCGGGGGTTGTTTGCCGATGTTCACAACCCGGGCCTTTTCCACCATCCCCTCAACATGCCCCGGGAGAGGTTTTCAGCCCCGGCGCGGCGCCTTTCGCGACGTTCCATAAACATATCCACACACCCTTCCACTTCTTCTGTTTTTATATTAACCGTACCGAAGCAGGGAACCGGTTGTTGACAATTTTCGTCAGACCAATTTTTCTTGTAAATGTCCCTTGTTTGGCTTATCCTCATTTTCTCCGAAGAAGTCACGGAGTTAAAAAATATCGAAACATGGAAAAAGGGCACCAGGAGGTAGTGGTGTGAAGATCACAGTCCCGCTGGCGGAATTGAGCAGGAAGATGAACGCGATTTCGACGGTCGTTCCCAACAGGACGACCATGCCGATACTTTCAATGGCCCTCGTGTCGGCGGACGAAACCGGAATTTCATTTTCCGCGACGGACCTCGACATATCCGTTACGTCGAGGGTCAACGGGACGATCGACGAAAACGGCAGGCTTGCCGTGCCGGCGAAGAAGATCGCGGAGATAGTCAAATCGCTTCAGGGCGGCGACGTGAAGATGGAGGCGGAAGGGGAGAAGCTCACGATAAAATGCGGCAAAAGCAAATTTGTGGTCAATGGAAGAAGCGCTGACGATTTCCCCAAGCTGCCGAAACAGGACGGAAAGACGGAGTTCACCATCGCCTCCGGAGTCCTGGGGAAACTCATACACAAGACGATATACGCCGTGTCGACGGATCTGACGAGACCGGCCCTTTGCGGGGTCAAATGGGAGGTCGACAAGTCGGGCCTCGTGATGGTCTCGACGGACGGGCACAGGCTGGCGAAGGTGGAGATGAAAAGCTCCCTCGGAGACATCCAGAGGGCCGACGTCATCGTCCCGCCGAAAGCCCTCGCGACCTTCAGGGCGTACTCGGAAAAGGAAGAGTCGATCAAAATCAACATCGGGGACAACAGCATCTCCTTCGACATGGACGAGGTGATGATCTACTCGAGGCTTCTCGAGGGGCCATTCCCGAATTATCAGAAGGTCATCCCCTCGAAAAACGCGAAGGAGCTTCTCGTGTCGAGGGAATCCCTGTCGGCCGCGACGAAAAGAGTCTCGATCCTCTCCGACGCCCTGACGCACCAGGTCATCTTCTCGCTTAAGAAGAATCTTCTCACGCTGCACGTGACGACTCAGGATCTCGGGGAGGCGAGGGAGGAGATAGACGCGACGTGGTCCGACGACGAGATGGAGATAGCCTACAACGCCGCGTACGTGCAGGACATCCTGAGGACGATCGAAGCCGAGGAAATAGCCTTCAATCTCGACAGGCCGGACAACGCGGCGGTCGTGATGCCGGTGGAACAGGGCGGGGATATAAAGCAACTCTGCATCGTCATGCCGTTGAGAATAAATTGAGGCGCGGGACGGGCGGGAAGTGCGGTGAGAGGGCGTGATCGTAAAAAGCCTCCATGCCGGTAATTTTCGAAACATCCGTTCAGCGGACGTGGAATTTTCCGAGACCTTCAATTTCATCGTCGGGGGCAACGCGCAGGGGAAAACCAACCTGCTCGAGGCCCTTCACATGTTTTCCCTCGGAAGATCCTTCAGGACTAGGCGCTCCGACGAGCTGATAGCCTTCGGGGAGGATTTCCTCTTTCTGAAGCTCCGGGGGCTGAGCGACTCGGGGGTCGGGTTCACGCTCGACCTGGGGCTGGAGAGGGGCGGAAGGGTGACGGCCTCCGCGAACGGAGGGAGGCTGCCGGGGCTTTCGGAGATCATCGGGATGATACCCTCCGTGATCTTCGCGCCGGGCGACGTCGAGCTTTCGAGCGGGCCGCCGGCGGGGCGTAGGCTCTACATGGATTACACCGCGGCGCAGGTTTCGCCGCCCTTCCTTTCCGACCTGAAGGAATACAGGAGGGCGCTGGGGCAGAGAAACGTGCTGCTGAAAAGGATGCAGGGGGAGGCCCGGGAAAGGCGCGACCCGGAGGACGGCCGGTCGCGGCGGGCGCAGCTCGATGCCTGGGACGCGATGCTCGCGGAGAAGGGGGCCGGCGTGGTGGCGGGGCGAAGGGAGATCCTCTCGGCGGTGGCGCCGGCGGCGCGCGGGATATTCGCCGAGATGGCGCCGGGCGCGGGCGACCTCGGGCTTTCGTACCATTGCTCCTTCGACGAGGGGGAAGGGGGCCGGCCTTCTGTCAGGGAAGCCCTTTCCGCGGCCCTTTTGCGCGGCCGCGAGGCGGACAGGCGGAAGGGGTTCACGGGAACCGGGCCCCATTGCGACGACATGACGATACGGCTGGGGGACGTCGACCTCAGAAGGTTCGGCTCGCAGGGCCGGAAGAGGCTCGCGGCGATAGCGCTGAAGCTCGCCCAGGCGGAGGTCATAATGGAGCGGCGGTCGGAAAGGCCGGTCGTGCTTCTCGACGACATCTTCTCGGAGCTGGATTCGGCGACGGCATGCAGGGTCCGGGGGCTCCTTTCGGGCAGATACCAGAGCTTCGTCACCTCTCCGAAACTGTCCGATCTCGGGGAATGCCCCGGCGGAGGGATCGTGATAAAGGTCGAAAACGGCGCCCTGAGCACAGGGGTACGGGCCTGACGAAAGGGGGGGCGCTCGGGCGGCGGACGGGATGCCCCCGCGGGGCGAAACCGCCGGTCGCCCCGGGGGGAAAAGGCCAGGCGCGCGGGCGCAAAATAGCGGCTTTTTTTGTTTATTTCCGCGCCCGTTAGTAATAGACTTCGTGGACGCGCAAACAGAGGGAGAGCGTCTTGCAACCGTCCGAAAAATCAACCGGGATCGTGGGGGAGATCCTCCGGGAAGCGCTAAGGGGGCTGGGGGTGGAAGAGAGGGTCGAGTCGGCAAAACTCGGCTCGTGCTGGGCCGAGATCGTTGGCGAGACCGTGGCCTCGAAAAGCCGGCCGCTCGATCTCAGGGACGGGACGCTGTTCGTCGAGGCCGAGAACAACGTCTGGATGCAGGAGATCAGCTTCCATCGCGAAAGAATCATCGCGAGGATTAGGAAACGTTTCCCCGGACTGATGGTCACGGGGATCCGTCTGATGATGGAAAGGGAAAGAAGCGAGGGATAAGCAAGGAATGAGCAAGGAATACACTGCCAAGGGAATCACCGTACTCAAGGGGCTCGACGCGGTCAGGAAGCGCCCCGCGATGTATATCGGAAGCACCGATCTGCACGGGCTCCATCACATGGTCTACGAGGTGGTCGACAACAGCATCGACGAGGCGATGGCCGGCTGCTGCGACGAGATAAGCATAACGATATCGGACGAGGGGCATGTCACCGTGGCCGACAACGGCAGGGGCATTCCCGTCGACATGCATCCGACGCAGAAGGTACCCGCGGTCGAGGTCGTGATGACCACCCTGCACGCGGGCGGCAAATTCGACCACGACAGCTACAAGGTGTCGGGCGGGCTTCACGGGGTCGGCGTATCCGTGGTCAACGCGCTCTCCGAATGGCTGGAGGTCGAGATATTCCGCGACGGCAACTCGTACAGGCAGAGGTACGAGAACGGCGCTCCCGTCACGAAGGTCGAATCGACGCCGCTTGCCGCCAGAAGGGAGAGGACCGGCACGATCGTCACCTTCATGCCGAGCGCGAAGATATTCTCGACGCTCGACTACAGCTTCGACACACTTTCCCTGCGGTTCCGCGAGCTGGCATTCCTCAACAAGGGGATCAGGCTGCAGTTCGAGGACAAGCGCAACGGGAAGAAGCACGATTTCAAATATTCGGGGGGGATAATTTCCTTCGTCGAGTTCCTGAACGAGAACAAGGACGCGCTCCACAAAAAACCGATCTATATCTTCGACAACACGGAACCCTATGAGGTGGAGATCGCGCTGCAATACAACGATTCGTACATCGACAAGATATTCTGCTTCGCGAACAACATCAACACTGTCGACGGCGGAACGCACCTCGTGGGATTCAAGACGGCGCTCACGAGAACGCTCAACAACTACGCCCAGAAGAACAACCTTTTCAAGAAGAACCAGAAGATCGTCCTCTCGGGCGACGACGTCCGCGAGGGGCTTACGGCGGTCGTCAGCGTGAAGCTTCCCGATCCGCAGTTCGAGGGGCAGACGAAGGGGAAGCTCGGCAACAGCGAGATAAAGGGGATCGTCGAGACGATCGTCGGGCAGAAGCTCTCGGAGTATCTCGAGGAGAATCCCGCGATCGGGAAAAAGATAATCGAGAAGGCGACGCAATCCGCGAGGGCGCGGGACGCGGCTAGAAAGGCGAGGGAGCTCGTCAGGCGCAAATCGGCCCTGGAGTCGAGCGCGCTTCCGGGAAAGCTGGCCGATTGCTCGATGACCGATCCCGAGCAGTGCGAGCTTTACCTCGTGGAGGGCGACTCGGCGGGCGGTTCGGCAAAGCAGGGGAGGGACCGCCGCTTCCAGGCGATCCTGCCGCTCAAGGGAAAGATACTCAACGTCGAAAAGGCGAGGCTCGACAAGATCCTCGCCAACGAGGAGATAAAGACGGTTATAACGGCGCTCGGGACCGGCATCGGCGAGGAGTTCGACATCGCGAAGGCCAGGTACCGCAAGGTTATCATCATGACCGACGCGGACGTGGACGGCGCCCACATAAGGACCCTCATCCTCACCCTTTTCTTCCGCTATATGCCGCAGCTCATAGAGTCGGGGTGCATTCACATCGCGCAGCCGCCCCTTTTCAGGCTGAAGAAGGGGAAGGACGCGCGGTACGCGTATAACGACAAGGAAAAGGACAAGATGATGAAGGAGATGGGCGGCTCCCAGGGCGTCTATCTTCAGAGGTACAAGGGGCTCGGGGAGATGAACCCCGACCAGCTCTGGATGACCACGATGGACCCCGAGAGAAGGACGATTCTGAAGGTGACGCTCGAGGACGCGATAGAGGCGGACCACACCTTCACGATGCTCATGGGGGACAAGGTCGAACCGAGAAAAAATTTCATACAGGACAACGCGCTCGCGGTGAGGAACCTGGATATCTGACGGGATGGCGCAAGAATAACACGGCGTAAAGGGCGGCATTCGCGGGCTCTGAAGGAATGGTCTGAAGGCCGCGGGCCCGCGGAGGGAACCGGAGGAGGAACAGCTCGATGGATCTGACGAGGCAACGGATCATACCGGTCTACATAGAAGACGAGATGAAAAGCAGCTATCTCGATTATTCGATGAGCGTCATCGTGTCGAGAGCCCTGCCCGACGTGCGCGACGGCCTCAAGCCGGTTCACAGGCGGATACTCCTCGCGATGAACGACCTCAACCTCGAGCACACGAAACCGTACAGGAAATCGGCCAAGCTGACCGGAGACGTCACCGGCAACTATCATCCCCACGGGACCGCCTCGGTCTACGACGCCGTCGTCAGGCTCGCCCAGGATTTTTCGCTGAGGTACCCGCTCGTCGACGGGCAGGGGAACTTCGGCTCGATAGACGGCGACCCCGCCGCGGCCGAACGGTACACCGAAGTCAGGATGAAGGAGATCGCCGAGGAGCTTCTCGCCGACATCGACAAGGAGACGGTCGAGTTCGGGCCGAACTACGACGAAACGCGGCAGATGGCCCTCGTCCTTCCGTCGAAGATCCCCAACCTTCTCATCAACGGGGCGTCCGGCATCGCCGTCGGGATGGCGACGAACATCCCGCCGCACAACATGTCGGAGATAGTGAGCGGCCTCAAGGCCCTTCTCGCCGACCCGGAGATAGACGAGAAGAAGCTGGCCGCGCACGTCAAGGGCCCCGATTTCCCGACCGGCGGGATCATATACGGAAGGGCCGGCATAAGGGAGGCCTACGCGACGGGCAAGGGGAAGATCATCGTCAGGGCGAAGGCCAACATAGAGACGCAGCAGAACGGGAAAACGAGCGTCGTCGTCTCCGAGGTGCCGTACCAGACGAACAAGGCGTCTATCATCGAGAAGATAGCGGAGCTCGTGAGGGGCGGGAAGCTCGAGGGGATCGCCGACATACGGGACGAATCGGACAAGGACGGGCTGAGGATCGTCATCGACCTGAAGCGGGATTCCTATCCGAAGGTGGTTCTCAACCAGCTTTTCGCGCACACGCAGCTTCAGGTCACCTACGGGATAATAATGCTGGCGCTGAACAACCTCCGCCCCGAGGTGATGACGCTCAAGAGGATGATGTCCCTCTTCCTCGCGCACAGGGAGGACGTGATAACGCGAAGGACGCAGTACGACCTGAAGCGGGCCGAGGAGAGGGCGCACATTCTCGAGGGGTACAAGATAGCGCTCGACAACATCGACGCGATCGTCGCCCTGATCAAGAAAAGCGCTTCGCCGGCCGAGGCAAAGAACGGGCTGATGAAAAAATTCGGCCTCAGCGACCTGCAGGCGCAGGCGATCCTAGACATGAAGCTGCAGCGCCTGACGGGCCTCGAAAGGAAGAAGATCGAGGACGAATACCTCGCGCTGATACAGAAGATAGAGTTTTACAAGTCGATCCTGGAGAACAGGGCGATGCTGCTGAACATCATAGCGGAGGAGCTCGACGACCTGAAGGCCCGCTTCGGCGATCCGAGAAGGACCGAGATCGTCGACGCGGAGGGGGAATTCCAGATCGAGGATCTTATCGCCGAAGAGGACATGGTGATAACGATCACCCACACGGGATACATCAAGAGGATACCGGTGGGGACATACAAGCGGCAGCGAAGGGGGGGCAAGGGGATAACGGGGCTCGGCATGAAGGACGAGGACTTCGTCGAGCAGATTTTCATAGCCTCGACCCACAGCTACATCCTGTTCTTCACCGACGCCGGCAAATGCTACTGGCTGAAGGTTCACGAGATACCGCAGGGAGGAAGGCTCGCCAGGGGGAAGGCGGTCGTAAATCTTCTGGAGATGTCGAGGGAGGAGAACATCACCGCGTTCATCCCGGTCAGGGATTTCGACGAGGATTCGTATCTCATGATGGCGACCAGGGACGGGTTCGTCAAGAAGACGCACCTTTCCCAGTACGCCAACCCGAGGCGCGGCGGGATCATCGCGATCCTTCTTCGCGAGGGCGACATGCTCGTAAGGGCGAAGCTCACCTCCGGCAACGACGACATCATAATCGCCAAGCGCAAGGGCAAGGCGATCAGGTTCAACGAGCGCGACGTCCGCAAGATGGCCCGGGCCACCCAGGGCGTCAAGGGGGTGACCCTCGAGGCCGACGACGAGGTCGTCGAGATGGTCGTCGTCAAGAGGGATTCGGCCCTTCTGTCCGTGACCAAGCACGGCTTCGGCAAGAGAACGAAGATAAGCGAATTCAGAAATATCAGGCGCGGGGGCAAGGGGGTCGTCTGCATCCCGACCAAGGGAAGAAACGGCGATCTCGTCACCGTCAAGGAAGTCATCGACGACGACGAGGTCATGATAATAACGAAGCAGGGGATGCTCATAAGGACTCCGGTCAGGGGGATATCCGTCATAGGGCGCCCCGCGATGGGGGTCCGGGTGATCAACCTCAACGAAGGGGACGAGGTCGTCGATGTCGCGCTTGTCGCGGGGGAAAGGGACGAAGACGCGAACGGGGAGAACGGGGCGGAGATCGGGGACGACGACGAGTTGATGGGAGACGAGGAGGGATTGGAGATCGTGGACGGGGAGGAAGAAGAGGTGGAGGAGGAAGAAGTCGACGAGGCGGAAGCGGATGATGAAGAAGAGGATCGCGACTGATTTCCCGGGATCCGATCCAACCCCCCGAACGTCGCCGGCCCCGTATCTGTCGCGGGGTCGGCGCGAGGCGCGAAAGGCGCCATAGGCCAGGATGCCCTTGTTTATTTCCAATACAAGACAACCGGACGAGAAGGCGTGCCTTGTCGGCGTCAAGCTCCCGGGCTCGACGATGGATGAGGAGTGGAGAAACCTCAGGGAGCTCGAACAGCTCGCCCATGCCGCCGGCGCCGAGGTCGTGATGTCGACGGTCCAGCAGCGCACCAGAATCGACGGAACCAGCTACATAGGCAAGGGGAAGCTCGCCTGGCTCGCGGAAGAGATCCCCGCCAGGCAGATCAACCTGGTCATTTTCGACGATGACCTATCGCCCGCCCAGGCGAGGAATATCGAGGAATCCCTGAAGGTGAACGTCGTCGACAGGACCGAGCTCATCCTCGACATATTTTCAAGGCGCGCGAAAACAAAGCAGGCGAGCATACAGGTCGAGATCGCGCAACTGACCTACGCGCTGCCGAGGCTGACGCGGTTGTGGGAGCATCTCTCCCGCCAGGCGGGGGGGATCGGGACCAGGGGCCCGGGGGAGACGCAGCTCGAGGTGGACCGCAGAAAGATCCGCGAAAGGATATCCCACCTGAAGAAGGAGCTTAAGAAGATCGAGGCGCAGGTCGTCCAGGGGCGAAAACAGCGCCGCGAAGCCTTTAACGTGACTCTGGCGGGATACACTAACGCCGGGAAATCGACCCTGCTGAACAGGCTTTCGGGAAGCGAAGTCCGCGCCGACGCCCAGCTTTTCTCGACCCTCGATTCCACGTCGCGGCGGGTCGAGCCCGAAGGCGGGGCGGCGTTCGTCCTGACCGACACGATCGGGTTCATCAGAAAGCTTCCGCCCCACCTGGTGGCGGGGTTCCGGGCGACGCTGATGGATGTCGAGGAGGCCGACCTTCTGCTGCATCTCGTCGACGCCTCGGAGCCGGGCAGCGAGGAACGGATAGCGGTGGTGAACGAGGTCCTGGGGGGCGTGATCGGGGGGCGGGACGGCGGCGGGAAGAAGGCGGGCGAGGCCGGGCTCATCCCGACCATTCTTGTTTTCAACAAGGCGGATAATCTCCCCGAAGGAATTTCGGCCGACAACCTGAGGGCGCGGCACCCCGGGGCCGTAGTCATCAGCGCCGCCACCGGCGAGGGGACGGGCGAGCTCCTCGCCGCGATCAAGGCCGAGATGGAAAAGGAGATGATCACCGCCGTGATCAGGATTCCCGCCGGGGACGGCAGGACGATAGCCATGCTTGAAGCCAACTCCACCGTCCGCCGGAGGGAGCTCGACGGGGAGACGATGGTCTTCGAGGCGAGCCTGAGAAGAAGGGACCTCGGAAGGATCGAAAGCTCGGGGGAGGCGGAGATCAGCATCGGCCGCGCGCAATGACGCCGCCTCTCCGCTCCGGGCGCGATTAGCACGAGAACGAAGGCCATCCGAAGCCATCCGAAGCCATGCGGACGCCGGCGCCTTCCGGCGCGGCAATTCAGGGGCGCCTTATTTCTTCATCTCCAGGCGGTTTTCCCTCAACTCGACAGCCGGGAACTTGTCCGCCAGCAGCCGGGCCCTCTCGTGGGTCAGGCGGCTCGAGACATTCCTTTCATAGCTGCGGTCGAGCTGGGTGACGATGAATCGCGACATCAATATGAAAAAGAGCGGAACGACGTAGGGCACCAGCCTTTTCCAGCGCTGGGACGCGATCAGGCGCGAGCAGTAAACCGCGCCCGCCGCGATCACCGACACGAATCCGATGGAAACGAGGTAGAGGTGCCTCATGTTGAGCCAGTCGTAGGGGAACTGGATGAAGGCGAAGGGGAGTATCATGATATACGTCCACGCTATGAAGAAGCGGATCGTCCTGTTGCCGAAGATGAACCCGAAGAACGAGTATGAAAGCACCGTCAACGCCAGCAGGATTCGTATTGTCGTGGCGAAACCGTAGACGAACCTCACCGCGCCCCCCGCCTCGGCCACGAGGCTCGAGGTGTGTATCGGGAAGATCATCCTGACGATGTAGTTGATCAGGTTCTTCCCCGAATAGAATATGAATTTCGCCGCGCCCGGATGGCTGCTGTAGAGCGGCGGGAAATAACCGAAAACCGCCGCCTTGAATATCAGGGAGGATACGGCGATGATAAGGAGCAGCAGCAGGTCCCTCCGGAAGACGGGCCGGCCGATCTCCTTCCTGAAGAAATAATTGAACGCGGCGAGGGAACCGAGAATGGTGAAACTGTTGCTCCCGGTCAGCAGCGTGGCGACGAAAAAGAGGAGGGCCAGCATGTAATCGGCCGACAGCATGCGCCCCTTGTCCCGAAGCGCGGCGCGGAAATAGAAGATCATCGCGAGAAGAATCAGCGTCGTGGGGATCAAATCCTCGGACCCCGAGGAGATCATCACCGATTTGCCGTAGCTGCCGACGGTAAAGGCGAAAAGAAGCCCGGAGAGAAAAGAGACCACGCGATCCTTTAGAAGGGTGATGACCAGCAGGTAGACGAGCAGGGAATTCAGGGCGTGCAGAAGTATGTTGAAAAGCATGTACCCCCTGGAGTCGAAAAGGAGCGATTTGAAAAGGAGGTAATGCACGACGTTGACGAGCGGCTGGAAGATGAACGGGCCGTCGCAGGCGAACGCGGCGGACGGGTCGTCCATCATCATCAGGCTGTTCTCGAGCTTGATGTAATCCCTGCTGTTCCAGAACCCGTTGTCGAGCGAGAGCCCGAAGAAGAGCAGGCTGACGGCGATAAAGCACAAAAATACGAGCGCGGTTTTCCAAAGCATAATCGGTTTCCCCTCCGGCGGCTTCGGTGAATTATTTGAAACGGCGCAAGTATATCACCCCATGCTTCTGAAAGTGAATACCAATCAGAAACGGCGGACAAAATTAACCGTTAAGGAAAAGATTGGCCAGAACCTTCGAATCCCCGGCCATCCCCTCTATCGTGGTGTATTCGTTCGGCTGGTGGCAGGTGTCGTCGATCTTCGACCAGACGACGGCATTGTACCCGTTACGCCTGAAGAAGGCGGCGACGGTCCCCCCGCCGATCCCCATCGGTTTCGGCTCGACGGCGTAAACCTCCCGGATCGCCTTCGACAGCGCGACGACGACCGGGGAATCCACCGGCGTGGCGGGCGCGGCGACCTCTTTCTGCACCGGCGCCGTCTCGATCTTCACGCCGAATTCCTTTTCCACGCCGTCCGCAATCTTCCTGATCTCGCGGTCGACCTCGGCGAGGTCGATTCCCGGAAGGACGCGCATGTCGAGATAGAAGACGTCCTCGCCCGGGATCGTGTTCACGTTCGGGACGTTGGCCTCCTTCTTGGTCGCTTCGAAGGTGCTGATCGGCGGGTCGAAAACCTTGTCGCTCCTGTTGAAAATCCCGTAAAGGGCGTGAAGCCGGGTGATCAGGTGCGCCGCCGCGTAGTGGGCGTTGACGCCGGCGGCGGGGGTGGAGGCGTGGCACTGTTTCCCCTTCGTCACGAATTTGAGCCAGTAGATCGATTTCTCGGCGACCTCTATCATCGCGCCGCTCGGCTCCCCGGCGTCCGGAACGACGACGAAATCGTCCTTCCCGAAATATTCGCATTTTTCGAGCATGTAGCCGATGCCGTGCTCGCTCCCCGTCTCCTCGTCGGACACCAGGGCCACGCCGACGTCATACGGGAGCTCGAGCCCGGCCTCCTTTATCGCCTTGAGGGCGAAAAGGGCGATCACGATGGCGTGCTGATTGTCTTCCGTCCCGCGCCCGAACACCTTCCCGTCCTTCTCGACCACCTTGTAGGGATCGGTATCCCACTTGGCGAGGTCTCCCGGGGGGACGATGTCGATATGCCCCATGACCCAGATCCTCTTTTTATGGGAGGCGCCCTTCATTATCGCGGCGATGTTGGGGCGGACCCCCGAGGGGACCCTTCCGTCGGGCGCGTCGTAATGCGTTACGATGTCGAACCCGATCTCCCTGCTCATCCATTTTTCGATATATGCCGCTTTCTCGGATTCCCCCAGGCCGTCGTTTTCCGGGCCGAGCGCGGGAATGGCCGTCATCCCGGCCTGAAGAGAGACCATCGCGGACTTGTAACCGTCGATGAGACCATATACTTTTTTCATTTTCGAATCCATGGGCCCCCCCAATCTTCATGTCCGTTCGGGCGGCAGGCTCGCAAGCCGCCGCCGGCCGCCGATCTTCACAAGCGAATAATTATCATGGTCCTGCGCGGCGGTCAAGTTGTTTCGGGCCCGCGGTGGACGGAGGCGGCCAAGGGAGAAATTATTTTCACTATTGACTTGCCGCACCCAAATCTGGTTTAATACAGCCTGACCGAACCAAGCGGGACAGGGGATTTAAATCAACATGAAAGACCAGCCCGGTAATGGAATATGGCCCGACACCGTGGACTGCCGCGTTCTGATCGATTCGATCCTCGGCAGCGACGCCGCGGGGATAGCGGTGCTGGACGCGAAGGGCAGATACCTTTTATTCAACCGTGGCGCAGAAGCCCTCACCGGGTACGACCGGGATGAGGTCATGGGAAAGAAGGCCCCCGACGCGCTTTACCGCCCCGGGGACAGGGAGGCTGTGGAAACCGCCCTCTCCTCCGCGACTCCCGTGATAAACAGGGAGATAAGGATTCGGAGAAAGGACGGCAGCGAAAAGGACCTGATCCTTTCGATATCGCGCCGGAGCGGCGGAGAGGGGGCCCCGGATTATTTCCTCCAGGTATTCATCGACAACAGCGAGAGGAAGCATCTCGACCAGCTTCTCCTTCAGTCCCAGAAGATGGAGACGATAGGAGACATGGCGGGCGGGATAGCCCACGACTTCAACAATCTTCTCGAGGGGATCCTCGGGTATACGACATTCATGAAGGAGCTCGTGCCGGAAGGCCACGAGCTTAGGTCCTACCTCGAAATCATCGAGCGGTCGGCCGGGAAGGCCTCCGAGTTCACCGAAAGGCTTCTGACCCTGTCGAACGGTAAAGAGAGGGACGAGAATCTCGTCAACTGCAACGTGCTTCTTCGCGGCGTGACGAAGCTGCTGGAGAAGACGGTGGACAAGAATATCACGCTGGAACTCAACCTCAAGAAGGACCTCAAGGCGGTCAGGGGGTCGGCGGGGATGCTCGAACAGGCCTTTCTGAACATATGCATGAATGCCAGGGACGCGATGCCCGGGGGCGGCAAACTGGTCATATCGAGCGATAATGTCCGGGTCGACGAAACCTTCCCCAGGATGAGCCTCAAGATGGAAACCGGCGAATATGTACGCATATCGATCTCGGACACCGGGATAGGGATGGACTCGCGAACGGTCAACAGGATCTTCAAGCCCTTCTTCACGACCAAGCGGCGCGGGGAGGGGGCGGGCCTGGGCCTCAACGTGGTTTATGGAATCGTCGACAGCCACGGGGGATTCATAAACGTCTACAGCGAGATCGGGCAGGGGACGACCTTCAACATATATCTGCGCGCCGAGAGCACCGAGGTCCCGGAGGAGGACTGGACGATGGAGCATCGCGAATCGCCCCGCGGCAACGGGGAGACGGTGCTCGTCATAGACGACGAGCCGATGATCATCGATATCGGCAGGGCCATGCTGAGCAAGCTCGGGTACAAGGTCATCACCGCGGGGGAGGTCGACCTCGGGCTCGAGTATTTCAACGACCGGAAGGACGAGATAGACATCGTCATCCTCGACGTCGTAATGCCGGGCGCGAACGGCAGGGATATTCTCCGGGAGATAAGAAGGGTAAAACCCCTGGTTCCCGTCATCCTCTCCAGCGGGTACGACAGGTCGGTAATCGAGGAGGATTTCTCCGCCGACTGCAACCTCTTCTTCATGCAGAAACCCTACTCGATGGACGATCTCGGGAGGAATGTCCACAAGAGCCTTCACGGCACATAATGCATCCGAGGGGGGGGGGGATGTCATCAGTCCCCCGCTCAGACAGGTCCTCGCGCACCCGCCGGCTTTTTTGCAGACGAGAGGTGCCGCCTGGGCGCGCTGCGGAACTCGCGGGTCGGACTGATGACATCCCCCCCTCTATTTTGGGAAGCGGTCCTGATATCGGCAGGGTGCCTGAGTCAGACAGGGATTCGCGTGGCGCCGGTCAAACGGCAGTCCCCCGCTCAGACAGGTCCTCGCGCACCCATGGACTTTTACGGCAGTTGAGCGGCCCAGCCTGGGTGCGCTGCGGAACTCGCGGGTCGGACTGCCGTTTAACCGGCATGAATGGTTAAAGTCATGTTGCATCACGACAATAATATAGGCCAGGCATCCCCCCCTCTTTTTGTAGAAGCGGTCCGTATGCTCGCGGGCATTTTCGGCGGATGAGAGGCGCTGCCTGAACAATCGCGCCACGCCGCGAAGAATTTCTTAACCCACTAAAAACATAATACTGCCCGTCATGCGTCAGTCCGACCCGCGAGTTCCGCAGCGCGGCGCGGAGCGACGCGCGAGGACCTGTCTGAGCGGGGGACTGACGCATGACGGGCGATGACCGCATCTCCTGCTTGAACGATTCGCCGCCTTCTGCAATAATCCCCCCGGGGAACGGAGGCCATCTGATCGAACGAATCGGTGCCGCATGCGGCAGCGGAGAGGAGATGTAATGGGAACGAGAAAATCAGCGGCCCTGGGGATATGTTTTCTCGCGTTGATATGCGCGGCCTGCGCGCAGAAGGGGGAGAACGTGGCGGACAAGAAGGGTGACGGAAAAGGTACGGCGGACGCGGCGGCCATAGGGATGGAGATCGCGGCCGACCTCGATGCCAGGATCGCCGCCTACGCGCCGGTCGAATTGAAGGTGCCCTGGGAGCTTCTGGACGAGAACGACCAGAAGGTGCTGGAGAGACTCTACCGCGCATCGAAGATCATGGACGAGCTTTTCCTTCGACAGGTCTGGTCCGGCAACGTCGATCTTCGCGACAAGCTTGCCGCGGGCGGCGACGCCAGGCTGGCGGGCTTCTTCGCCCTGAACTTCGGGCCCTGGGACAGGCTGAACGAGAACCAGCCATTCATCGGCACGATGGCGAAACCGGACGGCGCCGATTTCTATCCCGCCGACATGACGGCGGCCGAGCTCGAGGCCTGGATAGCGGCCCATCCGGAGGACAAGGCGGTGTTCCAGGGCAATTTCACCGTGATCCGCCGAATCGAAGGCGGCCTGGCCGCCGTCCCCTATTCGAAGGAGTACGCCCCCTTCCTCGAGGAAGCGGCCCGCTACATGAACGAG
>JALOPX010000108.1 GCA_025453655.1 Candidatus Krumholzibacteriia bacterium
CGTCGATTTGCCGCATCCTGAAGGGCCCATGATCGACACGAACTCGCCCTCCTTTATCTCGATGTTGACGCTGTTGAGCGCAGTGGTCTCCACTTCCTCGGTCCTGAACAACTTGACCATGTCTTTTGTGCGTATCATCTGCCGGTCTCCTTTTCCCGTGCCTTCAGCCCTCTTCGACACTTGATAATTGCGACAACCCGTCCATATTCGTTTCATCCCGCGCTTCGCCGCGCCGCGCGATCCGCCTATTCCTTCAGGACGAGCACGTCCACGTCCCCGAAATTGTCGTACGAGGAGGTGATGACCTTCTCGCCGGGCTCGAGCCCGCCGAGCAATTCATAGAACATCGTGTTTTCCCGCCCCAGTTGAATCTCCCGCTTTCTCGCCGTCTTCCCCGATTTATCCAGCACATACACCCATCTGCCCCCGGTCTTCTGGTAGAACCCGCCGGTCGGAAGGAGAAGCGCTTCCGAAAGGTCGCCGAGTTCGAGCCGGATCCTGAGGGTCTGGCCACGGCGGATTCCGTCCGGCTCCTTCCCTTCGAAGGTCATGTCGATCTCGAAGCGGCCGTTGAGGACCTCCGGATAGACCTTCTCGATGAAGAGCCTGTAAGTCTTTTCCGACAGGGCGAACGATCCCTTCTGCCCCTCGCTGATCCTGGTGATGTAGTGCTCGTCCACCGGGACCCTCACCTTGAACCCGTCCAGTATGTCGATCTGGCCGAGCCTCTCCCCGCGATTCTTCGATTCTCCTATCTCGGCGTTCAGCGCCGTGAGATGCCCCGACTCCGGCGCCTTTATTATCAGGTCCTCGAGGTTTTGCTTTACGATCCTGAGGTTGTCCTCCATCCGTCTCAGCGAAATCTCGAGCTGTTCGACCTGGGCCTCCCTGAAGAGGGAATCCTGCCTGTGCATCTCGATCGTCAGTTCGAGATCCTTCAACAGGTATTCCAGCTGTTCCTTGCTTTCCTCGAACTCCCTCGATGAGATGAGGTTTTTCCCCGCCAGTATGACGTTGCTCTCGTTTATCCGCCTGTGTTTCTTGACCTCGCGCTCGATCTCGAGAAGCTGCCGCCGCATCTGCAGGCTGTTTCGGGCCATGTCGAGCTTGGTGTTCCTGAGGTTGTTGCTCTGCTGGAAAAGCTCCGCCTCCCTGTACATGATGTCGAGAAGGAGGTTCGTGTTGGTAAGTTTCAGGATCGGATCGCCCTTGTTGACGAAGCTCCCCGCCTCGAGGTACTTGATCTCCACCCTCCCGCCTTCGACGGCGTCGAGATAATGCGTCTTTATCGGGACGACGTTCCCGGTGACCGCTATGAATTCCTGGAACGGGCCTCTTTTCACTTCGGATATCGTGATACGTTCCGATTTCACGTTGAGCTTCGAATCCCTGCCCACAAAGATCAGCATGTAGAGAACGAGCAGGAAGAGGGCGGATCCGCCGGCCAGATAGGCGATCCTCATCGGAGTCCATCTTTTCTTATCTATTTTCCTGTCCACCTTTTCTTCCTTCACATTAATAAAACCGTTGCCGGGAACTCTACAGATAACGCTCCCATCGCTGCACCCTGGCATTACAAGAGGCATGCCATTATTGTAACAAATTGAATATACGTGAGTTATGATTTTCAGCCTTCGGGCTGCATGTCCGTTTACAGAACACTCGATGTCCGTATTCGGACAATCTCCGCCAAAAAAACAAGGAGATTTCGGAACATCATGTCCGTTAATGAACACAGCGGGAATATGGGTAAAGAAAAACCCGGTCCGAAGACCGGGCTTTTCTTCATGAACAACCCTGTGAGGGAGTCAGCTCCATGGAGTCGTCTCTATTCGGTGTACATCGATTTTACGGCTCCCCAGCTCGTCTCTTCAGCGGCGGTCACGCATCCGACGACGGAAAGCGTGATCGTGAAGAAGTCCCAGCAAGCCCCCTCCGACCTCGTGGGACTACAGGAGGTGTCCAGAAATTCGGGGTAGTTCGCCGGAACCGGATCCCCCAGCGCCGTTGTGGCGACGCGCGAACCGTTGCCGATATAGAAGGTCATGCAGGTGGCGGGGTAATCGTCGAAATGCGCCTGTGCCTGAACGTTCGTAACGGCGGCGATGGGAACCCAGTTCGAGTAGGTGATCGTCTCGAACTCGACGTAGTTGTCGATCGTCCCATAGTATTCGGGCGCGCCGTTTGCCCAGGGGCCCGACCCGCTGAGCCAGATGTACCCGCCGTTGAAGGTTTTCATATAGGTCCTGTTGCCGTTGCCGAGGCCGTTGACCGTGTTGATCAGAAGAACGGCGTTCGCGCCTTCCGTCGAGCACCAGTAGCGCCACTGCGACCCGAGCGTCGTGGTCCCGGCGTCCCATGACTCGGCGTTGAGCACGGTGCCGGCGTTCAGGGCACCGCCGCCCGCGTCCCAGCCTTCGGTATATCGCCCTACGAAAACCTGTCCCCCGAGATCCTGAGAATCATAGGCTCCCTCGAGCGGCTGAGCCGACACCGAAGAAGCGAGCGAGAGCACAACGAACAGAACGAAAACAATACCTGAAATCCTCATTCCGACCCTCCTCGAATGGTAAAATGCCTCCAGTTGTCAGGCGAGGTTCCGGGCAGCCGCACTATAACTATACGTTGTCAATCCCCGTACGGGCCGGATACTAAACTTAATGTTGGAATCATATCATTATTAAAACAATTTTGTCAACATTTCTTTATACAATAATTTTTCTGTTAGATGCTTTTTTCTTGCCGGGCTCAATTCGAAACAAAAAATGTCCGATTGCGGACACTTTTCGCTTGAAAAGGGGAACATTCCCTTTGATAATCCGTAGGCATGAATACGATGTCGATAAAAAACGGCAGAATCCTGATCATAGACGACAATGAGGACCTTCTTTTCGCGGCGAAGCTTTTTCTCAAGCAGCACTTCGCGGTCGTTCAAACGGAAAGCTCGCCCGAGAAGATCCCCTCGATCCTGGCCGCAGGGAAATTCGACGTGATCCTCCTCGACATGAACTTCACCGAGGATGTCACGAGCGGCCACGAGGGCTTCTTCTGGCTCGGCCGGATACTGGACCTCGACCCCTCCGCCGTCGTCATTCTGATAACCGCTTTCGCGGATTACGACATGGCCGTTCGCGCCATCAAGGAGGGGGCGGCCGATTTCATCGTCAAGCCGTGGCATAACGAAAAGCTCCTCGCGACCGTCTCGTCCGCGATGGCCCTCAGCCGCACGCAGCGCGAGGTGAGCGACCTTCGCGAGACGCAGAAGAGGCTGATCGACGACCTCGACCAGCCCTTCCACGATTTCATAGGCAGGTCGGAGGCGATAAGGCACGTCTTCACCCTGATCGACAAGGTAGCGGCGACCGACGCGAATATTCTCATCACCGGCGCGAACGGGACCGGCAAGGAGCTCGTCGCGAGGGCGATCCACCGGAAATCGGACCGCTCGGCGAAGCCCTTCGTCAGGGTCGACATGGGGGCCCTGACCGGCACCCTTTTCGAAAGCGAGCTCTTCGGGCACGTCAAGGGAGCATTCACTGACGCAAGGGAGGACCGCCCCGGGCGCTTCGAGATAGCCTCGGGGGGGACCCTCTTCCTCGACGAGATCGGCAATCTCCCCCTCGACCTTCAGGCGAAGATCCTCACCGCCATTCAGAACCGCCAGGTGATAAGGGTGGGCTCGAACAAGATACGCGAGATGGACATCAGGCTGATCTGCGCGACGAACATATCTCTCCCCGACATGGTCCGCGGGGGAGCCTTCAGGCAGGATCTTCTCTACAGGATAAACACCGTGGAGATAAACATCCCTCCGCTCAAAAACAGGATCGACGACATAGAGCCTCTCGCCGCGCATTTCCTCGAAATCTACGGCAGGAAATACCGCAAGGAGATTGCGCGGATAAGCGCCGCGGGGCTGGAAAAGCTCAAGAGGTACGACTGGCCGGGCAACGTGCGCGAGCTTCAGCACTCCGTCGAGAGGGCCGTGATCATGGCCGGCGGGAAGATTCTTCAGCCCGAGGATTTCCTTCTCCCCCGGTCCGAGGAGAACGAAAACGGGTTCACGATGGACAACCTCAACCTCGAAGAGATGGAGAAGGTCGTCATTCGCAGGGCGCTAGAGAGGTTCGGCGGGAACATCAGCCTCGCCGCGAGGCAGCTCGGCCTGAGCCGCGCCGCCCTTTATCGCCGGCTGGAGAGATATGGCCTTTAGGCGGTTCAGAAGTCTCTGCATGATGAGGATACTGTTTCTCTCCGCGACGATATTCCTCCTTCTTTACCTCGTTATCGTCAGGGCGATGTACGCCACGGTGGTCATCACGGGCGCGGCCGCGGCCGTCCAGATCTATTCCCTTATAAAGTTCGTCGAAAAGACGAACAGGGATCTGGCGCGTTTCCTTTCGTCGATAAAATACTCCGATTTTTCGCAGAATTTCACGGGCGGGATGGCCGGGCCTTCCTTCGACGAGCTAAACGAATCGTTCGAATCGGTGATGAAGAGGTTCAGGGAGATCAGCCTCGAAAAGGAGGAAAGCAGGCGTTACCTGCAGACAGTGGTGCAGCACGTGGGGGTGGGGATCATCGCGTTCCGCGACGACGGCGAGGTCGACCTGATCAACAACGCGGCGAAAAGGCTTCTCGGCGTGAGCCACCTGAAGAATATTTCCGCCCTCGATTCGATAAGCCCGGCTCTTCTCGAAGGGATAAGAAACGTCAGGCCGGGCGAAAGGATTCTCGTCGGCGCGGTAATCGCCGAGGAAAAGATGCAGATCTCCCTTTTTTCCACGGAACTTCGGCAGCGAAACGGCAGCCTCACCCTGCTCTCGCTGCAGAATATCAGCATGGAGCTCAACGAGAAGGAGATGGACGCGTGGCAGAACCTGATCCGCGTGCTGACGCATGAGATCAAGAATTCCCTTGCCCCGATAGGCTCGCTCGCCTCGAGCGTCGAGGGCCTTCTCCTGCCGCCCGGCCGGCCGACGGGGCTCACCGCCCAATGCGGCGAGGACGACATCAGGGACGCCCTGCAGACGATCCAGAAGCGGAGCGCCGGCCTTCTGCAGTTCGTCGACACCTACCGCGACCTCACCCACATCCCGAAGCCGCAATACACGGTTTTCAGGGTGTCCGAGATGATGGGAAGCCTCGGGAAGCTGGTCCATTCACAGGCCGGAGGCGAAAGAATAAGTTACTCCGTTGATATCGAGCCCGGGAACCTCGAGCTCACAGCCGACCGGCAGCTCATAGAGCAGGTGATGATAAACCTCCTTCTGAACGCGGTCCAGGCCGCGGCTGGAACCGAAAACCCTTCGATCAGGGTCTCGGCGACTATAGACGAAAAAAGTCGCGCCGTGATAAAGGTGGCGGACAACGGGCCCGGGATAGTCGGGGACGCCCTCGAAAAAGTCTTCATCCCCTTCTACAGCACGAAGAAGGACGGCTCGGGGATCGGCCTCAGCCTCTCTCGCCAGATCATGCGCCTTCATCGCGGAGATCTCACCGTCACTTCGACGCCGGGGGTCGAAACGGTCTTCCGCATGAGATTCTAGATCGCCGTCAAAGCACCCAGGCGTAGCCGAATTTCAGGAAAAATGTCCTGTCTGTCTGCGTCAGGTCGACTCCCTGGAATCCGAAATAATTGTCCGAGTACCCGAGATAGACGACGGTCTGGGGGTTTATCTTGTAGGAAAAGAGGAGCTGGCCCGCCAACTTCTTCGTCCGAGGATCGACCTCGTCGCGGTACAACCCCGCGTCGCGTTCGTAATAAACGTACTGCGCGTTGGCCCGGACGAAGGTCCTCCTGTTGAACTGGTAGACGAGCCGGACGTTGCCGATGTTCGCCGTGTAGAGACGGAGGCCGTCCCCGACCTCGAGGCTCTCCCAGGTGTGGTCGAAATCCAGGGAAAGATGCCTGCCGAGCCTGTATTCGATTCCCGGGTTGAAGGAGAGCACCGTCGCCTGGCGCGCGTTGGCGTAATCGATCAGGTCGCCGAATGTGTGATTCATGAAAACCATCAGGGCCCCGTTCGGGCGCATGCTCGCCGACAGGTGATAATGCCTGTAGTTGAAACGGTCCGCCTCGTAGTCGACCTTCGCGTAAAGGTGCGTGACGAAACTCACCTCCGACTGCATCGGCCCGGAGTAGTCCATCCAGAAGTTCCCCAGTTCGACGAGCTGCCTCCCGTCCGGATCCTCGTCCAGCTCGTATGCCGCCCCCGCGTCGATGTGCGTGTACCAGTTCCCCGCCCCCGCGTTCCAGTTCCACTCGAGCCCCGTCTCGTAATGTTTGGCGTTCGTCTTCGGGACGAAGCCCATGTCGGCCCTGAACTCATCGCCGTAGTCGTAGTGAAAGGCGAATACCTCGAGCTTCTCAGTCTCGTGCATGTATATGATTTCGCCGGCGGCTCCATCGAAACGATCCCCGCTCTGGCCGAATTCGGCGGCGATTTCTTCGGGATAATCGGTCTGGGAACCGAGGAGCTGGAAGGTTATCCTGTCCGTTTTAGTAAGTTTCAGGTCGCCGTCGAATCCCGCGACCCGGTTGAAATAATCCTTCCCCTCGCGGTCCGTGGCGAGAATGCCGACGCTGGAGGATTCGAATACGTCCCTCCTGTACCGCAGCACCGTTCCGGTGCTGCGGTCGGCGATCGACGTCGAGGATGACCCCTGGTTCCCGGGGAAGAGCAGGTTCGTCATTTCGTCCTGTACGGTATAGTAGCCGATCGCGTTTCGGCCCTCCTTGCCGGTGAGCTTTATCCCCCACCGCGGATCGGCGAGGGTCCTCGAATAGACGGCGTTTATATTCGTCCCGAAAAGTTCGGCCCCCTCCATGAAGAAAGGGCGCCTCTCCGGGTAGTAGATGGCGAAGGTGTTGTTGATGTCGAGTTCCACCGCGTCCGATTCGACCTGGGAGAAATCCGGGTTGACCGTTCCCTGCAGGGTGAGGTTCGGAGTGAATCCCCAACGCGCGGTGAGCCCGGGGTCGTACCGCCTGTCCCTCTCGCGGAAGGGGCCTTCGGTGAAATCCTCGCGCTCCTCCGAATAGAGGGCGGAGAAGGTGGGATCGAATTCGATGTTGCGTCCCGGCGTGGCCCCCGCGAATCCGCTTATCTCGACCGCCTGGCAAAGGTAGCAGTTGTTGCTGCGGTCGCGGGGAAACAGCCCGATCCTGTGCGTCGCGCTCCTCGGGTAGTTGCGCACCGCGTCGAAATTCCAAACCTGCTCGCCGCCCGCGCGCTGGAACCTCAGCGAGCTGAAGGGGACCGCGATCTCCACGACATACCCCCACCCGGTGATCGTCCCGGCCGATTCCCATATAGCGTCGAAGCCGTCCGACTCGCATTCCGGGCATTCGATCAGGTCTCCCTGAATCCCCAGCGGATTGACGAAGAATTCGAACCTTCTGCGTTCGTCGTTGAAGGTGTCGATTACGATGGCCACCCAGTCGTCGCTGTACATGGCGTCCCGGTCGCACATCCTCGCACGGATCCTCGACGGATCGGGATCCCACGCCCTGAAGGCGGCGTAAAGATGCGTTTCGCCGTACATCAGGAGGACCTCGGTCCTCACCGGCGGGGGAACGTTCTCGCCGGGGCTTACCTCGTAGTCGAGGGGAAGCAGGAGGGCGCTCTCCCAGGACGGTTCGTCCAGCGCGGCGTTTATCGATATCCTCTCGCCGGTCATGGGAACCTTGTGTGGAGTCCCGGCGACTGCGGCCCGTACGGCGCCGGGATCCTGGGCGCGAACCGTATACGGCGACAGCGCCGGCAGTAAAAACAAAAAGGCCGAAATCG
>JALOPX010000109.1 GCA_025453655.1 Candidatus Krumholzibacteriia bacterium
CCACCTGACCTTTGAAGAGGCGGCGCGAGGGAACCTTTTATTTAAGACGATGGCAGGTTAAGATGAGCAAAGACGAGAGAATCCTCAGAATCGGCCGATTCGATATCGCCTGCCGCGTGTCGGGGAATAGCTCCGGCAAAGCCGTCGTATTCATCCACGGGTTCGGATCGGCAAAGGAGTATTTCCGGCACGCCTTCGATTCGCCCTTCCTCGAAGGGTTCCTCCTTGTCGCGATCGATCTGGTCGGTTTCGGCCGCAGCCGAGGGCCGGAAGACTTCGGATACGGGATGGACGAACAGGCCCGTGTCATGCTTTCCGCGCTCGATGAACTTGAGATTGAATCGTTCCACCTGGTCGCTCACTCGATGGGCGGCCTCGTCGGCATGAATATGGCCGCCATGGCGCCCGGCCGCGTCCTGTCGTTCGTCGACCTCGAGGGGAACCTGCTCCGGGAAGACTGCTTCATGACGGGAAGGGTCGCGGGCATGTCCCCGGAGGATTTCATCGGAGGCGGAAGGGAGGATCTGGAGAGGGAGTTCGCGGAAGCCGGCCGTGAGGACCCGGTTCTCCTCGAATATCTTGAAACCTTCTCGGCCGCATCCGGCGACGCGTTGTACAAAAGCGCCGTTCACACGGTCGAAGGCTCCACTTCCGCTCTTGTCGACAGGCTGTCCCGGATGGAAAACGCGTGCTATATATACGGAGAGAGGAACAGGGGCGTTTACCCCGCCGAAAAACTTCTCCAGGCCTCAGGAGTGCCGTTGTTCTATATCGCCGGGGCCGGCCACTCCATGGCGACGGAGAACCCCGAAGGGCTTTACCGCGCGATCTCGGCCTTCATCGCGGGGCTCGAAACGGCCGGGAGCTGACCGCCGGCCGGCCGATCGATCCTTCATGCTTCCGCGTCGCGGCGCGTGCGCTTCGGGGGGAGTCCGCCACAAGTCCCGTCGCGAGTTCCGCAGCGCGGCGCGAAACGCCGCGCGAGGACTGTCCGAGCAGGAGACTTGTGGCGACTCCCCGGCTTCCCGGCCTTGTGCGCGAGGACTGTCCGGGCAGGAGACTTGCGGCGGGTTCCCCCCTTCTTGGTTGTTGACACGGCGCCGAAAAAGCTTATCTTTCGTGGACCAAATCCCGCCATTGCAGGCGGTCCGGCCGGAGAGGCCGGGGCGCTCCGCGAGGATGCAGAATCTCAACGCATGAAGGTTCGTCGATGAAACGGCTCGTAAAAAACAACGCGATCAGGAATATCGCCATCATCGCGCACGTCGATCACGGCAAGACGACGCTCGTCGACGCGATGTTCAAGCAGAGCGGCCTGTTTCGCGCGGGGCAGGCCGTGAGCGAACGGCTCATGGACACGATGGACCTCGAACGCGAGAGAGGGATCACGATCGCCGCGAAGAACTGCTCCGTGTCGTGGAAGGACGTCAAGATCAACATCGTCGACACCCCGGGGCACTCCGATTTCGGGGGCGAGGTGGAAAGGGCCCTGTCGATGGTGGACGGCGCCCTGCTCCTCGTCGACGCCTGCGAAGGCCCCCTCCCCCAGACACGCTTCGTGCTGAAAAAGGCGCTCGAATCGGGCCTGAAGGTGATCGTCGTTATCAACAAGATCGACCGGAAGGACGCGCAGCCGGACGTCGTCCTCGACGCCGTCTACGACCTTTTCATCGATCTCGGAGCCAGCGAAGCGCAGGTGGATTTCCCGTACATGTACGCGATCGGCCGCGATGGGATCGCCAAAAAAAGATTGTCGGACAAGTCGACCGACCTTCACATACTCTTCGACACGATCCTCCACGAGATCCCGGCCCCGGTCCACGATCCCAAGGAGCCGTTCCAGATGCTCGTGTCGGACCTCGGATATTCCGATTACCTCGGAAGGCTGGCGATAGGCAAGATCATTCACGGGACGGTGAGCTCGCACAAAAACCTCGTCTGCATCAATTCGGAAAACGAGCAGATCCCCCTGAAGGTGACGAAGCTTCAGAAATACGAGGGGCTGTCCTTCAAGCCGGCGCTCTCCGTCGAGCCGGGCGACATCGTCGTCCTGTCGGGGATCGACGAGGTGAAGATCGGCGACACGATCTGCACGAGCGAGTCCCCGAGGGCCCTGAAAAGGATCACGGTGGACGAGCCGACCATCTCGATGAGATTCACGATAAACGATTCCCCCTTCAGCGGCCTCGAGGGCAAGTTCGTCCAGTCGGCCAAGATCCGCGAAAGGCTGTTCAAGGAAACCCTGATGAACGTGGCCATACAGGTGGAGGAGTCCGGGGACAGGGACAGCATGATCGTCAAGGGGCGCGGAGAATTCCAGCTCGCGATACTTATAGAGACGATGCGGCGCGAAGGGTTCGAGTTCTGCGTCGGCCGCCCGCACGTCATATTCAAGTATAAAAACGGCCGCAAGCTCGAGCCGGTCGAGCATCTTTTCATAGATTGCGACGAGGAGTTCATGGGGGTCGTCGCGGAAAAGCTCTCCCGCCGGAAGGGAAAGATGACGAATCTCGTCAACAACGGCGGCGGGCGCGTGAGGATCGAATTCTCGATCCCGTCGCGGTCGCTGATCGGTTACCGCAACGAATTCCTGACCGACACGAAAGGCACGGGGATAATGAACTCCAGCCTCGCCGGGTACGAGGAGTACAGGGGCGATTTCCAGTCGCGTTTCACCGGCTCCCTCGTCGCCGACAGGCCGGGCAACGCCGTGGCCTACGCCCTGTTCAACCTCGAGCCCAGGGGGCAGCTCTTCGTGAAGCCGGGCGATCCCGGGTACGAGGGGATGATAATCGGCGAGCACAACCGCGACGGCGACCTCAATGTGAACCAGGCGAGGGAGAAGAAGCTCTCGAATATGCGGGCCGCGGGGAAGGACGAGGCGGTCGTCCTCACGGCCATCCGGCCGATGACGATCGAATGGGCCCTCAATTTCATCCGCGACGACGAGATGGTCGAGATAACCCCGAAGTCGATCCGGCTTAAGAAGACGATCCTGTCGGCGCAGAAAAGGAACACGTACAAAACCCCCCCGCCCGACGACTCCTGTGCAACATGACCCGCCTTTGTGGTATCATCCCGTCCTGAACAGGGAGTAATTTATTGGACGACCGCGCTCTCATACGCAGGATAGGCAAAGGCGACGAACACGCCTTCAGGATTCTCGCCGACCGGTACCGGCGCCCCCTCTACAACTTCTTCCTGAGGTCGGGCGCCTCGATAGAGGATTCCGAGGACCTTCTCCAGCAGCTTTTCATGAAACTTGTCGGCGGCTCCTACGAGGTCCGCGAGGACGCCTCCTTTAAAACATACATCTACAGGGTGGCCGCCAACCTCCTCATCGACCACATGAGAAGGTCGAGGAGGGCCGATTTCGTGGACTTCGACTCCCTGTACGGCGACGGGGAGACCGGCGGGGCGCGAGCCCCCGCCCCCCTCCCCGACGAGGAGGCCGAAGCGTCCGAGCTGAGGGAGCGGTACGCGGCGGCGCTCGAGACCCTGCCCGCCCCGTGGCGCGCCGTGCTTGAACTGAGAGTGACGGCCGAAATGTCCTATAAGGAGATAGCGGAAAGCACGGGCCTTACGGTCGGCGCCGTCGAATCGATCCTCTTCAGGGCGCGCGAGAGGCTCAGCGGCATCCTCGGGGAATTCAGGGCCGGGGGGGCGGGCCGGTGAAAAATTTCAAGGATATGTCGATTTTTTCCGCAGGTTTTTTCCGGGTGCTTCGTTTACACATTCAGCAGGAGGAATTCTGATGAATTGCCGGGATTTCCGAAAACTTGTCTCGAAGAGGATGGACGGGGAGGCGACGCGCCCCGAGGAGGAGACGTTGAGGCTCCACCTCGAGTCCTGCGCCGATTGCAGGGCGTTCAGCGAGTCGCTCGCCGCCATCGCCGGCCTTCACCGCGGCCTCGCGGAGCTCGAGCCCCGCGCCGGTCTTCTGGAAACGATCCCCGGGCCGAAAAGGTTCGCGGAACATCTTTCCATATGGTGGAAGACGGGCATCGCCGCCGCTGCAGCGGCAGTGGTGCTCCTCGGGATCATGACGGGCGGTTACGTGGCGGCCGGCTTCAGCGCCGGGACCTCCGCGGACCAGGCCGAGGTTTCGGAACTCGATTACCTCGGCGCCTACCCTCCGGGATCGCTCGGAGAGGCGCTGATGTCGCCGGCGGAAGGAGAGGACGATGTCTAGCATGAAGCTGAAGGCCGCTCTCATCGTCTCCCTCGCCTTCAACGCCGCGGTACTGGGGACGGCGGCCGCCCGCTGGAGCTCGCGTCCGGGCCCCGAGGGAAGTCACAGGCCCCCGCCAGGGGATTTAGAACAGTCCTGCATACAGAGAAGCCGGCATCTCGCCAAGGGAATCGGTCTTTGCGACAGCAAGACCGTATTCATCGAGCGGGAGATGCTGAAAGCCTGCTCCGCGGAGACGGGCATCAGGGAAAGAATCGAAAGGGAGAGGGACGAATTGTTCGATCTTTTTCGCGCCGAAAGGCCGGACAGCCAGGCGATAATGAACAAGGTCGACACCATCTCCTCCCTCCAGGGCGACCTCGAGAAATCGATCGTGAGAAAGCTCATGAGGTCGCATTCGATCCTCGACCACGCGGAGAGGGAAAGGTTCATGTCGTTCATAGGGTGCGGTCCCGGACACAGGTGCGTCTCCCCGATGGAGAAATGCCCGGCCGGCGACTCGCTCGGAAAGGATTCGAAGTGAGAAAAGGATCATTCATCGTTACGGCGGTTCTCGTGGCGGCCCTCCTTCCCGTATTCCTGTTCGCGCAGGGCGGACAGATGAAGATGAAGGACGGGGACAAGCCCCATTGCGAATCGATGCAGAAACTCGATCCCGAAGTGTCGCTCAAGATCGAGAAGCTCAGGGTCGACCTCAAGCTGAAGAACCTCGACCTTCAGAAGAAACAGGCCGGGATTCACGAACAGATGTTCAAGGAATTCACCTCCGAAAATCCGAATCGCAAGAATATCGACAAGCTCGCCGGCGAGATGCGCGACGTTCAGGCGGCGCTGATGAGCAACCGCCACGACTTCATGTTCGAGGTTCGCAAGCTGGTTTCAGCCGATCAGTTCAAGATCTTCATGGAACATCGCGGATGCGGCATGGGGGACGGTTGCGGCATGGGCGGCGAAGGCGGCCGCGGCTGCATGATGGGCAAAGGCGACCACAAGTGCTCGATGGGCATGGGCGCCGGTTGCTGCGCGGGCGGCGAAGGCGGCCGCGGTTGCATGATGGGCAAAGGCGACCATAAGTGCTCGATGGGCCAGGGCGGCTCGGGCTGCTGCAGCTCCGAAGGGATGGGCGCCGGCAGATGCGGCGGCAAAGAGATGAAATGCGAAATGAAGACCATGAAGACGATGGGCTGCGGGCACGCCGATAAAAGCATGTGCTCGGACGAATGCCTGAAGAAATGCGAAGAGGTCAAGGTGATCGAGAAGGTCATCGAGAAGAAGTAAGAAATATCGGAAAATATCTTAAAATACAACCCGCGACGGAATGCGGAAGGCCTCCCGGCCTTCCGCATTTCATTTATATCTCATTATAATACAATATATTACATGGCATTTTCTCCGGCCGGCCCGAATGGCGGCAATTAATCCGGTATATCTTGACAATTACGGGATAATCAATTATCATACCCATGTCTTTAACCATTTTTTGGAGGAGAGTGAGACCATGGCCGAGAAATCGTTCAATCCCTTCGAAATGGCCCAGGCCCAGTTCGACAGGGTCGCCGAAATTCTCGATCTCGATCAGGGCACGAAGGAATTGTTGCGTTACAACCTCAGGGAGTACCATGTAAGCATCCCTGTCAGGATGGACGACGGCACCGTAAAGGTCTTCAGGGGATTCCGCGTCCAGCACAACGACGCGAGGGGCCCCGCGAAAGGCGGCATCCGCTTCCACCCGATGGAAACGATAGACACCGTCAGGGCGCTCGCGATGTGGATGACATGGAAATGCTCGGTCGTCGACATTCCGCTCGGCGGCGGCAAGGGCGGAATCATCTGCGACCCGCACAACCTGAGCATGCGCGAGCAGGAAGCGATCTGCCGCGGATGGATACGCCACCTCGCTAAGGACATGGGACCCCTCAAGGACGTGCCCGCGCCCGACGTAATGACGAGCGCGCAGCACATGCTCTGGATGCTCGACGAATTCGAGGCGATTCACGGCCAGCGCCTCCCCGGTTTCATCACGGGCAAGCCCGTCGGCATGGGCGGATCGCTCGGCCGCACCGAAGCGACCGGGTACGGTGTGATATTCACCGTGCGCGAAGCGCTCAAGCAGCTCGAGATCCCCGCCAGCGAGACCAGGGCGAGCGTTCAGGGCTTCGGCAACGTCGCCCAGTACGCGATCGAACTCTACAATCAGATATGGGGGAAGGTCGTCTGCGTCTCCTCCTGGGACCAGAAGGACCAGACCTCCTATTCGTTCTACAAGGAAGACGGCGTCGATCTCGCGACGCTCAGGAGCATAACCGACCGTTTCGGGGGAATCGACAAGGTTCGCGCGAAGGAGCACGGCTACGAGGTGCTTCCGGGCGAGGCGTGGCTCGAGCAGGACGTCGAGATCCTCATCCCCTCGGCCCTCGAGCATCAGATCACCTGGAAGAACGTCGACAAGATAAGCAAATCGGTGAAGATCATAGCCGAGGGGGCGAACGGGCCCACGACTCCGGACGCCGACAAGGTGATCCACAAGCGCGGCATCTTCATGATCCCGGACCTTCTGGCCAACGCCGGCGGAGTCACCTGCAGCTACTTCGAGCAGGTGCAGTCCAACATGAACTACTTCTGGGAAAAGGACGAGGTGCTCGGCAAGCTCGACACCAAGATGACCTCGGCGTTCAACGCCGTGAGCGACCTCGCGAAGAAAAAGAAGCTCTACATGCGCGACGCCGCCTACGTGATAGCGGTCGGGCGCGTGGCGCAGGCCTGCAAGGACCGCGGCTGGGTATAAAGCCGGGGCGCAGGCTCTTTGACGCGTATGGCGTCCCGGCCCCGCGGCCGGGACGCCCCACTTTGCGGCATGACCGGATTCCCGGGGCGGAACGAGGCCCCACTCGATGGCCAGAAAAGAATACAGCCCCCATCAGGCGTCCCTCACCCGCTTCGACAGGAATTTCCTCGACCCGAAGCAAAGGTTCACCTACATGGGCTCGGGGGAGCTCGGCGGCAAGGCGCACGGCCTCGCGAGGATGAAGGACATCATCGAGTCGAAGGCGGGCAGGACGTTCGAGCCCGACATATCGGTCAGGATACCGAATCTCAGCGTCATCACGACCGAATTCTTCGATCTCTTCATGAAGGAGAACAATCTTTACGAGATCGCCCGTTCGGGGGAGCGCGACGACCTGATCGCGCACGCCTTCCAGAAGGCGTCGCTGCCGGTGCGGCTCTCCGGCGACCTCAGGGCCCTCGTCGAGCAGGTTCACGCGCCGCTCGCCGTGCGCTCATCGAGCCTTCTCGAGGACGCGATGTTCGAGCCCTTCGCGAGCGTCTACGCGACGAAGATGGTCTCCAACAACCAGCCCGACGCGGACTCGCGCTTCAGGAAACTCTCCGAGGCGGTCAAGTTCGTCTACGCCTCGACCTTCTTCAAGTCGGCGGGCAACTACATGAAGGCGACCCACCACGCGACGATCGACGAAAAGATGGCCGTCGTCGTCCAGGAGATCGTGGGGACG
>JALOPX010000199.1 GCA_025453655.1 Candidatus Krumholzibacteriia bacterium
CCGGAAAAGGATCGAGGCTCAAAGGCGCGCGGTCGGGATATTCTTCGACGACGACAAGCCCGACAAGGGGCTCAAGGCTTCGAGGATCATAACGGAATACATACGCGAAAAAGGGATTGCGCGATCGGATATCGCTCCATAAAGAATCAGGTCTGGTTTCACGGCCTCTGATTCCGATGCCTGGATGGGGAAGCCGCCGGTGCCACTTCCTCCGGAATGAGTCCCCCCAGATTTGTATTGACACTTTTCTCGCCGGATTCCTATAGTTCCACCTGTCCAAAGATCCTATTCAATAATTACAATTCCAAAGGGGGTATGGTCGATGAAGTCGACTTTTTCGAAAGCCCTGGCGATCCTTCCCATGGCTTTCATAATTCTTGCCGTCGCGGCGGTTGACGGAATCACCGACAAGGTCACATACCAGGGCAACAAGGCCCGCATCACTGTTGGCACGATCAAATCCAAGGCCGACGACTGCGATTACGAGATGGCGGCGGCGATCGGGGAAATGCTCTCGACCGCTCTCGCCAATTGCGAAAAATTCATAGTCCTGGCGAGCCAGGAGGAGGTCGGGGAGCTGATCGACGAGATCGAGCTCGGCGAATCCGAATACGTCGAGGAAGGGCGCGGCGCGGACAAGGGACTGATGGAGGGGGCCGACGTGCTGATAACAGGAGCCGTGACCGGGTTCGAACCCGAGGCTTCGGGCGGGGGCGGCGCCCTGGGAGGTTTGAAAAAGAAAGCCTTCGGGAAAGTGGGCCTCGAATCCAAGACGGCGACTATTCTCATAGACCTGAAGTTGATCGATATCAGGACCCGGCGCGTGATAAAGGCGATGTCGCTCGAGGGAAAATCTTCGAGCTGGGCGGCCGACGTCGCGGGCGGCGGCTTTGTCGAGGACGTCGCCCTGGGCGGCGCCATGGGGGTGTTCTCCAATCAGCCGATGGAGAAGGCGGTCCGCGAGGTTCTCGCGAAGGCGGTCGAGAAGATCAGCAAGGATATTCCCGACGAATACTACCGTTACAAGGGGAAAGGCGAATATTCGAAGGAATACGGCGCCTCCTCGAAGGAACCGGCTTCCGGACAGGGCGGGGGCGGCTCGGCTTCCGGCGGTTCGTCCGCGGGCGCGGTCAGGGCCCAGGACATGAAGCTCTATACCAAGTACGATTTCATCCCGGGCGACAAGGTGATCTTCTATGACGACCTTTCCGGAGAGGAACAGGGCGAGTTTCCTTCGAAATGGTCGCTCGTCGAGGGAGTCTTCGAGGAGCAACAAGGGCTCGATCGGTCCCAAAATGAAAACGGCGCTGCCTCCGAACTTTACCGTCGAGCTGGAGATATACAGCAACGGGGCGGATATCCATGGAAACGACTATTACATCTACATTCTCGGCAAGGACGATGAAAAGATCGGCCAATTCTGCCTGGCGGATCTTTCCAGCGCGAGCGTTTCGGTCTTCGACAGGGAACTTTCCTCGAAATCGTTCGAAGACAGGCTGGGCAAGGGGTTTCACACGATGCGGATCATGGCCACCAAAACGACCATGAAGTGTTTTATCGATCACGAAAGGGTCGCCAATATCCCCGAGATCGAGTATTTCGAACCGAGGAATCTTCAGATCTACTGCGACACGTGGGAGGAGCAGGGCAACCCTCAGCTCCTCGGATCCTTATGCGTGGCCGAGGGCGGCAAATCGATGCGCGAGCAACTCGACGAAACGGGAAAGATAATCACCCACGGGATACTCTTCGATCACGATTCCGACGTTATAAAGGCCGAATCGTACAGGACTCTGACTGAAATCGGAAAGCTTATGGCCGACGATCAGAGCCTCAGGCTGTCGATAGAGGGCCACACGGACAGCGACGGCGAAACGGCGTACAACCAGGATTTGAGCGATCGCAGGTCCTCCTCGGTGAAGGCGTACCTGATCGACAGGTTCCAGATAGATGACTCCCGTCTTCAGACGAAGGGTTTCGGCGAGGACAAGCCGATCGACGCCAACACCACTTCGGAGGGAAAGGCCAACAATCGCCGGGTCGAACTGGTGAAATTGTAAAACAAATGGATCTTCTCAGCATATCAACCACCGTCGACAATTTCTTCTGGGGCAGGATCATGGTCTACCTCTGCCTCAGCGCGGGGATCTACTTCTCGATACTGATGAGATTCCCCCAGCTTCGTCTTATAAAAGACATGGTCGGCCAGCTTTTCAGGGGGAAAAGCTCCGAAAAGGGGGTCTCGTCCTTCCAGGGATTCGCCATGGCCCTCGGCGGGCGGGTCGGCACGGGGAACATAACCGGCGTCGCGAGCGCGATCTTCTTCGGCGGCCCGGGCGCCGTCTTCTGGATGTGGGCAATCGCCTTTCTCGGCGCCGGCTCGGCGTATATCGAAGCGGCGCTGGCGCAGGTTTGGAAGGAGGAGATACACGGGGAGTACAGGGGCGGCCCGGCCTATTACATGGAAAGGGGCCTCGGCAGAAAGTGGCTCGGCTCGGCATTCGCCGTCCTGACCCTCCTGTCGTGCGGCGTCCTTCTTCCCGGGATCCAGTCAAACTCCTTCGCCGTGGCGGCGAAGGGATCGTTCGGCGTTCCGCCCATCTACATGGGGATTCTTTACGCGGGGCTGATAGGCTTCATCATATTCGGCGGAGGGAGAAGGATCGCGAAGGCCGCCGAGATGATCGTGCCGTTCATGGCGATCGGGTACATACTTCTCGCGCTGGTCATACTATTCATCAACGCCGACAGGATACCTCGTGTTTTCGGGCTGATCTTCGGATGCGCGTTCAACATGAACGCCGTCTACGGGGCGGTCTTCGGCATGGCGGTGAGCTGGGGGGTCAAGAGGGGGATCTTTTCCAACGAGGCGGGCCAGGGCACGGGCGCCCAGGCCGCGGGGGCCGCGGAGGTGTCCCACCCCGCGAAGCAGGGGCTGGTCCAGGCCTTTTCCGTTTACGTCGACACACTGTTCGTCTGCACGGCCACGGCGATAATGATACTCGCTACGGACGCCTTCAACACCGTCGATCCGGCAGGCGGATTCATAGTGGAAAACCTTCCCGGCATGGCGAGCGGCAACTTCACGCAGGCCGCAGTCAATTCGATCATCCCGGGCTTCGGCGGTGGATTCGTGGCGATCGCCCTCTTCTTCTTCACCCTCACGACCGTTCTCGCGTACGCCTTCTACACCGATTCCAACGTAGGGTATCTCTTCAGGAACAACAGCGGGGGAAGGGGCTACAGGGCGTCGCTCGCCGCGTCGAGGATCGTCATAGTGATCATGGTTTTCATAAGCACGGTGATGTCGGCCGACGTGGTCTGGAATTTCGGCTCGGCGGGCGTCGGGGCGATGGCATGGTTCAACGTGATCGTCATCCTGCTTCTGACGAAGCCGGGGATCGCGACCCTGAGGGACTATGAAGCCCAGAAAAGGATGGGGCTTCTCGTAGTCGGAGAAATTTCCCTCGAACCAGTAGGCGCTGCTGTCCCCCTCGAATGAGAGGATGTGGGTCGCGATCCTGTCGAGGAACCACCTGTCGTGGCTGATGACGACGGCGCATCCGCCGAAGTTTTCCAGCGCCTCCTCGAGGGCCCGCATCGTGTTGACGTCGAGATCGTTCGTCGGCTCGTCCAGGAGGATGACGTTCGCCCCCTCCTTGAGGACCATCGCGAGGTTGACCCTGTTCCTCTCGCCGCCGGAGAGCATCCCGACCTTCTTCGACTGGTCGGTGCCCGAGAAATTGAACTTCGCGACGTAGGCTCGCGAGTTTATCTCGCGCGTACCGACCATGATCAGGTCGAGACCGCCAGAGATCTGCTGCCAGATCGATTTCTCCGGGTCGAGGAGCTCGCGCGTCTGGTCGACGTAGGCGAGCTTCACCGTGTCGCCGAGGCGGATCGTGCCCGAATCGGGCGCTTCCTGCCCGGTGAGGAGCCTGAATAGCGTGGTCTTCCCCGCGCCGTTCGCCCCGATAACGCCGACGATACCGCCCGGGGGCAGGGAGAAGTTCAATTTCTCGAAGATGAGCTTGCCGTCGTAAGCCTTCGAAACGTCCTTCGCCTCTATGACGACGCCCCCGAGCCTCGGCCCGGCCGGCACGTAGAGCTCGAGGTCCCTCTGCCGCCCCTCGCTTTCCTCGTTGACGAGGTTTTCGTAGGCGCTGATCCTCGCCTTCGATTTGGCCTGGCGGGCCCTCGGGGACATCCTTATCCATTCGAGCTCGCGCTCGAGGGTCTTCTGGCGCTGCGATTCCTTCTTCTCCTCGAGCGACAGCCTGTTCTTCTTCTGCTCCAGCCACGAGGAATAGTTCCCCTTCCACGGGATCCCCTCTCCGCGGTCCAGCTCGAGTATCCATCCGGCGACGTTGTCGAGGAAGTACCGGTCGTGCGTCACGGCGATGACCGTTCCCTCGTACGACTGCAGGTGGTGTTCGAGCCAGGCGATCGTCTCGGCGTCGAGGTGGTTCGTCGGCTCGTCGAGAAGGAGGATGTCGGGTTTCTGGAGGAGGAGCTTGCAGAGGGCCACCCTTCTCTTCTCGCCGCCGGAGATGTTCTTTATCTTCATCTCGGGGGGCGGGCAGCGGAGGGCGTCCATCGCCTGCTCGAGCCTCGAATCGAGGTTCCACGCGTCGAGGTGGTCGATCTTCTCCTGCACGGCCCCCTGTTTCTCCAGAAGTGCCGTCATCTCGTCGTCGTCCATCGGCTCGGCGAACTTCGCGCTTATCGCGTTGAATTCAGCGAGGAGGGCGACGGTCGAGGCGACCGATTCCTCTACGACCTCCTTAACCGTCTTCTCTCCGTCGAACTTCGGCTCCTGCTCGAGATACCCCACCGTGTACCCGGGCGAAAGGACGGCGTTTCCGTTGTATTCGGCGTCCACGCCGGCCATGATCCTGAGAAGGGTGCTCTTGCCGGCCCCGTTGAGGCCGAGCACGCCGATCTTCGCCCCGTAAAAATAGGAGAGGGAGATGTCCTTTATGACTGGCTTGTTGTTGTAGAATTTGCTTACCTTCATCATCGTGTAGATGATCTTGTTCGGCGCGTCGGCCATGGCTCAACTCCGTTACGTGAATGGCTGAAAAGGATTAAAGTTTTTT
>JALOPX010000110.1 GCA_025453655.1 Candidatus Krumholzibacteriia bacterium
GGCGCGAGGAAACTGGTGCTGAGGATGGGCGACGACAGGTTCCTCTTCACGATCGACACGAGGGTCGTGCTGGTCAACGACGAGCCGGTCATGATGAGGGTCCCTGTAAGATATTCGGGGGGGCTCGTCATGATTCCCCTGGAATTCATCGCGGAGATTTATTCCCCGAGATCCGGGGGGAGGATCGATCTCGATAACGGGCGCCTGGTCCTGACGATCGGTTCCCCGCATTACAACGTGACCGGGATCGAGTTCACCGACGACGAGAGCGGATCGAGGGCCATCATCTCGGTCACGGAGGAGCTTCTCTACCACGCCGACAACGATACTCCGGGGCTTCTGAGGCTCAAGATATACGGAGGCAGGCTCAACGCCATGAAGATCTCCGCGTCGCAGGCGAAGGGGCTTTTCAACAGGGTCAGGGCCGAACAGGCCGATCATGATTCGTACCTCTTCTTCGACGTGCGGCGTTCGGCGGCCCGCTTCAGGGTTGAATACGTGCCGGCCGACAGGAGGGAAGGGCGCGAAGGGCGGATCGTGATCTTTCTCGAGAAGGGAAATCTGCCCGAGATCCCCGAAGCCGATTACGCCGGCCGAAGGATGACCGAGATACTCGAGGATTCGCCGAGGCCCGGCTTTAATCTGGACAGGATAGCGATAGACGCGGGGCATGGCGGGGTCAACAACGGGAAGGTGAGCCCGTCTGGCATCCTGGAGAAGGACGTCAACCTGGAAATCGCCTGGCTCCTGAAACATCGGCTGGAGGAGGAATTCGGGGTCGAGGTCGTGATGACCCGTACCGGAGACGACATGGTTCCCCTCGGAAAGCGGGCCGAGACGGCCAACTCGGAGGGAGCCGATCTGTTCATAAGCATACACTGCAACGGATGGTTTCACCCCGACGCCTGCGGATTCGAGACCTTCTTCCTGGCCCCGGCGCGAAATGAGTACGACGAGAGGATCGCCCGGGAGGAGAACGCCTCGCTCGAATTCGAAAACACGGATCTCGGCCCGGAAGAGATCAGGGATCTCGATTTCATGCTCTGGGACATGGTCCAGAATGAATTCATCAGCGAGAGCAGCACGCTCGCCGAGCTCGTTCAGCGCGAGATGAGCGGGGCTGTCAGCATCAGGAACCGGGGCGTGAAGCAGGCGGGTTTCATGGTTCTGAAGGGCTTGAAAATGCCCGCAATCCTGATCGAGGTCGCCTTCCTCTCCAATCCGGAGGAGGAGAGGCTTCTCCAGGACGACGATTTCAGGGCATCCGTGGTCGAGGGGATAGTGAGCGCCGTAAGGCGGTACAAAGAGATGCGGTCCGGCGCGCCTTCTGAGAGGTGAGAGAGACGAGTATCGGAAGAAAGATATTGATCGTGCTGCTCGCGTTCGCCGTCGTGGCGGCCGGGCTTGCCGTTTACATGAGCACGCGCCCGAAGGAGGGGGAACCCCCCGCCGGAGTGGAGAGCGTGCCCGAAGGGACCCGCAGCGTGACCCTCTATTTCGCGAGCAGGCAGGCGGACGGCCTTCTGTCCGAAACGAGGGAGGTGGCGGTCGGCGACGAGATCGAGTCGCAGGTCAGGGCGGTGCTCACGGCGCTCTTCGAGGGCCCGGCGGGCGACGGGATGGTCTCGGCGATTCCCAAGTGGACCGAGGTCCTTCAGGTCTTCTGGGTCGAGGACACTCAGATACTCTACGTCGATTTCAACGGGATGATCGTTTCCAACCATCCCGGCGGCAGCGCGGGCGAATATTACACGATCGCCACGATCGTGAAGACTATAGCCTCCAATTTTCCGCAGGTCAGGCGGGTCCAGTTCCTCGTCGAAGGATACCCCGTTGAGACGCTGGCGGGACATTACGACGTTCAAAAGCCGCTCGATATCATGAACTGGAAATAAACGCAGCGGGGAAACGGCCGGCGGTTATGACCGAAAGAAAGCGCAAAGCGATAGGGGTGTTCGACTCGGGCGTCGGCGGGCTGACGGTGGCCGGGGAATTGATGAACCGGCTCGCCGGCGAGGACATCGTCTACCTCGCGGACAGCGCGAGGGTTCCGTACGGGACGAAAAGCCCCGACACGGTGCTGCGCTTCACGAGGGAGAGCCTCGATTTTCTCAAAGGGAGGAACGTCAAGCTCATCGTCATAGCCTGCAACACAGCCTCGTCGGTCGCCCTTCCGAAACTGGTCTGCGAGGAGGAGATTCCCCTCGTGGGGGTGCTCCTCCCCGGGGCGAGGGCCGCGGCGAAGGCCAGCAGGAACGGGAAGATCGCCGTGATAGGGACCCCGGCCACGATCAGGTCCCGAGCTTACGAAACGGCCCTTCATGAAATCGATCAATATCTCGACGTCAGATCGCATCCGTGCCCGCTCTTCGTTTCGCTCGCCGAGGAGGGATGGCTGGACGACGACGTGACAAGGATGGTGGCCCACAGGTACCTCGATCCTCTCGCCGCTTTCGGGGCCGACACGATGGTGCTCGGGTGCACTCATTACCCGCTGCTCAAGGGAGTGATATCCGAAACGATGGGAAGCGGCGTCACCCTCGTCGATTCGGCGAAGGAGGCGGCCGCCGAGGTCGAGGGCGTGCTGGAGAGGGAGGGCCTCGCCCGCAGCCGGAGCGAGGGCGGAAAATTCGAATGTTTTGTCACGGACAATCCGTACCTGTTCAGGGAGGTCGGCGAGAGGTTCCTCGGGCGGCCGATAAACAAGGTTGAACACGTCTCATTCTGAATTAAAGGGAAAGGCGCCGGACCGATATGGCCGTTAAAACAAAAAAAGATGATTCGCGATTGAGAAAAATCACCATTAAACGCGGCTATATAAAAAGCGCGCCGGGATCGGTACTCTTCTCCATGGGAAACACGCGGGTCGTCTGCACGGCCACGATAGAAGAAGGGGTGCCCCATTTCCTTCGGGGGAAGGGAAGGGGATGGGTCACTGCCGAGTACGGCATGCTGCCGCGTTCGAGCCCCCAGAGGATACAGCGCGAATCCGCAAGGGGCAGGGTCAACGGAAGGACCCAGGAGATACAACGCCTGATAGGGCGTTCGCTCCGCTCCGTCGTCGACATGGAGGCGCTCGGGGAGAGGACGGTCACGGTCGATTGCGACGTTCTCGAGGCCGACGGGGGCACCCGCACCGCCTCGATCAACGGCGGCTTCATGGCCCTCGCGGGCGCCCTTCGCGCGCAGAAGCTCGACAGGGCCGCGCTCAAGGGCGTCGTCGCCGCGGTGAGCGTCGGGATATCGAAGGGCAGGGTCGTCCTCGACCTCGATTACGAATCGGATTCGACGGCCGACGTCGACATGAACGTCGTGATGGACGACAGCGGCAGGTTCATCGAGATACAGGGAACGGCGGAGAAGGAGGCGTTCGACCGCGGGCAGCTCGACAGGATGCTCGCCGCCGCCTCCGCGGGGATACGGACGATAATGGCAACGCAGAAGAAGGGTCTTCGCTGGAAATGAGCCGCATAGTCATAGCGAGCCGCAACAGGGGCAAGATCGGCGAGATAACCGCGATTCTTTCCGGGCCGGGGATCGAGCTCTCGTCCCTCGACGCGTTCCCTCCATATCCCGAGCCCGAGGAGACTGGTACGACCTTCACGGAAAACGCGATGATCAAGGCCCGGGCGGCGTTCGAGGCCACCGGGATGCCGTCGCTCGCCGACGATTCCGGGATTGTCGTGGACGCCCTGGGCGGGGAGCCGGGAGTGCGCTCGGCGAGGTACGGGGGCGAAGGGCTCACCGACGCCGAAAGGTGCGAGGCGCTTCTGAAGGCGATGAAGAAGGTTCCGGCGGGCGAAAGAACCGCGAGGTTCATGTGCGTGATGGTCCTCTTTCCCGCGCCGCACGATCCCCTCAAGGCCTTCGTCACGGAGGGCATACTCGAAGGCGAGATAGCCTTCGAGCCGTCCGGCGAAAACGGATTCGGGTACGACCCGGTCTTTTTCGTCCCCGGGAAGGGAAAGACCGTCGCGATGATGGACGGCGGCGAGAAAAACCGCATCAGCCACCGTTACAGGGCGCTCGTCGAGATGAAGGGGCTGCTCCGCGGATGGCGGGGGGACGAATGAATAAAACGGGATGCGGGCATGTATATATTCTGATAAATATCGGCTGCGCGGCGGCGGAGGCCGCAGCCATGGATCGGGGCGACCGCAGGACGGCGCCGGCGAGCGCGCGGCGCGATCCACTTGCCGCCTTCGGGCGAAACCAGTCAAGGAGGCTCGAGATTGCTTTCCATTGAAAAGGTGACCAAACGGTACGACGGCCACACGGCCGTGGACGACCTCTCGCTCGTCATCGAGCCGGGCGGTGTCTTCGGCCTTCTCGGGCCGAACGGCGCCGGGAAGACGACGATCATCAGGATGGTGATGAACATCATCGAGCCCGACGAGGGCAGGATCAGCATCTTCGGCGAGCCGCTGAGCGAGAAGATGAAGGAGAAGGTCGGGTACCTCCCGGAGGAGCGGGGGATGTACAGGAAGATGAAGGTCCTGGAACACCTTGTTTTCCTCGGGGAGATCAAGGGGATATCCTCATCCGTCGCGCACGAGAGATCGAGGAAGTGGCTCGAAAAAGTGGGGCTCTCCGAATGGCGGGACAAGACTGTCGAGTCGCTTTCGAAGGGGATGCAGCAGAAGATACAGTTCATATCCACGGTGCTTCACGAGCCGCAGCTGGTCATCCTCGACGAGCCCTTTTCGGGGCTCGACCCGATAAACACCGAGATGCTCAAGGACATCATCACGGATATGAAGGACGCGGGAAAGACGGTCGTGCTTTCGACGCACATGATGGACCAGGTCGAAAAGCTCTGCGGCAGGATATGCCTCATAAACAAGGGGAAGAAGATCCTCGAGGGCGGCCTCTCCGACATCAAGATGAAGATGAGCAAAAACGTGGTGTCGATAAGGTTTTCCGGGGACCGCAGGCACCTCGAGACATGGCCCGAAGTGGAGAAGGTCGTCGATTTCGGGCAGGATCTTTCGATAACGCTGAAGGGCGGCGCCGATCCGAACGGGATCCTTCGCCACGCGCTCGACAACGGAAGGGTCGAGAGGTTCGAGATCGGGGAGATGTCGCTTCACGATATTTTCATCGCGAAGGTGAAGGAGAAGGGGGGCGAGATCGATGAAGAAGATGTTCAAGGTCGTTAAGAGGGAATACCTCGAGAGGGTGAAGAAGAAGAGCTTCCTCATAGGAACGATACTCGGCCCGGCGCTGATGGCCGTTCTGATCTTCGCGCCGATGCTGTTCATGAAATACACGCCGGAGACGCGGACGCGCATAGCGGTGATCGACATGACCGGCGCCGGCATCTTCGGAAGGCTCCAGGCGGCCCTCACCGACACGCTCGCCGACGGCACGCCGAAATACGAGCTGAGAAAGGTCGACGTCGCCGGCGGAGATCTCGCCGGGACGAAAAACGAGCTCAATTACGAGATCGAGAGCGACGTGCTCGAAGGGTACATCGTCCTGCCCGAAGACGTCATCGAGAAAGGCGAGGCCAATTTCTACGGGAAGCGGCTCGGAAACATCAAGACGATGGAAAGGTTCGAGAGCGCGCTCGATAACACGGTTATAGGGATCAGGCTCGAGATAGAGGGGATCGACGACGCCTCCGTGGAAAAACTCACCAAGGGCCTCAAGGTCGAGGTGATTCAGGTCAAGGAGGGGAAGGAAGAGACGGGCAAGGGTTTCGATTCGATGTTCATGTCGAGCTTCATGTTCGTGATGATGCTCTACATGACGATCCTGATGTGGGGGATCGCCGTTCAGCGGAGCATCATCGAGGAGAAGAACAACAGGGTGATCGAGGTGATGCTTTCGTCGCTGAGGCCGATCGACCTTCTGGCCGGCAAGATACTCGGCGTGGGGGCCGTCGGCCTGACGCAGTACCTGATCTGGGCCGTCTTCGGCGTCGTGCTCGCCCTTTACGGGATGAGCATGGGCGGGCCGGTGGCCGAGGTTGCCGCGAGCCTTTCGATCGGCACGATGGCCTTTTTCGTCGCTTACTACCTGCTCGGGTTCCTCTTTTACGCCACCCTCTTCGCCGGCATCGGATCGGTCTGCAACACCGACCAGGAGGCCCAGCAGCTCCAGCAGCCGATCGTCCTCTGTCTCGTGTTCACGATACTGGTGCCGATGATGATCATACAGAATCCGGACAGCATGTTCGCCACGGTCATAAGCCTCATACCGTTTTTCACGCCGATAGTGATGTTCATGAGGATCAATATCCTCACCCCGCCGGTCTGGCAGATCGTCCTGAGTTTCCTTATAATGATAGGGTCGATCTACGCGGCGGCGCTTCTCTCGGCGAAGATATTCAGGATAGGGATACTGATGTACGGGAAGAGGCCCGATCTGCGCGAGATGATTAAGTGGATGAGGAGGGCCTGACACCGCCTCTTTGTCATGAAATATGCTGGAATCGGGGGCTGCGGGCCGCCCGGCGGCGCTGAACAGACACAGGAGACAGGATGGAGTGCGCGGTAATCACAACCTACAGGTGTAACGCCAGATGCAGCATGTGCAACGCCTGGCGCAATCCGAGCGTGCCTTCCGAGGAGTTCGACCCCGAGATCCTCAGGAAGATCCCCGGCGGGATGAAAAGGCTCAACATCACCGGGGGCGAGCCGACGCTGAGAAGCGACATCAGGAGGATAGTGGAGATCCTCGACACGAAGTCGGACCGGCTCGAGATCAGCACGAACGGTTATTTCCACGACAGGATCATCGACATAGCGAGGGATTTCCCGGGCATCACCGTGCGCGTCAGCGTCGAGGGGCTCCCCGCCCTCAACGACAGGCTTCGCGGCCTGAAGGACGGTTTCGACCACGCGATGCGCGCCGTTCTCCGCCTGAAGAAGATGGGCGTGAAGGACGTGGGGTTCGCGATGACGATTTCGGGGGACAACTGCCGCGACCTTCTCGATCTGTACACCCTTTTCGCGTCGATGGACGTGGAGTTCGCCAACGCGGTCGTGCATAATTCGTTCTACTTCTTCAAGGACGACAACCGTATCGAGAATGTCCCCGAGGTGGAGAAGGTGATGGCCGAATTCATCGAGGCGCTTCTTTCATCGCCCAGGACAAAATTGAAAAAGAGGGTGAAGGACTGGTTCAGGGCGTACCTGAACCTCGGGCTTCTCCGCCACGTCCAGGGGAAGCAGCGCCCGATACCGTGCAACGCCGGCACGGATACATTTTTCGTCGATCCATGGGGAAGGATTCTCGCGTGCAACGGGTCCCCCGAGCCGATGGTCATGGGCGACCTGAAGACCCAGTCGTTCGAGGAGATCTGGACCGGCCCCGAGGCGGAGCGGATCCGCGGGGCGGTTCGAAGCTGCACCCAGGGGTGCTGGATGACCGGGACCGCGGTTCCCGCAATGAGAAGAAATCCCGTCACACCGGCGAAATGGGTCATCAGGAACAAGCTGAGGGTCATGCGCGGAAAGCCGGTCTGCCTCGATTAGAAACGGGAATAATCGCATGAAAATCGCCTTTCTCGGCATCAAGGGAGTCCCGGGGCACCACGGAGTCGAAGTCGTGGTCGATTCGCTGCTGCCGCATCTTGCCGCGCTCGGGCACGAGCTCACCGTCTACGGCTACGACACATAACGCACATGTGGAGCGCTTCGATAGCCTCGAGAAAAGGCGGATTCGACATCATCCATATCCACAGCACCGACCCGTGCCTTCTTGCGTGGCTACCGAAATCGAGATACGGGACCGTCGCCACCTCTCACGGGCAGGCTTACGTCAGGAAGAAATGGGGGATCTTCGAAAGAAGGATGTCGATGCTCGCCGAGAAATGGTTCATGAAAATTCCCGCCGTTAAAACCTGCGTTTCGATGCCCCTGACCGACTATTACAACAGGAAGTATCACGGAGGCGTGATTTACATACCCAATGGGATAACGATGAGGATCAAGCCCGACGCGGCCGAGCTCGAAAAATGGGACCTGAAGCCCGGCGGCTTCATCTTCTGCAGCGCCGGAAGGATCGAACGGACGAAGGGCCTTTCGACCCTCATCGAGGCTTACAGGATGCTCGGCGTGGAGATGCCGCTCGTCATCGCCGGAGGAGGGGCCGCCACCGATACGGCCTACTTCGAGGAGCTCAAAGGGGGCGACACGAAGGGGATCGTCTTTACCGGTTTCCTGACGGGCGACGAATTCTTCGCGCTCTACGCCCACGCGGCCGTCTTCGTATTCCCCTCGGAGTATGAGGCGATGTCGATGGCCCTTCTCGAGGGGCTTTCCTTCGGAACCCCCACGGTGTACAGCGACATCCCGGAGAACGAGGCGGTCGCCGCAGGGATAGGATACCCTTTCCGCGTCTCCGACTCTGCCGACCTGAAGGAGAAGCTCCTCCACGTGCTGAGCAATCCCGCGGAGGCTCAGGCTATGGGCCGCAAGGCCATGGGCAGGATAACGGAAAACCACAGCTGGGAGGCGATCGCCCGGCAGTATCATGACATCTATATGAAGATGGCCGAAGGAGCTCGCCCCGGCCGGCCGGAATAACCGGTCGGGAGGAAGCGTCCGGGAAGCCGGAGGTACTCGAATGTATTCACTCTTTCTGGAGCTGTACGAGGAATTCGCAAAGGCGGGATCGGCCGATCCCCTCGGAGAGACGCTGCACGCCGCGGACATACTTTCGGCCGGGGCGCTCAGAAAAACGGGCCGCTCCCTCCTCGAGGAAAAGGGAATCTCGACGGGCGGGATCGCGGCGCTGAGGCAGACGGGGAAACCCCTCGAATATATCCTCGGGATGGCTCCCTTCATGGGGCGTCTCCTTCATTGCGCGCCGGGGGCGCTGATACCGAGGGAGGAGACCGAGCTTCTTGCCGGGACCTGCATCGCGGCGATAAAAGAGATGCAGAGGGAAAAGCGCGACATCACGGTGATCGAGCTGGGGACGGGGTGCGGCAACATCGCCGTATCGATAGCCCTCGGCACGGAGAACGTCGCCGTCTACGCTTCGGACGTAAGCGCCGAAGCGGTGGAGGTCGCGCGAAGGAACGTCGAATTGTTCGGAGTGGGGGATCGCGTGAGCCTTTTCTGCGGGGATCTCTTCGCCCCGATGAAGGGGAAGGGGCTCGAGGGCGCGGTCGATCTCGTCGTCTGCAATCCGCCTTATATCCCCACCAGCTCGCTGGAGAAACTGGCCTCGGAGATCATTGACCACGAACCGGTCGTGGCGCTCGACGCGGGCGCCTACGGGATCGATATATTCAGAAGGCTCGTCGCCGACTCGCCGGTCTTTCTGAGGCCCGGCGGGGTGCTCGCCTTCGAGATAGGCGCCGGGCAGGACAAGCTGGTGGCGCGCCTTTTCAACAAGTCGGGCGCCTACGAGAATATCGGCAACTATGACGACGGGGAAAATATCCGCGTCTTCAGCGCGGTAAGGAAATAGGGGAACGGGTCGCGCGGATCGCGCGGCAACCGGGGCGCGAATCGACCATCCTCCGGCACGCAATTCTGCATGGAGATCCCGGCCTAGAACTTGATCAGGGAATAATCGACCCGGGCCTGCACGTAACTGAACATGTCGCCGTCAGGCACCTTGAACATGTGATATTCCACTTCGAATCCGACCCCGGTCGTGAGAAGGAACCAGTAATCGAGGCCGATGCTGATCGATCCTCCGGGGGAGTTGCACGCGGTTTTGATGGTTCCAACCTCGTTACCGCCGAGGGACGGGATCGACCTGTACACGCCGCCGGCCGCCGCGCCGTAGACCTGCAGCATGGGGGAGAGTGTCAGGTAGTATTTCGCCTTTACGAGGAAGGGCACCATCGCGAGCCTTTCATTGAAGGATTCCGGCTCGTTCGTCAACGGGTCAATGAAATCGGTGGTCTCGTAGTGAACCATGTCGTAACCGGCCGTGAAACCGACGCACAGCGAGTTGGTGATCATCTTCCCCGCGAATACGTCCGCACCGAAGAAGCCCGCTCCGGCGTCGTCGACAAGCGCCTTCGAATATGATCCGCCCAGGTGAATGACCGCCTTGCCGGAATTTGCCTGGCCGAAAGCGGGGACGGAAAAGATCATGCATGTGAAAAGGAATAACAGCGCACCCGAGAACAGGCTTCTTGATTTCAACGTTATCCTCCGGATCAGAGCTTGATAAACCGCATGAGCATATACATTTCTATAATAAACATACGGCCTTTAGTCAAGTTGTTTCAGGGGCGGCGGGAGCTCATTTCCTTGATATGACGGGGCCGTTCATGTACAGTGTGCGTCATGGAGGCCGGTCTGATGCGGATTCTGATGGTCCAGACATACCATTATTACAGGGGGGGCGACTCCACCGCCATGTTCAACCTCGCCCGGCTCCTGGAGAGCCGGGGGCACGAGGTGGTTCATTTTGCCATGAATCATCCCCAGAACCTCCCCTCTCCCTGGTCGAAATATTTCACGAGCGAGATCGATTTCCCCGCCCTTCTCGGGGAATCTTCGGCGAGGGCCGCCGCAAGTGTAATTGGCAAAAGCATTTATAACCGCGAGGCGCGGGAGAAGATCGCCCGGCTCGCCGACGAGACGAAGCCCGATATCGCCCATTTCCACAATATCCACGGGCACCTCACCACCTAGATCATAGCCCCACTTCGCAAAAGGGGGATCCCGATCGCCTGGACCCTGCACGATTACAGGCTGGTCTGCCCCAACACGACTTTCCTTCGCGGCGACGAGGTCTGCGAGCGCTGCCTGCCCCGGAAATACTGGAATGTGGTCCGGGGAAGGTGCAAGAAGGGGAGCCTGCCGGCGAGCTTCGTCGCGATGATGACGACCATGTACGACAGGGTGTCGAGGGTTCCGGCGCGGACGGGCCGTTTCATCACTCCGAGCGCTTTTCTCAAGGGGAAGCTGATCGAGGGGGGGATAAAACCGGAGAAGATAACGGTCATACCGAATTTCGTCGACGTGCAGTCGTTTCGCGCCGGCGCGGGGCTTTCGGACGAGAAGGCGGATTCGCCGGGCGCGGCGGCGGGCGCATCATCGCCGCATCACACCGCCGGGGCGGCGGACGGCTACTATCTTTATTTCGGAAGGCTTTCGCGGGAGAAGGGGATCGACCTTCTGATCGACGCCGTCTCGGGGCTCGGGCGAGGGAAGCTGAAGATCGCCGGGGAGGGGCCGCTCGAGGGCGAGCTTAAGGGACACGCGGCGGCCGCCGGGGCCGACGTCGAGTTCCTCGGCTTCAGGACCGGCGCGGAGCTTCGCGCGCTTCTCGAGAAGGCGATGTTCGTCGTCGTGCCGTCGAGGTGGTACGAGAACCTTCCCTTTTCCGTGATGGAATCGCTCGCTGCGGGACGGCCGGTGATCGCCGCCGACATCGGAGGGATCCCCGAGATGGTCGAGGACGGGGTGAACGGGATGCTCTTCCCGCCGGGGGACGCCGGGGCGCTGCGTTGCCGCGTCGCCAGAATGCTCGACGACGACGCGATGAGAAGGCGGATGTCGAAGGCGGGGAGGGAGAAGGCGGAGCGCCTCTACGGGCCGGGCACCCATTACGAGAAGATCATGGAGGTCTACGGGGAGCTGCTCGGGCGGCGAGTCTGAGCTTTCCGGCGCCGCGATCCCAGTTGAGACCGGCGGCGGACCGCTCTGCTGGCGCGGCCGGTTTCCGGCGGTTTCCCTTGACTTGGCCCGATGCGGAAAGAATACTTCTCAACGATAGAACGGGTCGGGGTGTAGCGCAGCTCGGTTAGCGCGCCTGCTTTGGGAGCAAAAAAGCGATTCCTGTAACAAAAAATTGTTATAGGCAGTACAAAAATATTGTAATTTTGGCTTGAAAATATACGGCAGTAGACATATACTGTAATTAGAACATTAAGGAAGGTGCAATGCGAATAGAAGAGTTCAGCGACATAAGAATCGGACACGCATTTCGCAGTCGGCTTTCGAACGTGTCCGACGGGAATGTTCTGGTCATACAGCCAAAGAACATTCTACCAAGCGGCTCAATCACGTTCGGCGAAGATGGTCCGCTGAGAACGGATGCGTCCGTGACCAGGCCGCTCATGCCAAAAGATGTACTGGTTGTGAATCGAGGAAGGTTCGCCGCTGCCGTCTTTGACCAGCG
>JALOPX010000111.1 GCA_025453655.1 Candidatus Krumholzibacteriia bacterium
TCCCAGATGGCGGCGTGGAATTCCCTCGCCTCCCTCAGCGATGCCTTCCCCTCCGCGGTCAATTCGTAATAGATCTTCCTGCGGCCGCCCCTCTCGCCGGTCGGTTCGCCGGTCTTCGTCCTGACGAGCCCCTTCGCGACGAGCTTCCCGAGGGTGTTGTAGAGGGTCCCGTAATGGATGTCGGTGCCGGCGACGGACCGTATGTTCTCCCGCAGGGTCACCCCGTAGGCGTTCCCGCGGAGCCTCCAGATCGAGAGGAGGATGATCTGTTCGTGCAATGTAACATCATGATTCATAATGAATTACCTTTCGTGTCATTTTTATGCCCGTCACATACATATGATATATACGTCATTGACGTAGAAAAGTTGCCGAAATTTATCGAAGTTCTTAAATATTTTGCTCCGAACCGGCACTTTTCGCGCCTGCCGTTGTAGAAAACAGCAGACAGGGCGATTCAAGCCCTGCAAATTCAGATCGTTTAATGCGCACAAGGAGGTCCTCATGCGTGCCGTGCGTTTCGTTACATTTATTGTGATTCTTCTTTCCCTCGCCGCTCAGGTAGCCGCCGGGGAAATTCACGAAGCGGTCCGCCGCGGGGATATCCAGGCGGTGCAGCGGCTCCTCGCCGCAGACCGGTCGCTCCTCGCGACGAAGGACGCCGGCGGATCGCCGCCCCTCAACATCGCGGCCCAGGCGGGGAACCTCGAGATGACGAAGCTCCTGCTAAACCTCGGGGCCGACGTCAGGCTCGGCGACAACGAGAACTCGAACGCCCTTCACGTCGCCGCGATCGGGGCCAACACGGAGGTCATCGATCTCCTGCTCGCCAATGGGATGGACGTAAACTCCGCCGACGTGAACGGCATGACCGCCGTTCTCTTCGCGGGGAGCTGGGGAAAATGGGATGCTGTCAGGCATCTCGCCTCGAAAGGCGCGAAGCTCGACGCCCGCATGAACGCGGGATCGACCCTCGTTCACTCAGCGGCGCGGCGCGGAAATCTGGATGTTCTCAAGGAGCTCGCGGCGGCGGGGGTCCCAGTCAACTGTGGCCCAGACCAGTGGGGCGCCACGCCCCTCATCGGCGCGGCCCAGCGGGGGCATGTCGCGATCGTGACCTGGCTCCTCGACAACGGCGCCGATCCGAACGAGGAAACCCCCGACGGGGAGACGGCTCTCACGAACGCCGCCGGCATGGGCAAGACCGACATCGTCCGCATTCTGCTCGACAGGGGGGCCGATCCGAAGTACAACCACAACGGGTTCAACGCGCTCGCCGCGAGCTTCTGGCATCCCGACGTTGAAGTCGTCCGGATGCTTCTCGCCGCCGGCGCCGACGCGACGATCAGCACCGACAACGGCACCACCCTGCTTCACCGCCTCGCCCATTCGCAGAACATACCCGTCGAGATCGCCAGGCTTATCGTAGAAGCGGGGGCCGACGTGACGGCGAAGAACACCGACGGAAACACCGCGCTGATGATTGCGTGCGAGCTCGGATCGACCGGGCTGGTGAAGTATTTCGCCTCGAAGGGCTGCGATCTGACCCCGGCATCGAGCGCGTTTCAGACAACGGCCCTGCACACGGCCGCGGCCAGGGGATACGGCGACATCGCGGCGTTCCTGATCGAATCGGGCGCCCCGGTCAATGCCAAAGACAACGTCGGGCGCACCCCGCTCTACTACGCGGACCGTCACGGCAATGCCGAGATAGCAAAGGCACTCAGGGCGAAAGGCGCCAAGGGCGGATGCAAGGCCATCAGCGCCGACGAACTGCTTTCAAAACGCATCCCCGAGGGGCAGGCGATGATCGTGCACACTGGCCATTCGGGATGGGTCATCGAGACTGCGAACAATATCCTCATCTTCGATTATTTCCAGGACGGGCGCGCGCCCGATTCTCCGGGCATCCTGAACGGCTGCATCAACCCGGCTGAGCTTGCCGGCCGGAAGGTCACGGCGTTCGTGTCGCACACCGTCCATGCCGACCATTACAACAAGGCGAACTTCGCCTGGAACGAGGTCATCGGGGACATCACCTGGGTGTGCGGTCAGCGCCCCGACACCGCCGTCACGGTTCAGCTCATCGAGCCCCGCCAGACCTTGAACGTCAACGGGATGGAGATCACAGCCGCCCTCTCCACAGACGCGGGGGTTGCTTTCCTCGTGACGGTCGACGGGCTTACGATCATGCATTCGGGCGATCTCCATAACCGCGACGTGAACATCGACGGCGTATACGCCGGGGAGATCGAGTACCTCGCCGGCCTCGGTCGCAAAATAGACATCGCGTTCTTCCCGGTTTCGGGATGCGGCTTCGGGGATCACGAGACGCAGAGGAAGGGCGTCTGGTGGGGCGTCGAGAAGCTCGATCCCGTGAGCCTCTTCTGGATGCACGGCGGGACCTTCTGCTCGCGGTACTTCGATTTCTCGGCCGAGGCCGCGCAGGCCGGGTGCACCGTTCCGCAGGGCCTTCCGAGGGTCAAGGGAGACAGGTTCATGTACCGGGACGGGAAGCTGAAGACGATATAAAACGAGAACGGGGGGTGTCGCCGTCTCGATGCCCCCCTTATATGATGTCAGAATACAACCATGCCCCGTGATGATATGACCGGATTTTGTCCCTTCGGCGGAGCTCCTACCCCTTGTGCCGGATACCGCTTCCGATGCTGAGTCTCTACCCCTTGTGCCGGCCGCCGCTTCCGATGAGGTTGAGGAATTCCATTCGCGTCTTGCTGTCGCTCCTGAAGGCGCCGAGCATCGAGCTCGTGACGATCATCGAATCCCTCTTCATGACCCCCCTCATCTCCATGCAGAGATGGATGGCCTCGATCGTCACGGCGACGCCGCGCGGTTCGAGGTGCTCCATGAGGGTCTTCGCGATCTGGTTGGTGAGACGTTCCTGGATCTGGAGGCGCCTCGAGAAGACCTCCACGACCCTCGGGATCTTGGAGATCCCGATGATCCTGCCCTTCGGTATGTAGGCCACGTGGCACTTGCCGAAGAAGGGGAGCATGTGATGTTCGCAGAGGCTGTACATGCTGATGTCCTTGACGATGATCATCTCGTCGTGCTCCTCCTCGAACACCGCGCCTTTGAGAAGCGCCTCGACGTCCTCCCTGTATCCGCTCGTGAGGAACTCCAGCGATTCCCTCACCCTTTCCGGCGTCCTTTCGAGGCCGCTCCTGTTAGGGTCCTCGCCAAGATGCTTCAGTATCTCTCGAACATGGTCTTCCATATTATTGCGCTCCCGTTCAAACCTTAATCCTGATCTTCAGTGATGGTATTTCCCTGACAGTGTACACCTGAAAAAGGTAATGGTCAACCCGCCTCTGTCCTGGGAACTCCGGGGTATTTGGAAGACCTGATCGCTGCTCAAATCGAGGATCCTTCATAATACGAATCAAATTATCCTTCAACTGAATATTCTTGCAATCGATGGGCCTCGGGTATCATAATGACCTTGTTAGTAGGTCATATGACCTGAAAAGGAGGTCGGCAGGATGCTTGAACCGCTGCTTGGATCCAGGAACAGGGAAAAGATACTGCTCTACCTGAATATCCGGAAGGAAGGGTACGCGAGAGAGATATCGCGTTTTTTCGGGACCGATCTCGATCCGATTCAAAAGCAACTTGAAAGGCTCGAGAACGGAGGGGTGCTGTACAGCCGGAGTGCGGGGAGAACGAGGCTCTATGGACTGAATCCGCGATATCCCTTTCTCGCCGGGCTTCGGGCGCTCCTCGACAGCGCTTATGAATTCTACCCGCCCGAAGAGAGAGAGAGATTAACCGTGGTGAGGACCCGGCCCCGGAGGAAGGGGAAACCGTCGTGAAACCGGTCGGGAAAATGTCTCTCGGAGAGCTGGCCGCTTTCGTATGCACGCAACTGGGAAAGCACGGGATCCGGGCCGTTCTTTCCGGCGGTGCCTGTGTTTCAATTTATACCGACAATCGATACGAATCGTTCGATCTCGATTTTATCGAAAATATTCCGACCGGGAGAAAACTCATCAAAGAAGCGCTGATCGGGATAGGTTTCGTAGAGGAGAATCGATATTTCAAACATCCTGACACCAACTTCATCGTTGAATTCCCGGCCGGCCCCCTGGCGGTGGGGAGGGAACCCGTTCAGGAGATCGAGGAGATGGAATTCCCGACCGGGAGTCTCGCGCTGCTTTCACCCACGGATTGCGTCAAGGACAGGCTCGCCGCCTTCTATCACTGGAATGATCTCCAGTGCCTCGAGCAGGCGCTTCTCGTGACCGGAGCGAAGAAGGTCGATCTCAGGGAGATTATGCGGTGGTCCGCCGCCGAAAATAAATCGCCGGAGTTCGAGGGAATACGCGGAAAATTTTCGGAGGCAATGCGGAAAAGGAAGGGCTCCTGAGCCGGCGGCGGTGTCACCTTCCCCGCTACGCCCGGGACAGCTTTCCCGCCAGGGATCCCTTAGACGAAATCTTCTTCAGCGGGGCCTCGCTCAAGCCCTGGTAGCGGCCGCCGTCCTCGAGGAAGGCGTAGAGGGGGCGTATCCTGTACGACCAGGCGAGGAACGATTCGATGCACCTGGTGTCGTTGCCGTCGAGGACGTACTCGGTCAGAAACGGGATCGTCGCGGCGGAAAGTTTTACCAGAGGAAAAGCCACAAGGTTCGCTTTGGGCTTCGGCGGATCGACCTCGAATCCTATCACCCTGTCGCGCGAGGTCACGGCGGCGACGCCGCACCTCTCCATCGTACCCGGCGCGCGTCCCTTTACGACACCGACCACGTCGCCGTCCTTCTCGGCGCAGAACCTGAGAAACGGGCCGGCCGGGAAATCGGGAATATGATCGCCGGGAAGGACGAGCAGGTCCTCCTGCATATTCTTTTTCGAGGTGAAATTCAACAGCTCTGAGACGATCCCACCGGTGTTGTGGTTGCCGTTGAACAGCTCCACCCTCCCGGTGTAATCGCACCCCCTGAGCCATTCGATGAACTGCTGGTATCCGTTCGAGCCGGTGCAGATGTGAATCTTGCCGACGGAGTCGTCGCTACAGAGAAAACGGAGAATGTGCTCTATGACGGGGCGTTTCGCAACGGTATGAAGGGAGACGGGGAGCCCGTTCGATTTCGACCGGGCAATGGAAAGGCTCTCCGAAGCAAGGATGACGGCCTGCATGGGATCTCCAGGGTGTTTCGATTATTTTCCTTCCAAGACTGATGGAAGTATAACCGATTCCGGAGCTCAATTCAATCCCATTTCGGCGAGGCGGAGGTTTCAGGGCAATCCCATTTCGGCGAGGCGCGCGAGAATCGCGGCCGCCGCTTGGGCGGCTCCCGCCTCGCCGTCGACCGTCATGTCGGCGTATTCCCTCGTGGGCGCCACATGGAGTTCGAACATCGGTTTCACCGTTTTCTCGTACTGTTCGGCGACGCCGGCAGCGGCGCGGCCCCGTTCGGCCACATCGCGCCTGAGCCGCCTCGAAAGGCATCTTTCGTGCGTGGCGTCGACGAATACGGAGAGGTCGAGTATTGATCTTATGGAGTGGAAATACAAAGCGAAGAGCCCTTCGAGGATTACAATTCCGTTCGGGGCGGCGTTGCGCATCGCGCCCGCGGTCCGGCCGGAGCCCGCGCCAATGCGGATCCACTCGCTTTCGGGCGTTCGCGTGTGGTCCTCGAAGCGGTAGACCGGTGTGAGAACGCTTTCCCCCGCGGCGAGCGCGCGAAGGTGCGCTTCGGCGAGGGCGATGTCGATCGCTTCGGGCGCGTCGAAGTTGCGCCTCCCCCTTTCCTCCGGGGGAAGGTGCGCGAGGTCGATGTAATACGAATCGAGGCTCAGAATCGCGGCCCCGCCGCGATCCCGCAGCATCGATGCGAGCGCCGCGGCGATCGAGCTCTTCCCCGAGCACGATCCGCCCGCGATGCCTATTACTGGGATCTTATCCTTGCCGGTCATTCGATGATCGCTCCGTGTTTCGATCTGCCTTCGGACATTATACAGATTCACCTAAGGATCAGGCACAAAAAAGGGGGGCGCTGCGGCGCGCCCCCGAAAGCTTTCCTTATATATACCGCCATCAGGCCTTGCGAGCCGAGGGCGTCCTCAGCATCATAGCGATCCCCGCGGCCACGAGGCATGCGATCCCGGCGGGCACGAAGGCCCACATCCAGGCGTGCATGTCCCCCATCTTTCCGCCGAGGATCGGGCCGATCACGCCGCCTACGCCGTACGACATGAAGACCCACGGGTAGTTCGTGCCGACGCTCTTGTTGCCGAAGAAATCGGCCGTCGCCGCCGGGAAGAGGGCGAAGTTGCCGCCGAAGTTGAACCCGATCACCGCGGCGCCGAGGTAGAGACCCCATTCCTTCCCGCCGATGAAATAGAACGCGATCATCATTATGCCCTGCAGGAGCGACATCATCGCGATTGCGAGGCGCCGTCCCGTCTTGTCGGAGATGCTTCCCCAGATGATCCTCCCGAGCCCGTTGAGGAGGGCGTAGAAGAGGCCCATCGCAGTCCCCGTGATGACGTTCGCCTTCGCGGCGTCCATGCCACCGGCTCCGAGGGCGTCCATACCGAAGAGTTTTATCACGCCGATCACCATAAGGCCCGATGTCGCGCCGACCATGAAACATATGAAGAGCATCCAGAACTGCGGGGTAGCGACCATCTCGCTTACCGAAAAGTCATGCCCGCCCGTCGAGGCGGCGTGCGCGCTCGCCGGAGGCTGCCATCCCGCGGGGAGCCACCCTTCGGGAGGATTGATCATGAAGAGCGAACCGATCGTGACGAGCACCGCGAAGAGGATCCCGTAAAGGATGAAGACGTTATTGACCGACCAGCCCATCCCGAAGAGGCCGCTCCAGCCGGGCGTGAGGTCGACCGGGCCGAACTGGAACCCGCCGGTCAGCTTCACCCAGATGAGGGCGCCGAACCCGAACCCCGCGACGGCGAGGCCCGTGATGAGCCCCTTCTTGTCGGGGAACCACTTGACGAGGGCCGCTATCGGGCAGACGTACGCGAGACCGATACCCGCTCCGCCGAGGACCCCGACGCCGAGTAGGATGCCGATGAAGCTGCTCCCCGCGAACCCCGCCAGCACGTAGCCGAGTCCGAGCACAAGGCCGCCCACCAGGGCGACGACCTTCGGCCCGACCTTCTTCTGCCATTTCCCCGCCACCAGGGCCATCACCACGGCGAAGGCGAGAAGGCCTACGGAAAATATCACCTGCGTCTGCGTCTTCGTCATGTTGAACGGTTCGGCGGTCAGCTTCGCCGTGAAGGCCGACCACGCGTAGATGGCGCCGAGGCAGAGCTGGATCAGTATAGCCCCGAACACCACGAGCCACCTGTTCATAACTTTCTTATCGCTCATGCGAATCCTCCTCGTAAAAAGACCAGGCTTGTGAATACCACTGGGGGGCGAAAAAGTCAATGCGAAACTGCGGCGCGGCGCACCGCGCGGGGCTTGAAACCGGACCCTGCGGGGAGGGCCCGCGCGGGCTCTCGCAGGCAACCTGAATCGTGTCCGCCGACGGCGCTCCCGGCGTCCCCGGGCGCACTTTCGCGGGGAGATTTATTCCTTGAACCGGCCGGTTCCATCAGATATATTGGAATCCCGTAACCGA
>JALOPX010000112.1 GCA_025453655.1 Candidatus Krumholzibacteriia bacterium
GGGATCTTTCCCGGCGTTCTCGAATCGGGCGTTCTCGGGGTGGCGGCGAAGAAGGGGGCGGCGAGCTACCGGGTGGTCAACCTGAGGGATTTCTCGACGGACGCTCACAGGTCGGTCGACGATTACCCCTACGGCGGCGGCCCGGGGATGGTCATGATGGCTCCGCCTCTCGTGGAGGCCGTCGAATCGGTGAGGAGCGCCGACGAGAAGGAAGAGGTCCCCGTGATCCTGCTCTCGCCGGCGGGAAGGGTTTTCGACCAGTCAATCGCCAGGGAACTGGCCGGCAGGAGGAAACTGGTCTTCATCTGCGGCCGGTACAAGGGCGTCGATGAAAGAGCCGTCGAGCTGGTGGTGACCGACACCATCTCGATCGGCGATTACATAGTGAGCGGGGGCGAGCTTCCGGCGCTCGTCGTCGCCGATTCGGTGATAAGGCATCTGCCGGGCGTGCTCGGGGACGAGCGGAGCAGGGAGAGCGATTCCTTCGACGTCGAGAGGGAATTCTCGCTGGACGCCGCTTATTACACGAGGCCGCCGGAGTACCGGGGGCTCGGGGTTCCCGGGGTACTGATGTCCGGCAACCACGCGATGATAGAGCAGTGGAAGGCTCAATCGGCCAGGGAACGGACGGAGAGGAAGAGGCCGGATCTTATAGAGCGGTCCCGCAAGGGACGGTAAGTTGTTTGGATGGAGGCGGGGCCTGCGAAAGGCGCCCCCGTCGCGGGAGGAAATCCCGCCATGACGAAGCGGATCGGAATCAATAACGGGCCAAGGAGGACAGGATGAATATCCTCGATCAGATTGCGGCAAAGCACAGCAAGGAATCGATTCCCGAATTCAGCGTCGGCGACATGGTTCGCATCGACGTGAAGGTCGTCGAGGGGAAACGGGAAAGGGTTCAGGCGTTCCAGGGAACGGTCATTCAGAAGAGGGGCGCCGGAGTGAGCGCGTCTTTCACGGTAAGGAAGGTCAGCCAGGGCATCGGCGTGGAAAGGATTTTCCCCCTGCATTCGCCCAATCTCGCCGGCATCACCGTGCTGAGGAAGGGCAAGGTCAGAAGGGCCAGGCTGTTCTACCTCCGCGACCTGAAGGGGAAAGCGGCGCGCATCAAGGAAAAGACGGACACGAGCAGATGACGATGCGGCCGTCGCGCGAGACGTTCGAAAGGCTTGTCGGATTCGACCGCGAAAGGATGGGGAGCCGGACCGGCCCCCTGGCCGGCGTGGACGAGGCGGGCAGGGGGGCGCTGGCCGGACCGGTGGTGGCGGCGGCGGTCGTCTGCGAGCCCTGCGAGGAGCTTCTCGGAGTGCGCGACAGCAAGCTTCTCCCCGAATCGACGCGCGAGCGCCTGCGCGACATCATCGTCGAAAGGTGCGCCGCCTGGTCGGCCGGCGTCGTCGAACCGGGCGTGATCGACAGGATCAACATCCTGAAAGCGACGATGGAGGCGATGAAGATCGCCGTGGAGGGCCTGAAGGTCCGGCCTTCCCTCGTCATCGTCGACGGGCGCGACCTCCCAGACATACCCTTCCCCGCCGAGGCGGTCACGGGAGGCGACAACAAAAGCTTCTCGGTCGCGGCCGCGTCGATCGTGGCGAAGGTCACGCGGGACAGGATAATGAGGGAACAGGAGAAGCTCCACCCCGGGTACGGATTCCTTCGAAACAAGGGGTACGGCACGAGGGAGCACATTCTCGCGATACGGGACAGGGGCTCGACGATCATACACAGGAGGAGTTTCAGGGTCGGATCAGGCGAATGACACGGGCCGGATCCGATGAACAAGGGGTGTGGTGGATGTGGACGGGACCATTTCAACCGGGTCCGCCGGCGAGAGGATCGCCGCGGAATACCTCAGGCTAGCCGGGAACACAATACTCGAAAGCAATTATCGGTCGGGGCATCTCGAGGTCGACCTCGTGGCGATGGACGGCGATTGCCTCCTCTTCGTCGAGGTCAAGACGAGGAGAAACTCGAGCTTCGGAGACGCCCTGGAGGCGGTGGGGCGCGGGAAAATCTCCAATTTGAGGAAGGCGGCCCGCGAATACCTTTCATCGGGGAAGGCGCCCCGGGGGTGCGGCGAGATAAGGTTCGACCTGATAGCGATCGACCTCTCCCTTCCGGAGGGGACGATGACCCTGAGACACCTCAAGGGCATATCATAGAAAAGACTTGATTTGCCCCTCTGTTCGATCTATTTTATCGATACCGGTCGGTTTTGATCAAATAAGGAGGATCAGAGGGTGACTCAGAGCAAGAAGTGCCTGTTCATGGCGTTCGCCGCCATGTTTATTCTTTCCGGATGCGGAGCGGTCAACACGCAGCTCAAGGATATACCGATAGAGCAGATGGACAATTTGCAGGAGGAATACGTCGGGAGAACGGCCTGGACGAGGATCCTGCTCGTCGATATCGGAACCAACGGCATCATAGACCGCGACGTCGAGGTGGAGATTGTCTCCCTCGACCTGCACTGGAACGGGGCCGTCGGCGTAAGGGGCTCCAACAGGAAGATCATCAGGCACAACCTCGGCATCGAGAGGCCCCTGACGAAGGAGAAATTCGACGAGGCCCTCAACAGGGCCTTCTGGTTCAGGGATCCCGATTACCGTTACAGGATGAATCTCAGGGCCTTCGGGAAGAGAACGGCCAAGGCCGTTTACACCCACGAGCTGTACAAGAACATGCCGAGCGAAGCGGCCCTCTATTCGTGGGGATTCCCCGACGAGGTCAACAAGAGCGACATCGGCGGGGTGAAACAGGAGCAGTGGACCTACAAGGATCCGAGACAGGTAAACAAGAAACGCTACATATGGCTGATCGACGACAAGGTCGACAGGTGGGAGGAATAGGGCCCGCCTTCCCGGCATCGCGATAAACATTCAAGCCTCCGGATCGATCCGGAGGTTTTTTTTGCCCCGAAGTTTTCAACCGGCAGATCCCGCACCCCGCATGGTGGATAAAAAACAAAAAAGCCCCCGCATGGACCGTGGGGGCGAATAACTCTGGAGCCAACTCTACAAAGAGTACAGCCCGCGGTTTTCTTCCAAAATCATTCACCTCACCAATTCAGCAGGGACTCTGTGAATATTATATCCCGTATGGCGATCGCTGTCAATGACGGAAACGCCTTTATGATTGTTTCAACCTATATATATCTAAAATCCCGTCTCCTGCGGCACTGCCGGCGCGTGTACGCCTTACGCCGCCCCGGCCGCAACGGCCTGTCACTGCTTCGATTGCGAGAGGTAGAGCCCGGCGAGAACTATCGCCCCACCCGCAAGGAAAAAGCCGGTGACCTCCTCATGGAAGAAGAGCCATCCGAAGAGGGCGGCGAAGGGCGGGTTGAGATATATGAACGATGATACCGATGTCGCGGGCATGTTCTTCAGGGCGATGTTCCAGAGCCAGAATCCCACCATAGTCGAGAGGATCGTGAGGTGGCCGAGGGCCAGCCAGTGCGTCAGCCGCATCGAATAAAATTTCTGCGCGAAGCCGGCGTCGAGAAGAAGCAGGAAGGGCAGGGTCCCGATCAGGGCGGAGAGGCAGGTGAGGAGGAAGGGCCCCCTGGTCCTTACGAGGTCCTTGCCGAGGATCGTGTAGATCGACCAGCTCAGGGGGGCGAGGGTAGCTATGAGGGCGTACCTTACGTCGGCGTGGGAGGTGCCCGGCAGGTTGCCCATGCCGACCCTGCCGTATTTTACGACGACGAAAAGGCCCGCGAAAGCCAGTATGATGCCGGCGACCCTCCTGCCCGGAACCTTCTCCCTGAGGAAGATTACGGCGAGGATCAGGGTCATCAGGGGGGACAGGGTGGTCAGCAGGGCCGCCGCCCCCGGCTTGATCTCGGTCTGCGCAACGTAGAGGAAGTAGTTGTAGCCCGCTATCCCGAAGATCCCCATGCCGATTATCTTCAGGCCCGCGACCCTCAGTATGTCGAGCGACTCCCTGCGCCTCGGGCCGCTCGAAAGGATAAAGAGGAGGCTGAAAAGGGCGAAGGGGAGGAATCTCGCAAGCACCAGCTCCATCGGCGAAAAGACCTCCCTGAGATGCTTTATCGAGGTGAAGGCGTTCGACCAGATGACGAAGAGCAGGACCATCAGGGAGATCATTATGGGCATAGGGATCGTTTTTTTCGGGGAATCATCGGTCATTACGGGAAACCTTTCGAAGCGGTAAAGAGCATCTTGTATTCACAGGGACGTTTGTGGTATAATAAGTCTCAGCAAGTTGTAAAGTACAGCATCTTTTGGTTCACACATCTGAAAGGAGTGAGGACGATGATCAAGCGATTGATCCTGGTCTTGACTCTGATATCCTTGCTGGCCGCGACAAGCGAAGCGGTCACCATCGGTAAAGGAAGAAGGGGACGCAGCTATCTGCGGCATTCCCTCCTCGAGTCAAAGCTCACAAACGATAAATTAACGATATACCAGACTCACGGCTACCCCGTGCACCGTCTCCTCGTGAAGGGATACGGAAGGGTGCTCGAGCACTGGACCTACTACGAGATAGGGAAGGAATTCATCTTCGACGAGGACTCCAACCTTGTCGAAACAAGGAATTTCTGGCCGGAGAACAGGCGGGAGAGATTCGAGCGGTCCTGACGTGAAGGCTCTGGACCGGTTGAAACAATAGATGCAGGTTTTGCGGGAGCGTGAAGTGGCAAGACCACCTCACCCGGGATATGAAGGCGCGGAGTCACCAAACTGTCGCTCCGCGCTCATATCCCGCAAACCGCAAAAAAGGGGTCGGGTTCTGCAAGCAGCCACAGAATCTGGCCCATTTTTTTGTGGCCCCTCCGGGGCAAGGTCGGGCGGTCTCCCGCCCCGATTAAGATAAATCATCATTTTGCCGCCATATCTTGACGAAACAGCTTGAAAATATCCGCTAAAGCAGATATATTCAGTCACATGTTAAATCGGGCTATCGTCGAAGGAAACTAACGTTTTATCAACCAATTACTTCAGACCGAGAGGTGCTTTCATGGGGTGCAGGCAGATTACACCGGGCGAGGTCCACAAAACCCTCCAGTGCAACATGCTCGTAGACGGTTTTCCCTTCGTTCTCGACCTTTGCAACAGCCACGGATGCTGGCTTCATGACGCCGTCACAGGCAGGGAATACCTTGATTTCTTCACATTCTTCGCCTCGAGCGCCCTCGGATACAATCATCCGGCCCTGACGAGCGACGAATACCAGCAGAAGCTCGGGATGGTCGCCGTGAACAACGTGTCGAACTCCGACCTCTATACGGTCGAGATGGCCGAGTTCGTCCACGCCTTCGCCACGATCGCGGCCCCCGATTACCTTCCGAACCTCTTCTTCATAAGCGGCGGCGCGCTCGCCGTCGAGAACGCCCTGAAGGCCGCCTTCGACTGGAAGGTCCGCAAGAACTTCGCGAAGGGGTACAAGGAGGAGAAGGGGCACCAGGTGATCCATTTCAGGGAGGCCTTCCACGGCCGCACGGGGTACACGATGTCCCTTACGAACACGGATCCCACCAAGACCGACTATTATCCGAAATTCAAGTGGCCGAGGATCGACAATCCCAAGGTCATCTTCCCCGTCCAGGAGCATCTCGGCGAGATCGTCGCGGCGGAGAAGAAGGCCGTCGAACAGATAATGAAGGCGATCAAGGACAACCCCGACGACATCGCCGCGATAATCATAGAGCCGATCCAGGGCGAGGGGGGGGACAACCACTTCCGCAGGGAGTTCTTCCAGGAACTGCGCCGCATCGCCGACGAGAACGAGATCATCCTGATCTTCGACGAGGTCCAGACGGGGCTCGGCATGACGGGGAAGATGTGGGCCCACCAGAACTACGGCGTCAGGCCGGACATCATCGCCTTCGGCAAGAAAACGCAGGTCTGCGGAATGGCGGCGAGCAACAGGCTCAACGAGGTCGACAGCGTCTTCAAGGTGTCGAGCAGGATCAACTCGACCTGGGGCGGGAACCTGACCGACATGTACAGGGCGAAGCAGGTGCTCGAGGTGATCAAGGAAGAGAACCTCGTCGAGAACGCCGCGAAGATGGGGGAATACCTCCTGAAGAAGCTTCAGGATCTCGGGAAACGCCATTCGGGCGTGATTTCGAACGTTCGCGGGCTGGGGCTCTTCTGCGCCTTCGATTTCGGCGACTCGAAACCGCGCAACAAGTTCATCGACGACTGCATGAACGCGGGGCTCCTGATCCTGAAATGCGGGCCGAGGACCGTAAGGTTCCGCCCGCCCCTGAACGTGAAAGCCGAAGAGATCGACAAGGCGATCGCCATCATCGACGGCGTGCTCAAGGGCTGATCCTTCGGGATTCTCCGCGGTGCTCGCGGCCCGGCGGCGGTTTCGCCCGGCGGGGCGGACCGGATGAAAGCGCGGGGCGCCCGGCCCGGCCGACACGGATTATAACAAAACGGCCTTCCCTTTTCGGGGAGGCCGTTTTTACAGGGGAACCGGAAGGTGGGGTCCTTCGGGTTATTTCCTGTGTTTTTTCTTTTTATCCGCCGGCTTGTCGCACTTGTCGCATCCGGCGCATGAAGAGACGACGTCCGCCGTCCCCTTTTCCGCCTTTTCCTTTTCGGCGAAATTCTCGCTGCGGTAATCGGTCGTGTAGAAGCCCGATCCCTTTAGGATGTGGCTCACGGCGTGGATGACCCGGAATAACTTTCCCCTGCATTTCGGGCATACCTTTTTCGGGGAATCGGTGATCTTCTGCTCTATCTCGAAATCATGGCCGCATTTTTCGCACTCGTAATGGTACGTCGGCATAACCCTGTCCTTTTCGCGCGTTCGTCATGTCAATTCCTGTGAGGAGAATCTAATCATCCGGAGCGGGAAAATCAAGGGAAACCGGAATATCGATGCCGGCCACAGGGTCGATCCGGGGAGACGAAAAGGGCCGGCCGGCGCCGGGAAATCACGCCCCGCCGGGGCGCCCCGCGGGTTTCCCGGCCATTTTTTTCTCCGCGAGTATTATCAGCCCGCCTACGAACGGTTCCAGGATCCTGTTCGACAGCTTCGCCGGGTCGTTGTACGCCCTCGTGGTCGTCACTACGAGGGGTTTGAGCTCGGGGAACCCGCGCAGCTTTCTTCTCCACCAGAAAATGGTTTTCCAGTCCTCGTCCTTCCCGTGCCACCCGATCCCGAAACTCTCCATGGGGCGGTGCTTCGTCAGAAGCCACTTCAGCCCTCCCGATTTCCCCCGCGTATCGATGAATCTTTTCACGAACATGCTGAGGAAGGTTTTCGGATTGATCAGGTTGCCGACCAGCACGAGGAGTTTCCCGCCCGGTTTGAGGACACGGATCTGTTCGAGCATCGCCGTCTCGAAATCCCAGATATGTTCGAAGGTGTCCTTAGAATAGACCGAATCGAAAAAATTGTCCGGGAAGGGCATGGCGCAGCCGTCTCCCTGAACAGGTCTTATGTCGAAACCGTAGAATTTAGCCATGCCCGCGACGAACTCCGGGTCGCC
>JALOPX010000113.1 GCA_025453655.1 Candidatus Krumholzibacteriia bacterium
ACCTTTTCATCAAGGCGGGCTCCGGCGTATTCGGCCGGGCGGCGGACGCGCTGACGGGCGATATTTTCATGGAACAGGCTCATTTGCGCTTCAGGCCGCGAAGGGTGCCGGCGGAGGCGGCGTTTTTCGTCAGGGAACGGGTCTTCGGCCCGTGGACCAGGCTTCTGCCGGTGATCTCGAACGATTCCCCTCTTCTCCCCGAAAGCGGGGCGGGAGTCGTGGCCGGCGTTGGAAAGCGCGACTTCCATCTTTCATACTCCTTTTCCTCGCTGAACGGCCGTTCGGCGATCGATAAACACGGGGGCCTTCCCGTATTCGGGAGATCGGACGGCAGGCTCGATTTCCTTGAAGGTGTCGGCAGGTGCGGATACGGGCATCTCGTGGTGACGCTATCCACGGAAAAATCGCCTTTGTTTGGGGACGCCTCCGTGCTCGGCACGGAGCTTTCCCTGCGGCGGGAGGGACTTGTTTTATGGGCCGGTTTCGCAAGGAGCGTCGAGGGGGGATGGGAAGATCTGGCGGGGGCGAGGATCTTCGATATAGATCCCTCGAGGATGAAGATCGGCAGACCCAGCGCGGGATTCTCCCCCGGGACCGCGATAGCGGCCGAGGTCACGGGGATCGAGTATTCCCGGGGCGGATCGGGCAGATTTGGATTGATCCCCTCCTACCGGTATCATGGGATCGATTTCTCTACCCCGCAGGGGGAGATACGTGGCGGGCTGGTCGAGAGCAGGGTCACGACGTACTGGAAGCATCCCCGGCTCGCGGTCATGGCCGCGGTCGATTTCATGGACCGGTACAGCCGTTTCGAGCAGGGCGGCGGAGCCGCTCTCGCAGGTTATGCGCGCGCGAGGTTCAAGCGGGGATTCGAGATTTCGGAGGGAATGATAGTGCGCGAAAAGAGCGGCTCATCGATGATCGTCTCGATGCTCGACGAGAGCGACAGGACGACGGTCTCCATGACGGCCAGGCTGGACGAGCTGGGGCACGAAAGCGATCTGTCCTTTTTCGCCGAGTGCGGATTGAAGGCGGGACGTTCATGGGTGGTTCGAAACACGATGTTTCTGCAACGATCAGAGGAAAGCTTCTACAACCTCTCGCTCGAATTCAGGCCCGATAGAAGGTTCATCTTCATCATGTCGGCCGGCTCCTTCCGCCCATGGGCGGAATCGATCGGGATGATGGACGAACCGGGGCTTTTCAGCGCGAGCAAGGACCGTTTCATATCGATATCCACCAGGATATGGATGGGGGGATTCTGATGTCCCTTGCCAGGGTCGCCGCGGCGGCGCTTCTGTTGTCGGCTTTCATGCAGGCGGTTCCGGATCCCGTTCGATCAGCCGTCGAACTGGACGAGGAAGAGGTTGTCTTCACCCTGGAATTTCCCGGCGCCCAAAAGGTGTTTCTTGCCGGCGATTTCAACGCCTGGAACCCGACCATGGACAGGATGGAGCAGGATGGCGGTAATTTCGAGATCAGGCTCTACCTGGTCCCCGGGAAATACAGGTACATGTTCATCGTGGACGGAGAGCAGATCGCCGATCCCGACAATCCCTGGAGGGACGAGGAGGGGAAGACCTTCTTCATCTTCCGGAGGAAGGACGACGGATACGAGATCGCATATTCAGGGGGAATCGAGAGGGGGAGGAGCGTCGAAAGCGCGGAGGCGGCACTCGGGTTGAAAGGGTTCGCGGGCGGCGACGAAGATAATTCGTCGATCTTCCTGGAGCCGGAACTGACCGTAGACGTCGATGGGAATATCCGGGCTGAAATCTCGCCGGGTTTTGAATATCGTTCCGGCGAAGAGGGGCCGGATTTCCGCATCGTCCGGGCCGAGGCCTCATACACGGCCGAAAGGGGCGGCATTCGCGCGTTCAGCCGCGCGGGGGGGCTCGATCTCGGCGACCCGCTCTCTCTCTTCGGGAAGGCCGGCCCCTTCGGATACGAGGCGGGAACCTTCTCGAGGGGGGTGGCGGTCCGGGGGGATATCCTTTTCGGATTGAAGGGAAGCGTCTTCTTCGCGGACAGGCTCGAAGGGTATCGGTCGGGCTTCGAGACATGCGCGGATTCCTCCTGCGTCGCGGCTGAGGGCCTTCTGGCCGGCGTGGATCCGGCGGACGGGGATTGCATCGGTCTGAAGGCCTCCTACGCTTCAGGCAGAGCGGCCTTCGAGTATTATTACAGGCGCGACTCAGGCCCTGGCGGGAGGAGATGGTCGAGCCCGGACGATCCCGGCTGGATATACACCGGGTACCGGAGCAAGGATATTCACGGCGGGACTCTGCGCGTAAGCGTTCCGTGCAGCACGACGGTGGAGGTGGAATATCTCGACGGCCGGACAAGGCTCTCATCGACGGAAAGATTCTCCACCGTCCCGGGGGAGGTCCCGCCGGAGTTCGACGCGGACTGGGAGTCCGGCAGAAGGATCCACGCCGGGATAAGGAGCGTTCTCGGAAATGTCGACGCGGCTTTTGCGTGGCAGAGGACGACGATCGAAGGCGATCCGCTTCTCAGGATGGGCCGTTCCAGCGACATGCGGACGACAGTCGAATTGGATCTCGGGTATGAAACGGATTCGTTCCGGGCCGGATTAATTGGAATTGCCGACCGGTTTCATAAGGACGGAGCCGCCGCGATCTTCTGGTTTCAGAGATATAATTTCTGGCTTGACGGGGATGATATCGAAGCCGGACGGCTTCCCTTCCTCGACGCGCGCGGCCTTTACCTTCTTTCCTTCTCTCTCGAAGAGAAGGATGAAAGGTTGTCCGGTCCGTACCCGATGGGGGGGATCTTTTCCATATCGCTGAGATCGGATATATACGAAAAGAACCGCAGGATGCTGCAGATGAGCCTCGCAAGGGGATTCGGGCTCGGGAAGGCCCTTTCCCTCCATTTCGATGTCAGGCATGTAAGCTACGATCCGGGGGGAAAAGAGGAGAGATTCGATTGCATTGACGTATGGGCAGGGCTTTGCGGCAGGATAAATGATCGGGGATGGGTTTCAGTCGGCGCGGGGCTGTCTCCGTATTCATTCGACAGATGGCTCTTCGGGGTGACCGGATACGGAAGGGAGAAATATCTTCTCGAACGGGTAATCCCCGAGATCAACGGCGGCGGTAGTATTGACCGGGTCACCGATGCCATCAGGCGGTATGAAAAGGATCTTTCTGAGGAATGGACAGTTTCCTTTCAGGCTGGTATATTGTTTTAAAGGCTTTCAGCGCGTTCAATGGCGTTTTGCGGAGATTCATTATGAAAAAAAGCCTGGTTGCCGTTGTATTTTTGACCGTGCTGTTCTCCTGCGGGAAATATCTGGCTGAAGCGGTCGAATCGCCTGAAGCCGCGGGGGGAAAGGCGACCTTCAGGCTGAGGAATCCTTCAGCCTCGACCGTCCAGGTGGCGGGAGACTGGAACAACTGGGGGAAAGGGGATGCCGAATCGGGGGAAGTTCTCGTAGGCCTGATGGAAAAGGGGGAAAAGGGCGGGCTGTGGAGCCTCACCGTCGAGCTTCCTCCCGGGCGCTACAGATACAGGTTTATCATCGACGAAACGAGGGCCGTTCTCGATCCATTTAATCCACGGATAGTGGAAGATCACATTGGAGGGAAGGCAAATCTGCTGATAATGCCGTAATCATGAAGATCATGAAATTGTGCGCGGTTCTCGCCGCAGGGGTATTGGTCGCCGGAGGGTGCGGCTCCTCTTTCAGGCAAAGCGCGATCGAGGGAACGGGACCGAGGGTGACGGAGGAAGGAATCCTATTTTCCTTTTTCTCGACGAAGGCGACCGGCGTTTGCATAGCTGGGGATTTCAATAACTGGTCGATGACATCGGACCCGCTGCAGGACAGGGAGGGCACGGGGACCTGGACGATCCTTTTGCCTCTGAAGCCCGGCAGGCATGAATACAAGTTCGTCGTCGACTCGGATAAATGGATTCGCGACCCGGGGAATCCCGAGACGGTCGATGACGGATTCGGGGGTGTCAATTCAATCCTGGTCGTGGAATAGCCCCGGATTTTTTGGTATCCGGGGGCGGAACCTGCCTTAACAACTGAAATTCCAGAATGTTAGCAGGACGTCTGTATTGCAATTTGCTTCCGCATGTTGTATTTTAAAATCGGTCGTGAAGGCGTTTCGGGAAACGACAGGTAAGTTCAGGGACGCTTTCGGCATTTTTCGCCATCCAAGTGGAGTGTGCCTGACATCAGCCCGGTCGGCAACAATTGCATAATCTATAATACTGCATGGGCTTAAAGCTTCTATTGGCATCTGATTCGAGGTCGGGACGGGGCGGGAGGCGATGGACCGGTAAAAATTCGTTATTGAGCGCGGATCGGCCGGATCAATAGCCTTTGTGGCATGAGCCTTGCCCTGCGGGTATTGGATTAAGTATCAGAGGCAAATTTGTTACCGGTCTGTCATCGATGATTTAAGCCCTGGAAAAGGGATCCGGATGAAAAAGATCATTACCGTCTTTTCATTTTTCGCAGCTTTTATCCTGTGCGGTTCCTCCGCCATGGCCGTGCCCGGGAGCGGGAGCGCCGTGGTCGTCCCGTCGTCCGATGTCGTTGCGGGAACAGCCGGCAAATGGACATTCACATACACGGCTTCCGAAAACTTCCTGACGGGAACCGTCCACCTGGTTATTCCGACAGGCTGGAGCGCCCCGCAGATCTCGAACGGAGCGGCCGCGGGTTATATCACCGTGACCTCCGAGGGCGTCCTTGAGGCGACCCCGGTGACGATAGACGGAAGAACCGTCAGGGTGAGCGTCAATACACTCATCGCCGGGCAGACGGTCGACATCGTATACGGGGACGATTCGGTCTCATCATCCGGGAACGCGGCGGCGCAACCAGCCGTCGAGACCGGAGTGGAATTCACCGTACGTTCGAATCCTGTGGGAAATTCGCCGGCCGATATTGCCGCCTCGCCCTCGCTGAACGTCATAGCGTCGGATATATCGCAGCTGATTTTCATCACGGCCCCAGCCGGTTTCACGGCCGGTTCCGAGAGCGGTGTCATGCGGGTGGCCGCCCGCGACCAGTACGGGACTCCGCAGGTGGTGGCGGCCGACCCGGCTGTCGATCTCTCATCGGAATCCGGGACAGGGTCCTTCTCGGCGCTGCCGGGCCCCGGCTGGAGCGCGGTCACGAGCGTTACGATTTCCGCCGGAGAGGATACGGCGTCTTTTTATTATCGCGACACGACAGCCGGAGCGCACAATATCACCGCGTCAGGGGCCGCTCAGTCATGGACCGACGCGGTTCAGCAGGTCGACGTGACTGCCGGGGCGCCCGCGAGGCTCGAGGTTTCGCCGCAGGATTCAACGATCGTAGCGGGGGATTATGCGCGATTTTTAGTCGAGGTCACCGACGTCTACGGTAACAGATCCGTTCTCCCCGTCAATCAGACGATCTCGCTCCTTTCGACGAGCGGAAACAGTTTTTACGACAAGGATGACCATGGCCTGAATGTCGCGACTCTCGTCATCCCCTCCGGAGCTTCATCGGCCGAGGTCGATTTCATGCACACGGCGATGAATCTTACCACCGGTTACCTCGTGGCTTTCCTCGATATGGACGGGATCCCTCCGAGTCTCGAATCGACCGCGACAAACATTTATATCGACCACTCGGTCGCGAGCGCCGCTTCAAGCCAGGTCGCGGTGGACAAATATTCGGTCACCGCCGATGGAGTCGACCAGGTGACGGTTTCAGTCACGTCGATGGACCAGTATGGCAATCCCGTTAACGGGACGGCCATCAGCCTGCTGGCTACGGATTCGGGGGGCGGGAATCAGATCACGCAGCCTTCGGGCACGACCGGATCGGATGGTCTAGCTGTAGGGACGGTTCGATCGACGGTTGCGGAAACAAAAACGATAAGGGCCACTATAGACGGCGCGGAGGTTGCGGACACCGAGGATGTCGTATTCATTGCGGGCCCCGCGAGCCTAACCCTTTCGGAGATATCTGCCGACATGGATACGGTGACAGCCGACGGAACGGACGAAGCCCTGGTGACGGTCGTGGTCCGTGACGCGTTTGGTAACGCGGTGCCGGGCGGGACTGTCGTTCTGGAGATGAGCGGGAGCGGGAACAGCATCACGCAGCCTGTCGGTGTGACCGGAGCGAACGGCGTGGCTACCGGGACGGTGCGGTCGACGGTGGCGGAGGCGAAGACGGTAAGGGCGAGGATAGACGGCTCGTATATGACGGATGACGTAGATCTGGTTTTCATGGCAGGAAGCGCGAGCCTCACCCTTTCGGAGATATCGGCGGACAAGGTTACCGTAACGGCAGACGGTGTTGATGAAGCTTTGATGACGGTCATTGTCCGTGACGCGCAGGGGAACACGGTTCCGGGCAGGACTGTGACCCTGGAGATGAGCGGAAGCGGGAACAGCATCACGCAGCCTGTCGGAGTCACGGGAGCGAACGGAGTGGCTACCGGGACGGTGCGGTCGACGGTGGCGGAGGAAAAGACGGTAAGGGCGAGGATAGACGGCTCGTACATGACGGACGAAGTCGATCTGACATATGTTGCGGGCCCGGTGAGCCTCGTTGTTAGCGGAATAACGAGCGATACTGACACGGTGACGGCTGACGGGGTAGACGAAGCTTTGGTGACGGTTGTCGTCCGCGACGCCCAGGGGAACACGGTGCCTGGCAGGGCGGTCGTTCTGGAGATGAGTGGGAGCGGTAACAGTATCACGCAGCCTGTGGGAGTGACCGGAGCGGACGGCGTGGCTACCGGTACGGTACGTTCGACAGTGGCGGAGGCGAAGACGGTAAGGGCGAGGATAGACGGCTCGTACATGACGGGCGATCTCGATCTGACTTATGTGGCGGGAGCGGCGAGCCTGACCCTTTCTGAGATAACGGCGGACAAGGTTATTGTAACGGCAGACGGTGTTGATGAAGCTTTGATGACGGTCGTGGTCCGGGACGCCCAGGGGAACACGGTGCCTGGCAGAGCGGTCGTTCTGGAGATGAGTGGGAGCGGTAACAGCATAACGCAGCCGGTCGGAGTGACCGGAGCGAACGGTGTGGCGACCGGGACGGTGCGGTCGACGGTGGCGGAGGCGAAGACGGTAAGGGCGAGGATAGACGGCTCTTTAATAACGGACGATGTCGATCTGACATATGTTGCGGGGCCGGTGAGCCTCGTTGTGAGCGGGATAACGAGCGATACAGACACGGTTACGGCTGACGGAACGGACGAAGCGACGATAACGGTCGTGGTTCGGGATGCTCAGGGGAACACGATATCCGGAAGTGTAGTTTCTCTCGAGATGAGCGGGAGCGGAAACTCGCTGACGCAGCCTGTTGGTGTCACCGGAGCGAACGGAGTGGCTACCGGGACGGTACGGTCGACGGTTGCGGAGGAGAAGACGGTAAGGGCGAGGATAGACGGTTCGTTGATTACGAATGACGTCGATCTTGT
>JALOPX010000114.1 GCA_025453655.1 Candidatus Krumholzibacteriia bacterium
CAAATTCTTCAATATGGGCACGGGCAGGATATATTACGGGACGCAGACCGGGACAGAGCCCCCGTCGTTCACCCTTTTTGTAAACCAAAGCTCCTATTTCCCTAGATCATATATCCGTTATCTCAACAACCAGATAAGAAAAAGGTTTACCTTTGAGGGCACCTCCATTAGAATACACCTGAGGTCAAAGGAGCAGTGATAATGGGTTATATCCTCAAACCTTTTCTTCTGCTTGCGGCGTGCTACCTGCTGGGTTCGATACCCTCAAGCTACATCATGGGCAGGTTGCTCAAGGGCATCGATTTGAGGGAACATGGAAGCGGGAATCTCGGCGCGGCAAACACCTTCAGGGTTCTCGGAGCCAGGGCGGCGGTCCCCGTTCTCCTTTTCGACGTCGGCAAGGGATTCCTCGCTGTAAGGCTCCTGTCCATGGCCGGTATCAACAGCGTGGAACTGACCATCGTGGCCGCCCGTGTTGCCATCCTCGGTCACAACTACTCGATATTCGTGGGTTTCTCGGGCGGCAAGGGAGTGGGGACGACCAGCGGGGCGTTCCTTGCAATGTCCCCTCTTGCCGTGGGAATATGCTTCCTCGTCTGGCTGGCGATGCTTCTTTCCTTCAGGATCGTTTCCCTGGCCAGCATGGCGGCCGCTGCATCTCTTCCCCTGACGATAATCATAATCAATCGTTACGCCGGAGGCGATACTCATACATATGTGATCATACTCTCAATCGTAGTGGCCCTGCTTGTGATTTATAAACACAGGCCCAATATTCACAGGCTGCTGGAGGGGACCGAAACAAAGATCTTTTAGGACGGGATCGGCAATGTCAAAAGAAAAGAAAGGCCATAACACGAGGATTTCAGTCATCGGCGCCGGCAGCTGGGGAACGACGCTGGCAATTCTTCTGGATTCGAACGGCTGCTCGGTGTCGCTCTGGGAGTATTTCCCGGAACAGGCCGAAGCCCTGAGGCGGGACCGGGAAAACAAGAGGTTTCTGCCCGGCATCCCGATCCCGGCATCGGTGCGGGTGACTTCCGATCTGGAGGAAGCGCTCGAGAATCCCACTCACGTCCTGTTCGTTTCGCCCAGTCACACCATGAGAAAGATCGCAAGGATGGTCTCGGTGACAAAGGGATTCAACAGGCAGCTAATAGCGATCAACGCTTCCAAGGGGCTCGAGGAAAAGACCCTGTGCAGGATGAGCGAGGTCCTCTCTCAGGAACTCCCGCTCCCGAAGAAAAGGATAGTCGGGCTCCTCGGGCCAAGCCACGCGGAGGAGGTCAGCAGAAGGATGCCGACCTCGATCGTCGTGGCCGGTTCCGACATGGCCGTTTTGAAAAGCATTCAGGACGTCTTCATGAATGAATACTTCAGGGTCTACACCAACAGGGACCTTGTCGGTGTGGAGCTGGGGGTTTCCCTCAAGAACACAATCGCGATCGCGGCGGGTATATGCGACGGTCTGGGTTTCGGCGACAACACGAAGGCGGCTCTGCTGACGAGGGGCCTTGCCGAGACCAAACGCCTCGCGTGCAGGATGGGTGCAAAGGACGACACGCTGAGCGGGCTCGCCGGCGTCGGCGATCTGATAGTGACCTGCATGAGCCGGCACAGCAGGAACAGGCATGTCGGCGAAGAGATAGGCAGGGGAAAGAGTTTGAAGCAGGTATTGAGCGAGATGGTCATGGTGGCCGAAGGCGTGAAAACGACGAAGGCGGCGATCATGCTCGCTTCGAGGGTGAACGTGGAATTACCCATAACCGAACAGGTATACAAGGTCCTGTTCAACAAGAAAGATCCCAGGAAGGCGATCAGGGACCTGATGATAAGAAAAGCCCGGAACGAAATGTACAGGTGATCCCGCGTCGATCGTCGACCTTTTGAAAAGGTGCAACCCTTATGAAACAGAAAGCACAGAAGCTGTATTATTCGATAGGAGATGTCAGCGAGCTGGTCGGCGTCAAAGCACACGTCCTCCGGTATTGGGAGACGCAGTTCCCCGCCCTGAAGCCCAGGAAAAACAGGGCCGGAAACAGGACCTACAGGGTGGGCGATATCAAGTGCATACTGACGATTAAGAAACTCCTCTATGAAAAGGGGTATACGATAGCGGGGGCAAAGCAGAAACTCAAGGAGTCGAACAACAACCCCGACGCCCTGAGCATGCAGCTCGACATCCCATTCGCGGAACCGGGAAAGTTCGAGATCGTGCTTTCGCTGAAAGAGGATCTTCTCAAGCTCAAGAAACTCGTCGACAATCTCTGATAACGCCGGCGGAGCCTTCGAGGAGGGGCGTTCAAGCCCCATGGAATTTGATTTATAGCTTGTTTTTAAGATGTCGTGAGTATATTTTAGAACCTGTCGGGGCGTAGCGCAGTCCGGTAGCGCACTTGCATGGGGTGCAAGGAGTCGCTGGTTCGAATCCAGTCGCCCCGACCATTTTTTCCCCGGGTTCAGGATCCTTATGCCGCTCGATAAATACTGCGCCGTAATTCCCGCGTACAACGAAGGCTCGCATCTTTCAGAAGTGATCCGCCGTTTGAAGGATCTCATGGTCCCGCAGAACATAATAGTGGTGGACGACGGATCCACCGACGACACGCTCGCCGTGGCAAAGGCCGCCGGCGTCACCGTGATAGAACACGGCCGGAACAGGGGAAAGGGCCTGGCCCTGCGCAGCGGTTTTGAGCGCGCAGGGAAGATCCGCGGGGTGGAGGCGGTTCTGACCCTCGACGCCGACGGGCAGCACGATCCGTCGGAAATACTCCTGTTCGTGGAGCGGTTCGAGCGCACGGGCGAGGATATAATCATAGGGGACCGGATGTCCGACACGGGGAAGATGCCCTTTATCCGGAAAATGACGAACATGACGACATCCCTGGTGATCAGCCTGAGAGCGGGGCGAAGGATCAGGGACAGCCAGTCCGGATTCAGGCTGATAACGACATCGATCCTCGACAGGGTGGAACTCGTCACCGAGCACTTCGAGACCGAGAGCGAGATCCTTATCAAGGCCGCCGGAAAAGGCGCACGGTTCGGATCGGTGCCGGTCAGCACGATATACTCTCTCGAGGTGAGCAAGATAAATCCATGGAGAGACACGGCGAGGTTTATTAAACTGGTCTTCGGGAGCTTTTTCTGGTAGCCTGCTTCATTCCTGCGCCCCGCCGCCGGCGGGAGGCCCGCGGAGCCGGATAACCGGTCGCATGATCCGGAGGCGATGAGTTGAAAAACGAGATAACGATACTTGTCACGAACGACGATGGAATAAGGGCGGAGGGGATAACCTCCCTCGCCGCGGGGCTGCGCCACCTCGGCCGGATCGTGACCGTCGCTCCGGAGAACGAGCAGAGCGCAACCAGCCACGCGATAACCCTGGACCGGCCCCTCAGGATCAAGGAGTATGGAAACGACCGCTACGGGGTCACGGGCACACCTACCGACTGCGTGCTTCTTGCCGTCCAGGGGATCATAGGCTTCAAGCCCGATCTCGTCCTATCCGGCATCAATCACGGGCCGAACCTCGGGGAGGACGTGCTGTATTCCGGCACGGTGGCCGCCGCGATCGAAGGCTGCATCATGGGCATATCCTCGATAGCCTTTTCCATCGCGTCATGGGATCCCCACTCATTCAGCGCCGCTTCGTCGATCTCCGCCTTTCTTGCGGGCAGGATGCTCGAGAACAAAGGGAATGAGACATTGCTGTGGAACGTCAATATCCCCCCGGTGCAGGAGGAGGAAATCAGGGGGATAAAGGTGACCAGACTCGCCTCGAGGATATACAGCGATTCCATAATCAGGGACGTGGATCCCAGAGGTAAGGAATACTACTGGATAGGAGGAGGGGAACCGGGATGGAACAGGGACGACGATTCCGACTTCTCCGCCGTGACGTCGAATTTCGTGTCTTTGACCCCCATGAGCCTGGATATGAACGATATCGAGGGAATTAAAAGGATAAAGAGCTGGAATCTCTTATGGAACGGAAAATAGACTACAGCATCGCCAGAAGGCGGATGGTTCAGGAGCAACTGGCCGCCAGGGACATTACCGACAGAAGGATACTCGAAGCCTTCATGGAGGTTCCGCGGCACCTTTTTCTCGACGAAGCGATAGGGGCAAGGGCTTATGACGACTGTTCCTTTCCCATAGGATATTCCCAGACTATATCTCAACCCTATATCCAGGCCCTGATGTTGCAGTACCTCTCGATCAATCCGCAGGACCGCGTGCTCGAGATCGGCACCGGCTCGGGATACCTCACGGCGATCCTTTCGCTTCTGTCGAAGGAGGTCTTTTCGGTCGAGAGGATGGGAGCCCTTTCGAGGAATGCGGAAGAGGTGCTCTCCAGGATCAGTACGGGAAGGATAAGGCTCAAGACGGGCGACGGATCGAACGGCTGGGAGTTTTACGCCCCCTTCGACCGGATAATTGTTTCCGCAGCCATGGCGGAGGGGCCGGATATGCTTCTGGCCCAGCTCAAGGATGAAGGAATGATGATCGCGCCGGTGGTTTCGGACAACGAGCACCTTATCCTGTTCAGGAAGAGGGCGGGCGCAGTCGCGAGCGAGCGGCTTTCCCGCTGCGCCTTCGTTCCGCTGCTGAAGGGAGTCGAATAGTGACTGCGCCGGTTTTCGCCCTTATTCTCGGGATTTCGCCTCAGCTTATGACCTTCCTTCTCTCGATCCTCCCCATATCGGAACTGAGGGGCGCCATACCCTACGCCATTCTGTCGGGCGGGCTCGGATGGCAGGAGGCGTTCATCTACGCGGTCGTCGGAAATTTCGTACCCGTCATTCCCCTTCTCCTTTTCCTGGGGAGAATATCGGACTGGCTCAGAAGGTTTCCGGTGTGGGACAGGTTTTTCACCTGGTTTTTCGAGAGAACAAGGAGAAAAGGCGCCATCGTCGAGAAATTCGAGACGGTCGGCCTGGCCCTTTTCGTCGCCATTCCCCTGCCCATGACCGGCGCCTGGGCCGGTTGCGTCGCGGCTTTTCTCTTCAAAATACCGATGAGGCTGGCTGTCCCGGCCATCGCGGCCGGCATCCTAATCGCGGGGATCATAGTGACCCTCGCCAGCCTCGGGATCATATCATTCTGGGGCATAGCGAGCGGATCCTGAATTTATTGTCATGGACAGGCTCTTTTTATTTGAGTTCCAGGCCGTTAAATGATATGTTAGCTGATGGCTTCGGGGCGTAGCGCAGTCCGGTTAGCGCGCCTGCTTCGGGAGTAGGAGGTCGCTGGTTCGAATCCAGTCGCCCCGACCATTTTTATCATGACCGTGAAACCAACCAGGAATGGACCCGCTCTCATGATAGTTGCGTTTGTGCTGTCGGTCAACTCCTGCACCCCATCCCCGGTTTACAGAAGCGGCCCTCGAACAGAGAAGAAAACACCGGTAAAACAGCAGAAGATCAAAGGCGCGGAAACGTCGCCCCGCCGCCTTTTGAAGGCGCCTTTGAGCAATTATTCCCGGGCGTCGATCATCAGCGTTTTCGGGTTGCGAAAACACCCAGCCTACCATACTTCCGAATTTCATCCGGGAATCGACATAAAGGCGGCAGTGGGGGACCCGGTGACGGCGTCGGCCGGCGGATCTATTATTTATTCTGGGAAACAGAGCGGGTATGGTAACATCGTGATAATAGACCATGACAGGGGTCTTTGCACGGTTTACGCGCACCTTTCGGAAATACTTGCCGAAACCGGATCGGTCGTCGCTGATGGCCAGGTCATTGGACGCGTCGGAATGTCGGGGAACTCGACAGGCCCGCACCTTCACTTCGAGGTGAGGATGGACGGGAAGGCCGTCGACCCCGTCGGCTATCTTCCGGGCAGATGAGACTTCCGCCGCGTCGAGAGGTTGAGATGAAGGAAGTCAACCAGGAAAAGGAATTTTACAACAGGTACTTCAAGGATATAGGCAAGTATCCCCTTCTCACGCAGGAAGAGGAGATAGATCTTGCCAGGCGCGCGAAGAGCGGGGACGAAGAGGCGAGAAAGCGACTCATCCTCAGCAACCTGAAATTGGTCATCACGATCGCAAAATCCTATTCTTCCTACGGAGTGCCGTTTCTCGACCTGATAGAGGAGGGCAATCTCGGCCTGATCAAGGCGGTCTCCCGGTTCGATCCCGAGAGGGGCTACAGGTTCAGCACCTACTCATCCTGGTGGATCAAGCAATCGATAGTAAGGGCGATATCGAATTTCTCGAGAACGATCAGGATACCGATCCACGTGTTTCAGCTCATGAAAAAATATATAGCCATGGAAAAATCGGGCGATAATCTCACCCAGCAGGAAAAAGCCGAGTTCCTCGGAATAAGCCCACGAAAACTCAAGATGACCGAGGAGCTCGTCAGGAACATCAGGGCCCTGGACGTTTCGAACAGCATCGACACATTCACGCAACTCGCCAACAACGCCGAGATCGAGGACGACACGGACGTCGAAAAGATCATCCTGAGCCAGATGGAGCACGAGGAGCTCGCCGGCCTGCTCGACAGGCTCTCCGAGAGGGAAAAGCTGATCCTGAAGATAAGGTTCGGATTCGACGACGGGGTGACCCACACCCTGGCCGAGACCGGGAAGGTTATAAATGTATCGAGGGAGAGGGTGAGGCAGCTCGAGATGAGGGCCCTGCGAAAGCTCCGGTGCCTTCTCGAGCCCGAAAACGACGTCGATGACGGGAGGGCCTGCGGAAAATGAGTATTGAGGAAATAGAATTAAAGTCATGGATACGCGACATCCCGGATTTTCCCGAGAAAGGGATCATCTTCAGGGATATAACCCCGGCCCTTCTGAACGGCGGGATTTTCAGGAAGATCTGCGACAGCCTGGTGGAAAGATACTCCGGCGCCGGGATCGACAAGATCGCGGGGATAGAATCGAGAGGGTTCTTTTTTTCCGCGGTCCTCTCATACAGGCTGGGAAAGGGCCTGATACCTTTGAGAAAACCCGGCAAACTGCCCTTCAAAACCGTCTCGGAGAGTTATTCGCTCGAATACGGCAAGGCGAGCCTCGAGATGCACACGGACGCGGTAAAAAAGGGGGAGAGGATCCTCATCGTCGACGACCTGCTCGCCACGGGGGGAACCGCGGCCGCGGCGGCGAAACTGATTGAGAGGCAGGGAGGGATCGTCGACGAATTGCTCTTCATCATAGAGCTTTCAGGATTGAATGGCGCCTCGAAGCTTGACGGGAGAAGGTATTTCTCCCTTATTTCATATTAGACTGCAGAATTCGTTTGCCATTTCATCCACAGGACCATAAAATAGATAGGTCATTCTTGAGCCCCCGTAGCTCAGTGGATAGAGCACCGGTTTCCTAAACCGGGTGTCGCATGTTCAAGTCATGCCGGGGGCGCCATAAAATATGAAGGGAACGGTCCGTCATTGGACTGTTCCCTTTTTTAATAAAAA
>JALOPX010000115.1 GCA_025453655.1 Candidatus Krumholzibacteriia bacterium
GGGACCTTTTCCGTTGTTTGCGGAGCGGAAGACGCGGGAGGCATTGTCCTCAGGTACGCGCCGAAGGAAGGCCAGGTCCTTAAATACAAGGGATCGATAACGAATGAGGCTTTCTTCCAGGGCAACGAGTTCATGAACGTTCATTCCGACATCGTCGAGATTTCCCTCATTAAAATGACTGAGGACGGGAAATACGACGTCAAATTGCATTACCTGGAATCCGTCGACAAGAGGGGGATGGCGGGATCGGCGCTCGAGGATTTCGAAGGCTCGATCAAACCGGCGGGGCGCTCGATCGATGTCACGGTCGACACCCTGGGAAATGTCCTGGCCACCAACGGCCTGCTTCCCGGTCTGAAAAGGGGAAAGCCCACGACCGAATATGCGGAGAAGTGGTTCTTCGAACTGCCCGCCGGGACCCTGGCACAGGGCTCCACGTGGACCAGGGAATTTCCGGAGAAAAATGCCGGAACGGCCGAAGGTGACTCGGCTGCCGCGGATGAGGACGCCCCGGACGAAGAGGCCACCGGGCTCATCGGCACGGTTACATTCGAACTGAAGAAGGTCGAGAAAAAGGACGGAATCGAGATCGCGCAGATTCAATTCAAGGGCGACCTGAAGATGCACACCCAGGATGAACGCGGCACGCTGAACGGCGAAGTGAAGTTGGAGGGGAAGGTAAAGGTCGCGATCGACGGGGGATATGTCGTCGAATCCGAATCTTCATTCGAAATGAAGGGCAAGGTCGTATCGAAGGATGAATTCTCGGGCAAGGAAACAGAGCAGGATGTCCAGCAGCTGAGGTACACCGAGGTAAAACTCGAGAAGTAACCCGGGAGAAGCTTTGCCTGTCGAAAAGGAAGAGAAACTCGAGGAGATGGGATTCTTCGATCATCTCGAGGATCTCAGATCCACGATAATCAGCCTTCTCGGCGTATGGTTCGCCGTATCCGTCGTCCTGTCCTTCCTGTCCGGATACATCCTCGACTTCCTGCTCGCCGGGATCCCCGTGGAAAGCCTCTATTTCCACGCCCCCCTCGAGGCTTTCATGGTCCGGCTAAAGCTGAGCTTCATCGCCGGCTTTCTCGTGACCTTTCCCTACCTGCTTTTCAGGGTATGGGCCTTCATATCCCCCGGGCTTTTTTCCAGGGAAAAAAGGGTGATCCTCCCGCTGATCATCCCGGCCACCGTGCTGTTTTACGCGGGGGCCGCCTTCGCCTACTGGATCATGATACCGGTCGTCCTGAAGTTTCTCATGGCATTCGGGACGGAGAAATTGTCGCCGCTCATCTCGGTCGAAAGATATTTCGAATTCGTTGCGAGGCTGTGCGTGGCTTTCGGGCTCGTTTTCCAGCTGCCCATAGTCATCGTATCCCTGACGGCGCTGGGTGTTATATCTCCTTCGGCGCTTCTCAGGCAATGGAGATGGGTGATCCTGCTGATATTCATCGTCGCCGCCGTGATGACGCCGCCCGACCCGGCTTCGCAGCTTATCATGGCGATTCCGCTCGTTGTGCTTTTTCTGGTCAGCGCGACCCTGTCCATATTCATAGAGAGAAAAAGGAAGAGGGGGGACAAGGCGGCCCCGGCCGTTTCTTGACACGGACCGGGGTAATTGCTAACTTCAAACATCGCGCCTCATCGCGGACCGGACCTGGGGTGCGCGCCCTTCCGGGCGCCCGGGCGGGAACCGCCGGTTTGCGGGGGAAAGGAATCATCGGTAGCCGGATGGATTATTCCGACAGGGAAATCTGCTCGATCTTCCAGGATCCCGTCAGGGAAGGCCTTGACGCGGTCGAGGAAAAACTTCGCGACGTTCTGGGTTCGGACATGCCGTTGATCGACGAGATCTGCGGGTACATCAGCCTGACTCCCGGGAAAAGGCTTCGGCCGAACATACTGCTGCTCGCTTCGAAAAGCGTCGGCGGCGACGGAGAAAGCGCCGTGACCGGGGGGATGGCGGTCGAACTGATCCATACTGCGACCCTTGTCCACGACGATATCATAGACGGCCACGCAATGCGCCGCGGCAGGGAGACGGTATGCTCGAAATGGGGCAGGAACGTGGCCACTATCATGGGTGATTTTCTCTATTCGATGGCTTTTGCCCGCCTCGGCGAAGCGGGGCTCGACGGGATAATGAAGATCCTCGCGAGGACGACGAACGTCATGAGCGTGGGCGAGATGATGCAGTTTCAACTCGCGCGCAATATCGAGGTCAGCGAGGACAGGTACATGAACATGATATACAGCAAGACCGCGTCCCTCTTTTCGGCCTCCGGTGAATGCGGCGCCATCACGGCGGCCGGCGGGAAAAGCAACGGCTCGCGGGAACGATATTCGCTTTTCGGGACCAATCTCGGGCTGGCGTTCCAGATAACAGACGACCTGTTCGATTATATCGCGGCAGACGACAGGATAGGGAAGCCGGTCGCATCGGATTTCGCCGACGGCAGGGTTACGCTGCCCTTTATCACGGCATTCCGCAACGCCCCGGATCCCGAGAAGGCCAGGGTGAGGGAGCTTTTCCATTCCGGATTCTCGGGGCGCGACGAATGGGGGGAGGTCGTGTCGTTCGTTCAGAATTTCGGCGGCATCGAATATTCCCTGAACAAGGCGAGAGAGCTCGGAGAGACGGCGAAGGATACCCTTCTCTCGGCAAGGCCTTCGCGCGAGAGGGACGCCCTCTGCCACGCCGCGGATTACGTCATCAGGCGCGTCGACCCTTTCTCTTCCTGACGCGGAGCCGCGGGGCGGCCGGGCGCGCGGCTCTCCCGGCACGGCGGCGGGCATTTTCCTGTGGGAAGCATGGAAGCACTTTATTACGAAAAAAAAGGCGACGGGAAGGTGAATTGCCTTCTCTGCCCGCATCGCTGCCTGATCGCTCCGGGCAAAAGCGGGAGATGCAGGCTGAGAAGAAACGACGGCGGTACCCTCTCGGCCCTGTCGTACGGGAATACGGTCACGGTGGCCGTCGACCCGATCGAAAAGAAACCGCTTTATCATTTCATGCCCGGAAGCTCGATTCTCTCCCTCGGCCCCAACGGATGCACCCTGTCGTGCGACCACTGCCAGAACTGGAACATATCGCAGGTGGAAGCGCCGGTCACCTTCATCCCGCCGGAGAAGCTCGCCGCTCTCGCGAAGGAAAGCGGCTCGATCGGCGTCGCGTTCACCTATACCGAGCCGCTCCTCTGGATCGAGTACCTTCTCGACGCGGCTCCGATGCTGGCCTCGGAGGGTTTGAAATCAGTCGTCGTGACAAACGGCTACATCAACGAGGAGCCGGGCCGGAGGATAGCCTCCGAAATCGACGCGTTCAACATAGACCTCAAGGGATTCAGCGAAGATTTCTACAGGAAATACTGCGGCGGAAGCCTCGAGCCGGTGAAGCGCTTCATCGTGACGGCCGCAGGCCATGCGCACGTGGAGGTGACCACCCTGGTCATCCCGGGGCTGAACGATTCTCCCGGAGAGATCGAGGCGCTGTCGAGATGGCTCGGGGGCGTATCGAGGGAGATACCGCTTCATCTTTCCAGGTTTTTCCCCAGGTTCCGGATGAGCGGCGCGCAGCCCACCTCGGCGGAGATATTGAAGCGTTCACACGAAATAGCCCGAAGATTCCTTGATTATGTGTATATTGGTAATATATTCATCGATGGTACGGAGAGCACGTTCTGCCCGGATTGCGGCGAAGAGGCCGTGACCCGGAGCGGATACGAGGTTGAAATGCACGGGACCGGGGGGATTTGCCCCCGATGCGGAACCCGGATCAAGGGGGTTTGGGAATAATTGGCTGCAACCGCGCCCAAAACGCTGGCAAAACAGATCATCAAGGCGGCCTGGAACAAGAAGGCCGAGGACATCACGCTGCTCAACCTGAAAAAGATATCGGGGGTGGCGGACTATTTCATAATATGTTCGGCGGGCAGCGACGTTCACGCGCGGGTCATCGCCGACCATGTCCAGGAAACCTTCAGGGGCAGGGACGTCGTGGCCCACGTCGAGGGATATGAATCGGGGCACTGGATCCTGCTGGATTGTTTCACCGTCGTCCTTCATATCTTCAGGCCGGAGACGAGGGAATTCTACAGCCTGGAGAAATTGTGGGGGGACGCCCCGAGGGAGGAATTTCCCGATGGCGCCTGAAAAAAATCAGGGACCCGAGCCTTCCGTGCGGTCGAGGCTGGCCTCGGCGATAGAGTCGGCGCTCGAGACGATGGGAATCCGGGAGGCCTCCGGCGACATACAGATCGAACGCCCCAACGATCCGGGCCGCGGCGACCTGAGCAGCAATATAGCCATGGCGGCGGCGAAGCGGATGGGCGGAAATCCCAGGGAACTCGCCGGGCGCCTGAAGGATTCGATCGTTCTGGACGCCGGTTTCATCGACAGGGTCGAAGTGGCCGGCCCGGGATTCCTCAACTTCGCCTTCTCCAAAGCCTGGCTGACGAAACAGGTGGAGATCATCAACATCGAAGGGCGGGATTACGGAAGATCGGAGATCGGCAGGGGCAGGAAGGTCCAGGTGGAGTACGTCTCCGCCAATCCGACCGGCCCCCTCGTGATAGTGGCGGCGCGGGCGGCCGCGGTCGGATCGGCCCTGGTCAATATTCTCCGCAAGACGGGGCACGAGGTGGAGTCGGAATACTACCTCAACGACGCGGGGAGCCAGGTGAGGAAGCTCGGGGTGTCGCTCATGACGCGTTTCATGCAGAGGCTCGGGCAGGATGTCCCCTTCCCCGAGGACGGTTATCCGGGGGGCTATCTCGTGGATATCGCGGGACTGATCCCGGAGGAGGACGGAAGGCTCTGGCTGGCGAAGGCCCCGGAGGAATCCGCTGCGGCATTCGGCGAATTCGCCCTCGACCATATCATCCGGTGGATCAGGAGGGATCTCGACGGGTTCGGCGTGGTTTTCGACAATTATTTCAGGGAATCCGCCCTTCACGCCGCCGGCGGCGGCATCGGGGAGACGCTCGAGATATTCAAGTCGGGGAAGGCGGTCTACGAGGATGACGGGGCGCTCTGGTTCAGGTCGACCGACTACGGCGACGAGAAGGACAGGGTCCTCGTCCGCAGCGACGGGACGCCGACCTATTTCCTCGCCGACGCGGCCTATCACCTCGACAAGTTCAGGCGCGGTTATTCGCGCGTGATCGACATATTCGGCCCCGATCATCACGGCCACATAGCGAGGCTCAAGGCGGCCGCGGCGGTGTTCGGCGCCCCGGACGGCTGGCTCGACATCATGACGGTGCAGTGGGTGAGGCTCGTGGAGGACGGCAGGCAGGTGAAGATGTCGAAACGCGGCGGCGAATTCGAGACCCTGGGAAGCCTCGTGGAGGATGTCGGCAGCGACGCTTCGAAATTCTTCTTCCTCATGAGGAAGATAAACGCCCATCTCGATTTCAACCTTACGCTCGCCCGCAAGTCTTCCGACGAGAATCCGGTTTACTACGTTCAGTACGCGCACGCGAGGATATGCAGCGTGATCGCCTTCGCGGGGGAGGCGGGGGTGAGGCTCCCGGAGGACATGTCCTGCGTTTCGCTTCTCGAAGAGCCGGAGGAGCTCGAGCTCATCAGGAATCTCGTGATCTTCCCGCATCTCGTCGAGGGCGCGGCGGAATCGTGCGAACCGCACAGGCTCACGGGGTACGCGCAGCAGCTCGCCGCCTCATTCCACCGGTTCTACCATATATGCAGGATAGTATCGAGCGACGAACGTCTCAGCCAGGCGAGGCTTCTTCTCGCCGAGGCCTCGAGGATCGTTCTGGCCGAATCGCTCGGGCTTCTGGGCGTGTCGGCTCCGGATCGCATGTGACGACGCGGCGGGCTTTCGCTGGAATAGCGGGACGGCAGGGGCCGCCCCGAAAGGAAGGAATTTAATGAGCATCGTGATAGTCGGTTCCGTTGCCGTCGATACGATAGAGACTCCGAAAGGCAGGGTTGAGAGGGCTCTCGGAGGCTCCGCCACCTATTCCTCGCTGGTGGCCTCACGCTTCTGCCCGGTCAGCCTGGTCGGCGTGGTGGGCGAGGATTTCTCGGAACTGCACAGGTCCGTTCTCGAGTCGCGGAAGATAGATCTTCGCGGCCTCGAAACGGTCCCGGGCGGCAAGACCTTCTTCTGGCACGGGAGGTACGGGAGCGATCCGAACGAACGCGAGACCCTCGTCACCGAGTTGAACGTCTTCGAGAAATTCAGACCCGTGCTCCCCGAAAGCTGCCGTTCGACGCGGTACCTGTTCCTCGGGAACATCGACCCGGAACTTCAGCATTCCGTGCTCGACCAGGTCGGCGACGGTGTCTTCGTCGGATGCGACACGATGAATCTCTGGATAGCGAACAAGCGGGAGAGCCTCGCCGCGCTTCTCGGCAGGATAGACATTCTCTTCGTCAACGATGGGGAGGCTGCGCAGCTCACCGGCGAATCGAACGCGATCTGCGCCGCGCGCGCCATCCTTGCCATGGGGCCGTATGCCGTCGTCATCAAGAAGGGCGAGCACGGCGCCATGCTGATGACGGAGACCTTCCGTTTCGTGACCCCCGCCTTCCCGCTCGAGAACGTTCTCGATCCGACCGGGGCGGGGGACAGTTTCGCCGGTGGATTCATGGGGTGTCTCGCGGCGGCGGGCGATACCGGCGAATCGACCCTCAAAAGGGCGATGATGTTCGGGACGGTATCGGCGAGTTTCACGTGCGAGGATTTCTCGGTCGCGGGGCTCGCGAATCTCGAATACCGGGACATCAGGCGCCGTTTCGACGAATTCGCCCTGATGACGGCGGTCGGCGGGGAATTTTAATCCGGATTCGCGCCTTTTATGGGGGCTTTGCGGCTCTTTTACGCCTCCCCGTATTGAATATTATAACGATTTGTGTTACAATGAATTAAAATAAGGCAAAAGCGCTGCCACAAGGAGAGTCCATAATTGCTGGAAGAATTCCCCGAGCGGGATCTGATAGATAAAGCGGAAGAACTGATACTCAAGATCCGGGATATCCAGTCCTGCAGGATAAGCACCGACAAATCGGGACGGATCTCGGAGATTCATGTAGTGGCCGCCACCGACAGACAGCCCAAGATGATCGCGCGGGACGTCGAGACGTGCCTGAAAGCCCAGCTCGGGCTGGCTGTGGATTACCGCAAGATCGGAGTCGTGCTCCTCGAGGCCGCCCCCGAAAAAACGGAAGGGGACGCCCCGGGCCCTGAGCCCGACCGGTTCGACGCCATGGTCGACGACATGCTGTCGGAATCGACTGAAAGAAGGACTGCATCCATGGAAAGAACAACTTCAGCGGGAGAGCCGGCACGGCTTGAATTCCTCGAGGATGAAACCAGGACGCGTTTCCTGGGGCTCAGCCTGACCCTGGACGAAACCCGCATGGACGTCGAGGTGCGGCTCGAGAGGAACG
>JALOPX010000116.1 GCA_025453655.1 Candidatus Krumholzibacteriia bacterium
GGACGGCCGCTCGCAGATCGCGTACTACGACGACGGGTGGCAGGCGGGCACATCCTCGAATCCATTCGAGTGGGGCCACTATTTCGGATGCGATATCGAACGGCACGGGGATCGAATTCTGGTCCTGCACGTCGGATTGCGGAACGGGCCTGTTCACTGAGTTAGACGCCCACGGGAACAGCATCACCGGCAATACGATGGGCATGTTCTCCAACGCGAGCTATCTCACGGCCGACGCGACGGCGAACTGGTGGGGCCATTCGTCCGGCCCGTACCACGCGACGCTCAATCCCGAAGGCCTCGGCGACGACGTTAGCGACTACATCCTCTTCGAGCCGTTCACGCAGCCGGTCATCAGCATATCGCCGGCGTACGACATTACGACCTGTTCGGTCGCCAAAACCTTCTCCTTTTTCTATGACGGAACGGGCGTGCCCGAGCAGCTCAGGGGGTACGAGGTAACCTTCACGATCGATCCGGCTGTGGCGACAGTCGCCGCGATCGGAAGCGATATCGTCGAGGGGGCCTTCCTCGACGCGATCGCTCCTGCCCAGTTCTACGCGGTCGATGCCGGAAGCGGCACGTACAAGATCAACTGCGCAATTCTCGGAGGAAGCGTCGGCGCGACGGGCTCGGGCGAGCTCTTCAGCGTGAAACTGACGCCGGTCGCCGAGGGCACGAGCGCCATTACGATAACGGGGATAAAGCTCCGCGATGTCAACAACGTCCCGATGGCGGGAAGCTTCACCGGCGCCTCTCTGCAGGTCGACTGCACGGTGCCTACGATGGAGGCGCTCGCTGAGGCGCAGGGGCAGTACTATAATGCGACCCCGGTCTTCTCCAACTTCGGGTTCGACGATGACGTCAATCTCGACACGGCGGAATACCGGATCGATTCGGGCGCCTGGACGGCCCTTTTCGCCGGGATCGACGCCGCCGAATGGAACAGCGACGGCTGGGCCCTTCCCGGATTCGACGGGCTCGCGCAGGGCTCGCACACGGTCTATTTCCGCGTGTCCGACGACGCCGGCAACGTGAACGGAGAAGGGACTCCCGACACCTACAGCTGGCAGTTCTACAAGGACACGATCCTTCCCGTGCCGCCGACGAATTTCACGGCATTGCCGGGGCACAACAAGGTTCACCTGACATGGACGAATCCGCCCTCCGATCCTTCGTTCGCTGGGGTGGAGATACGCCGCGTCGGCTGGAGCGACTATCCGGAATACGGCACCGGCACGCCTGTGATCGCCGCGCCCGCTTATCCGGCCGATGAAACCGGGGGCGCTTTCGTGACTCAGACGCTTCTCGGAGCGTACGACGACGCGTCCATGACTTACCGGGATATTTATTACTATGCCGCGTTCGCGTACGATGTCGCCGGCAACTACTCGGTATTCGACATCGGCGCGGCCGACCGGTCGACCAGCTACTGGCTGGGCGACGTCGATTCGACCGGCTACGTGAACATGAGCGATCTCGTTTATTTCTCCGGCACCTTCGGCGAGAGCGACGCCGATCCGGGATGGAACCCGTTCTGCGATTTCGGGCCGACCGACGACTGGTCGAGCTTCGGCATCCCGCTGCCCGACGATATCGTGGATTTCGAGGATCTGATGATCTTCTCCATGATATACAACAACGTCGGACCGCTCGGATCGCCGGCGCCGATGATCGAGGAGAGGCAGATTGAGGAGCTCGCCGGCCTCGTCGGCTTCGACATCGCCTCCGTCGCATCGGATGACGGGATCGTGATTTCGGTCACCCTCAGCAACAACGCGAAAACGCTGAAGGGCTTCCGGCTGGTTCTCGACGCGGGCGAAACGGGAAGGATCGTCGGCGTGGAGCCGGGATCGATTTTCAACGGCCGCTCCGACCTGTTCTTCGGCTCGGTTCCCGCGTCCGGCGGAAGGGCCGACATCAGCGTCGCCGCCCTCGGAATCGACAGGGAACTGCAGGGTTCCGGAGAAGTGGCGAAGATTCACGTCAGGCTGGAGGAGGGAGCGCGGGCGGACGTTCGTTTCGAGACGATCGACGTCAGGGACGTCGCGAATACCCGGTTCGAACTCCTGAACGGCGACGATCACGAGCTTCCGGTCGTGCCGGTCGTGACGGCTCTTATGCAGAACTATCCGAACCCGTTCAACCCGGTCACCACGATATCGTTCGACATGGCCAAAGCGGGCCGCGTCGCGATAAATGTCTACGGCGTTTCGGGGCACCTGATCCGGACGCTCGTCGACAATTACATGGAACCGGGCAGATACAACATCGATTGGGACGGAAGGGACAATAACGGCTCGAGAGTATCGAGCGGCGTTTATTTCTACAGGATGAGAACGGCTGATTACAATTCGACGCGAAAAATGATTCTTCTCAGATAGCACGGAGGGGAGAAGCCGGGGGACGCCTTCGGGCGTCCCCCGCGCGTCGAATTCGAATTCAACGGCGCGGTTTGCCATGATGAAAGACAATGGTTGCATAAGAAGCGGCGGAATGCGGCCGGCGGGGCTTGTCGCCGCCGCTATCGTCTTTTGTCTCGTCGCGCCGCCGGGGGCCGGGGCGGGCGAACTGCCCGTTTCTCTTTACCCTCCGGATTCCTGGATCGAAACGGGTGACCTTTGCACCCTGCAGGTTCGCGTGAACGACGTCGTCGATTCGGTGAGCTGCATGGAGATATTCATCCGCTTCGATCCGGCTCTTCTGGAGGTCGAGACGGCAGGGGAGGGGCGGCTCTACGAAGAGTCGCCCTTCACCACCTTTTTCGACTGGGATCTCGTCGCGCCCGACACCGTATCCGCGATCGACTGTGTGCTCGGTTACAGGACCTGCGTGATAACGCCGGGCGAGCTGGTCAGGTTCGTCTTCCGGGGAATCGCCGACGGAAAGGCCGCGGTGAGGCTGACCACGGTCCGTTTGTGGGACGTCGACCGGGCCCCTCTCATAACGGAAATCTCCGGAGGAGCGAACGTTCAAATCGGCAATGTCACGGGAGAGAACCCGGAAGTGCCGCCCCGGGGATTTCTCGCCAACCATCCCAACCCTTTCAATCCGTCTACGAGCATCCTTCTGTTCATTCCATCGGACGGCATGGAATCGGGAGGGACCTTGAAAACCCGCCTTTCGATATTCGATTCGCGCGGCGCGCTCGTGCGGCTTTTATTCGACGGGCCGGCCGCGCCCGGGATAAACCGCTTCGCATGGGACGGAAGGAACGATTCGGGCGCCGATGTGGCCTCGGGGATATACTACGCGACGGCAAGAACGGGCACCGAAGTTTACGAACGCAAACTCGTGGTAGTGAGATGAACAACAGGAGAGGCTCATGAAGAAAAAGTTCGGGATCTGCATCCTCGCGGCGATGACGGCCGTCGCGTGCGGCGCTGGGATCGGGGCCGCGCAGTGCGTGTTGAGCGTTCTTCCCGCCGACACCACTCTTTGCAGGGGAGAGGTTTTCCGGATGTCGGTCTATGTCGACAGCGCGGCCGTAAACCTGATGGGATACGACGTCACCGTCTCGTTCGACGCAGACCTTCTCGGTGTCATGGACGTCGTCGAGGGGAGCCTTCCGGCAGAATCCGGGTATCCGACCTTTTTCAGATGGATCAACGAGGGGGAGGACGACGATTTCGTTTTTGTCAACGGATCGATCCTCGGGAAGACGGTGGACGGCCCGGGTGTTCTATTCACGATTCTGTTCGAGGCGCTGGCGGTCGGGGATGTTTCGGTATGCGTGGAGGAAAGCGAGCTCAGAAACGGACTCAACAGGAGCATCACCCATACGACCGTGTGCGGCTCCGTTACTATAGAAGAACCGATCGGCGCGGCCGATTCGTCGTGGGGGGCGATAAAGGCCCTGGTTGAATAGGGAGGGCCCCGGCGGCGGTGTTTCGGCGCGGCCGGTTTTGCCTCTGCGGGCGAATCGCCCCGCGGCGCCGCGCGGCTCCGGCCGCGAGCTCTCACCTCGCGCCGGCCAGTGTTTTTATCCTGAGCCTTCGGCCGGGATCGGCCGGCCTCTCCGCGGTTTTGAAGAAGACAGTCACGGTTTCACCCGGAAGGATGTCGAGGAAGTTATCCGAGAAGGTTCCCTCGCAGCCGGGCATCGACAGGAAGACGTCCTTCGCGATCCTTTCCGCCGCGAGTTCCACGAAAAACCCGCCTCCGCCCTCGGTCCAGCGAACCTTTGCCTCGAGGCCCGGGTCCGGAAGAATCAAATCCTTCGGTGGCGCGAAGTAGAGGAGGTTCCGGGCCTCCGCGCCCCCATCCCTCTGAAGCTCGCAGACAAGGACGACGGCTCCTGTCGCATGGCCTTCGATCAGCGCCTCAAGGCCGATTCGATATAGCGGCGCGCCCCGGGGCAATGAGAGAGGAAGAGGTTCCTCGATCTCCTTCAGAAGATTCCCGTCGAAGTCGACGAGGCGAAGGCGAAGCGCGCCTTGCGGCGATTTGGGCGAATCTGAAACGAAAAAGATCTTTATCGTGTCATTCTCCACGACGGGGGAGATCAGTTCGGGGCTGAATGCCTTCGCGGCATGATAATAGAGAGCCTTTCGCTCTCCGAAGTAATCGACGCACGACCACGACAGGGCGGGCCAGCAATCGTCAAGCTGCCAGAAGAGGGAGCCCATGCAGAACGGAGCCGCGCGCCTCTGTGCCTCGATTCCCATCCTCACGCCGCGGGCCTGAAGAAGCTGGCTTACGTAAACGAAATCTTCGAATCGCTCCGGCACCCCGTAGTCCCTTCGCATGTATTCGAGGATCAGGCTGTTTCCGTTCGGATGCTTCTGACGGCATAGAAGCTCCGGCGATTCGAGGCACGCGGGCACGGATGCCTCGGAACCGGGACCCGGGAAACGCGACACGGTTTCCACTGCGGGGAAGGACTGGAATCCGAATTCGCTCATGAACCGCCCCGTCTTCGCAAGAAGGATTTCGAACGGCTCGGCGTCGTGCCACACGCCCCAGTAATGGCAGTCGCCGTCTGCGAGGCTGCGACTGTCCCCGCGGCCGTATTTGGGCGAGGTTGAAATGTATGGAGCGCCGTTACCGTGGGCGGAAACGGCATTGGGAAGAATCCTGTCGAAAAGTTCCCCGTAGGCACGGGTGATCGGCGAGGCGCCTCACGTTTTCCCCCGCCTCCGCTTCGGCGTCGTCGAGGAATTCGCCGTCCCAGGGATACATCGCGTTGGCGAACATGAAATCCTGCCAGACGAGGATCCCGCAGCTGTCGCAGAGCGAATAGAAGATCTCCTTCTCGTAGATGCCGCCGCCCCAGACGCGGAGCATGTTCATGTTGGCCGCCGCGGCGTCTTCAACGAGTCGCCGGTATCTTTCGCCGCGGGCCGCGGAGGGGAAACTCTCGATGGGGATCCAGTTCGCCCCCTTCATGAAGACCGGCTTTCCGTTGATCATGAAATGGAACCCTTCCCCGCCGCCGTCCGGTTCTGTCACGAGATCCACGGTTCTCACGCCGATCGATTTGGTTATCGATGAGGTTTTCTCTCCGTCGACGAAAACCGCGGCGCCGATTTCGTAGAGGCGATGCCCTCCCATCCCGTTGGGCCACCACAACTCCGGCGCCTGGATCTCGAAACGCAGTTCGATGACGTTGGCGCCCCTGGAAAGCCCGATCCGAAGCCCCTTCGCCGCCTCTTCGGAGGTTCCCATGCGGCTGATATCCGTCTTTTCGCCGTCGACGGATATCTCTATCGCCGCTTCGACCGCCCGTTCAGCCTCGACGGCCAGGGTCGCGACGTACTCGGCGGACCGGATCTCCTCGCCCGATTCGATCGAAGGCTCGAGCCGATCGAGCCTGTACGAGGCGTTCACGAGCCTCCCCTCTTTCCATGCTAAGATGCGGGCCGGCCTCCAGATTCCGGAGGTGACGAACCGCGGTCCCCAGTCCCACCCGTAATGATACGCGGCCTTTCTCGTGAAGACCCTGTTCCCGCCGGGGAGCCCGAATGGATATTTGCCGGCGAGCGCTTCCTCGACGCGGAGAGGCGAACGAAAGACGATCTTAACCGTGTTCTCCCCGGCGCGAAGAAGCTTCCCGCAATCGGCGCGCCACTCCCTGAACATGTTGTCGGTCGAAAAGAGACGAGCGCCGTTCAGGTGGACATCCGCGTATGTGTCCAGCCCCTCGAAGACGAGCTCGTGACGCGGATAATCCAGGAACGACCGGTCGGCCAGGAATGTCTTCTCGTATTCCCAGTCGTTGTCGCTTATCCACTGAAGGCCGGTCTCGTTGCATCCATGGTACGGGTCTTCGATCGCGCCGGAGGCGAAAAGGTCGGTATGAACGCATCCCGGAACGGAAGCGTCCATCCATTCTGAGGTTCCGCTTCGGCGAAAACGCCAGCGGCCGTTCAAATCGAGGGTTCTTTCGGACGGGGAGGACCCCGCGGCCGGGGCGCAAAGGAGCGCCCCGAGCGACGCGAGAATAACGATCCCGGTTGCGCGATGAGATTGTCGGATCTCCGTTCTCCCTTCGGACGAACGAGGCCGGGACTATCTCAGGAGCACGAGCTTCCTTACCGACGTGAAATCGCCGGCCTGCAGCCGGTAGAAATAGACGCCTGACGAAACGGCCGATCCCCCGTCGTTCCTTCCGTCCCAGACGACGTTGTAATTTCTCGGAGCGAGGGTCCCGCTTACGAGCGTTCGCACGAGCCGCCCGCCCACGTCGTAGATATTAAGCGTCACGCGGCGCTCGGCCGCGATGTCGAACGAGATCGTCGTCGAGGGATTGAACGGGTTGGGGTAGTTCTGCATCAGCGCGAACCTGCCCGGAGTCGCCGGCGTCTCCGAATCCGTCGTCGTCGTGTCGATCACTTCGAAGGCGTTTTCCAAAACAACCGTCTGCCCGTCGGGATTCTCGACAACGAGGTCGTAATACCCGGCCGAGGAGCCCGAGAGGTCGATCGAGCCTTCGAGCCTGGCGTGGCCCCTCCAGTAAACCGCCGCCGCCGCGATATCGGGATGGGAATCGTGAACGAGGCGGAAGGAGGCGCCATGATTGAATCCGGTCCCGATTATTGAGCCGACTGCGATCGTCCCGCCGTCCGTGTACCCGGAGGCCGGCGTCATCGAGGCGAGGGTCGGAGGGAACCAGCCGCCGCTCATCGTCGCCGTCATCGGGTCGCCCGGGGCGCTTATCGACGAGACCGAGACGTTGGTCGCGTTGCCGTTGTAGCTCAGGCTGTTCGGCGTCGACGTGTTGTCGAAAAGGGTGTTCGAGCTTGTCCCGGGATAGCAATCCCCGCCGTCGCCGCGGTTGGTGTTGCTCGCCAGTTGGCCGAGGCCGTCGGCTTCCATTATCGCTACTCCGTGGGGCATTGCGCCCGTCGACCCCCCGGTGTTTCCCATTCCGTTCATAACGTAATCGTCGCAATGCGATATTACGAGCCCGGAACCGTGTATGTATGCGTCGAAGCCCAGCGCCCGGCGGTTCTCGACCAGGATATATTCGCTCGGCTCGCTCATGTCCACGTGCCACCCGTCTTCGTAGGTTTCGAAGTCGGTGGAATAATTCTCTCCGCCTCCCGTGAGCGTGACGTTATCGAATGTGAAAGCGCCGCCGCACGAAGAGTCGTAACTCCCGTCCTCGTCGGACCACCCCGAGTCGGAGGTGAAGCGGAAGAGGATCGAGTATGAAGAGACTCCGCCAAGATACGGGGCCAGCGATATCGACGCGGTTCCGGAACCCGTGCCGTGGTGAGTCCTGAGAAGGGTGCTCGCGCCGTTTCCCACGAGATAGACTCTCGTGTAATCGTAGTTGAGCTCCGAGCTGAAATTGTAACCGTACGCGAAGGTGACAGGCCCGGTGCCGTTGAACGTGAATTCCCTGGAGACCGATTCATTCCACCCGTTACCGTAACCGGCGCCGCCCGGCCAGCTTCTCGCCGCGGCTTCGGCGGCGTTCAGGCCGCAATGCATCGAGTAGCTTCCTGTGATGGCGCACTCGGTGGTTCTTCTCCACTTTTCCTCCATGATGTTCAGCCTGTACGCTTCGGCGTTGAATTCGGCGTTGTACAGCGAGTACGAAAGGGGCGACGGGCCGACCTCGACAGGGATGATCCAGCCGAGCTGCGCCTTCGACCAGGCGCACATGTGCGCGGGGCTCGCCGGGGTGTTCCAGCTTCCCGAAGCCATCACGCCCCAGTGGCCTATGCCGGCGGAGCCTCCGTTCGTGTCGTAGAGATCGGGGAGCCCGAAGGCGTGGCCGAACTCGTGGCAGAAGACGCCGATCTCGATCATCGAGCCGGAGCACGAGAGCGCCGGCTGGATCGTGTAGTCGTAAATCCTTATATATCCCCCGCCGTACCTCGCGTCGTTCGTGGTGTACGGGGCGCTGAACTCCGGCCACCCGGTGACGACCCAGCGGTGCGACCAGATATTGGTATTCCCGCACTCGCCGCCGATCTCCGGGTGAACGAAGGAGACGAAGTCGACGTAGCCGTCGTCGTCCCCGGAATTCGGGACGCCGTCAGGGCCGTCGTTGTCGTATTGCGCGAAGTTTACGGACGGGTCCCAGCTGGTCAGCGTCGAGAGGATCAGCGCCCCGACCTTCGAGTCGCTTCCCAGCCCGTTCTCCGTTCCCTCGTAGTAGGTGTCGATATTGGGAAGGGTGAACCAGTTGTACACCGTTCCGTCCAGGGCGAAATTGCCGTACGAGATCTCGTCGTAATACTCCGACATCGTCCCGGTCGGCCAGGGCCCGTCGAAAAGCTCGGTCTGCAGATTGGCCGACGCATAAGGGTCGGCGCCCGTGTTGGAAAATTTCACCATGAACAGCGGCACCTGCGCCGTGCCCGCCACGGCGGTTTCCATCGGGCGGCCCGACAGAAGTAGCCTCAGGTCGTTGTCCGTGTATATATCGAGAGACCTCGCGCGCTCCGCGATCTCCCTGCGGTTTTCGCGCGCCCGCGCCGTTTTCGCGAACCAGGCCTTCCGGAACTGGAAGGCGGTTTTGTCGTTTTGCATCCTCTCGAGATAGGCGTTCGGATATTCCACGCCGGGCCGCGGGGGGTATATCTCCGACCTGAGGCCGGAAGAAATCAGCATGACCGACAGAACAACGAGTGATGTCAGGGCGCGCCTTGGCATGGCTCTCTCCTTGGTGGGGCTTATGACAAAAAAGGGGAAAGGCCGCTGAATGTACCAAGCAGTACCCAAGCAACCATCTTCCCCGGTGACTTGTGAAGTATAGCAATAAACCGGACCGGTGTCAATTCGAGTTGTCCCTCCCGGGCAGGTGAATTTGGTTTTATTCACGATTGCGAAAGATTATAATGTGAGACATGTCGGGTCATGAAAGAACGGAATGGATCGTTGGAATAATCGACACTCCCGCCGGAGGCGTGCCGCGCGCCGGCACGAGGCCGGGGTTCCGCGACCGCCTGTCGGAGGTCAGGGTGCGCTGGGGGATCGGAAGAATGAGCTACGCCGTTTCCCCGGGCCTTTACGCGGCGGGGAATCCGTCGATGGGATCCCCCGTGCTGGTGACGGCGAGTTACAAGATGAGTTTCGACAGGGTGCGAGGCAGCCTCGAGGGGCGGGACGCGTGGATACTGGTTCTCGACACGAAGGGCGTCAATGTATGGTGCGCGGCGGGGAAGGGGACCTTCGGTACGGATGAATTGTGCCGGAAGATAAAATCCACGCGCCTAGAAGAGATCGTTTCGCACAGGGATCTCATCGTGCCCCAGCTCGGGGCGACGGGGGTCAGCGCCCACAGGGTGCGCGAACTGTGCGGCTGGCGCGTGAGATTCGGCCCGGTGAGATCGAAGGACATCCCAGCGTACCTCGATTCGGGGATGAAGGCTTCGCCTGAGATGAGGCAGGTCCGTTTCACCATCGCCGACAGGCTGGTCCTCGTTCCGGTCGACCTGGTCCCAGGCCTGAAGCGGCTTTTCCTCCCGGCCCTTTTCTTCGTCCTGTTTTCCGGGCTCGGAAGGGACGGCTATTCGGCGCAGAGAATCATGTCCTCCGGAGCCAGGAGCGCGCTGCTCCTTCTCGCCGGGCTGATGGCGGGCGGCGTCCTCTCGCCGCTTCTCCTCCCGTGGATACCCGGGAGGGCCTTTTCGGTCAAAGGCGCCTTTGCGGGGACCTTTCTCGTGGTGTTGATGATCGTTCCGGGCCTTCCGGGCCCGGGGATATTCGGCAGCTGGCTCGAAGCGGGGACCTGGCTCCTGATAGTCGGGGCCGTCGCGAGTTTTTTCGCCATGAATTTTACCGGCGCATCCACCTACGCTTCGCCGTCCGGGGTCAGGCGCGAGATGCGTTACGCCGTGCCCGCGCAGGTGGCCGCCGCTTCAGCCGGCCTTCTGGGATGGGTTGTCGCGAGATTCGTATGAGAAAGGGGGCGCGATGCACGCCCGATATCTTAAAAATGTCGTCACGCTGGAGTTGGACGAGGAGAAATGCGGCGGATGCGGCATGTGCGTCGCCGTGTGCCCGCACGCCGTTTTCACCCTGGAAAACGGCAGGGCCCGCATCGTCGAAAGGGACGCCTGCATGGAATGCGGCGCCTGCGCGATGAATTGCCCGGAAGGGGCCCTGGCGGTCGATTCGGGGGTGGGCTGCGCGTCCGCCTTCATCACGGGCGCCCTTCGCGGGACCGAGCCGACCTGCGATTGCTCCGACGACGGCTGCTGCTGTTGAAGGCGCTTCGGCGCTTCCGGCCCGGCCGGCGCGCGCGGCGCGGTGTAATGAACGTGGTTTCGCGGGGACCGCGAAAAGGAAGCCCGCGACGGATGACAATCAAGGAGGGAACACGATGGGTATTCTTCAACCGTCCGATATAATCGACATAGGCATCGAGAAGGAAAAGAAGAGGCGCGATTTCTACGCCCTCGCCGCGGGCAGATTCAAAGGCGACGCGGATCTCGCGGCGCTGTTCGGCCGCCTTCGCGACTGGGAGGAGGAGCACATAGAGAAATTCGGGAAGATAAGGGAAAGCGTGAAAAGCGCGACTTACGCGGAAAGCTTCCCCGGCGAGGCGGAGGCATACATGCAGGCGCTCGTCGACAGCGAGCTTTACGACGAGATGACCCCGGACCGTTTCGCCGCGCTTGTGGATTCGCCCGGGACGGCCCTCGACCTGGGGATACGGTTCGAAAAGGACGCGATCCTGTTCTTCAGCGAGCTCTCGCGCTTCGTCAACCCGAAGACGAAGGAGGTCACTGCGAAGCTCATCAGGGAGGAGCAGGAGCACATGGTCCACCTGATGAAGATGAAAAAGGAAATGGGGCTCTGACGGCCCCGTTGCGGCTTAACGGGATGCGTTATACGCTTGGCGAATGATCCGGTCGTTCCGCTGCAAGGACACGGAGGCGTTGTATCGAGGGCGCCCGCGCAAGCGGTTCCGCGCATTCCAAACCGTGGCGGAGCGCAAACTCCAGATGCTCGACATCGCTCGTCGCCTTGAGGACTTGCGGTCACCACCGGGGAACCGGCTCGAGGCCCTGGCAGGCGACCGGCAAAGGCACCTGGAGCATCCGGATCAACGATCAGTGGCGCCTGTGCTTCCGCTTCGAGGAGGGCAACGCCTACGACGCTGAGATTGTCGATTACCACTGAAGCGGCGGCAGTCATCGTGGAACGTTGAAACGCAGTCCCAGCAAGGTCTGGGCTTGAGGCAAAGATGAACAACATCCGTCCGATCCATCCTGGAGAGATCCTTCGGGAGGAGTTTCTCGTGCCGCTCGGTCTGTCCGCGAATGGGCTAGCCATCGAGCTCAAAGTACCTGCGCCCCGGATCAGCGAGATCGTGCGTGAGCGTCGCGCTATCACCCCCGATACCGCGCTACGGCTCGCCCGCTATTTCGGCACCAGCCCCGAATTCTGGATGGACCTCCAGAGCGCCTACGATCTTAAGACCACGGCGCGGGCTGTGGCCGATACCCTGGAGCAAATTGCGCCGCGCGCCGCCTGATCGGTGCGATCGGCGCCACCACCACACCCTGGCGAGGAACTTCGCGCGCCGCGTTGGTCTCCTCGCCATCCGCCGGCGGGTGCCCAGGGTCCCGATCTCCTGGAGCTTGAGTGTTGGCCCCTCTGCGACGAGCTTGCCTTGGTCTCCAGGCGGTCGCGCGCTGGGCGCGAACAGTCTGGTCAGCCATCGTCCGTCTGCATGGCGTCGTGGGAAGACTGACGCTTGGCGAATGGAGCGAGGGGCACTGAGGAGCGAGGCCGAAACAACGTGAACATCGGTAGGGTGGATGAGCGCAGCGAAATCCACCGACGCCTCTGGTGGACTGCGCTTCGCTTGTCCACCCTACAACCGGTGCGTTTCAGTTGTTTCCGAACTCTGCCTTACTGACCCGCAGCGGTCAGCCACCCCGTCGCCACGGGTGTCAGCCATGGGTCATGAAGCGGG
>JALOPX010000117.1 GCA_025453655.1 Candidatus Krumholzibacteriia bacterium
TACTCAGCCGATGGAAAAATACATTCGTTCCTTCCGACGATCCAATGACGGCGATAGAGATGATCGGCATAGAGGAGACGAGGGAATATGTCAGGAGGGTCCTTGAATCGATGTCGGCGTACCGCTCCTACTATCCTGACGGGGGGCGGTATTCATGCGATTGAAGGAACTCGTACTGCTTCTGATATTTTCGATCGCCGTGCTGTTTCTGACAATGATGGGCGAATCGGGATCGACGCTCGCGGTCCCTCCATGGACCCATTATTCCGGGATGCACAGAGCGACCCAGTTTCATCTCGACATACATTCCGGGTACGGCGAAAAATTCGAAGATCCACAGGGGATTTTCTGCGTCAAGATGGACTGCAGGGACGACCACGCCACCAGGGACGACGACGACGAATTGTCGGTGTTCGGCCTGGACAGGGGGAGCGGCACGCTCATTTACAACAGAAGCAGCTCTTCGATCGGATTCGCCGGGGGAAAGAACGGGACCGATTTCTCCATGAATAGCCCCCGGGACGTATGCGGCGACCGGAAGGGTGATTTGTTCATTGCCGATACGGGCAACGATCGGGTGGTGCGCCTGAGATACGAGGACGACGAAGTCCGTTACGCAGGCGAGATGCGTTCCATCGGCAATTACGATCTCTCCGGACCGATGGGAGTCGATGCATGCGACGGCTTGCTTTACGTGGCCGACACCGGCAACGACCGGATTATCGTCGCCCGCTTCGACGGCACTCCGGTAAAGGTGATCGGCCCGGAAATTTCCGGGACAAGGATGTGTCGCCCCTCCTCGCTCAGGCTGGTGTTCAAGGAGGACGAGTGGCTTTACTACAGCGACTATTTCATCGCCGTGATAGACAGTTTCGGGCGGAGATTGTGGAAGATCGGAGAAAATGACTCGAAAACCATTGTCGCCAGATATGACGCGATCGGCGCGAGCGGATATTTCGATCATCTGGACTGCGATTATTACGGCAGCTTCTACGTGACCGATCCGGAAAACGACGTAATCCATAAATACGACAGGAATCTCAGGTATATCACCGCGATCGGAGGGAACCGGGGCGGAATTTCATTCGATCAACCTCGCGGAATTTCCATATTCAGAAGATTCGGGCAGCTTTTCGTCACGGAACGTCGCGGGGCGCGTTATTTGTGGGTGGGGACGGATATCGACGATCTTGAAGCCTCGGACCTCGCGATCCTGTCCGGGGAGGGCAAATGCAGGGTTCAGGTTTCCTTCCTCCTGACGGAGTATTCGATCCTGGACGTTTACCTGACGGATGAGGACGGGAAAACGGCATTGTACTTCATGAAGGACTACCTTCTTCCCGAGGGCAGATTCCACAAGATTCTCGAGACCCGGCTTCCGGAGCGCGAGATGCTTGCAAATTGCAAGTTTACGCTGGTTGTTCTTGCGAAACCGACGTATTCTTCGGGCGAATTACTGATGATTTCGAAAAAATCCGGTCCACTGACCCCTTCCATACGTTAACCCCGCCCTCATGAGCTTTCCGGCACGCTTGTTGGCCTGCGACTTGCAAGACGACTGAAAGCGGGTACTTGTAAAAGGCGCACCGGTTTCGGAAAGGGTTGCGGATATGTTCATCAACAGGTTTATCGGCTTTCTTCCCAAAGGCAATCTTAAAAAGGCCCTGGGATTCATGAACAAGGGAGAGTACAGGAAAGCCTGCTCCGAGTTCGAATCGTATCTGTGCAGGAAAGCAGGGGTTGTAGGCGGCAGGGATCAGGAAATGGTCCGGATGTACGTGGTCGAATCCTTCATAGAGTTTGCCAGGGAACTCGAGAAGGAGAGAAAATTCGAGGAAGCCGCGAGGCAACTCGAAAAAGCAGTCGAACTTCAGCCTCATTACGCCGACGTTCATTTCATGCTCGGGAGGATGTACGAGGAGTCGGGTAACAGCGTCAACTCGAGGGAAAGCATAAAGAGGGCTCTCGCCATCAATCCGAATTTTTTCAGGGCGAGGATAATGCTGGCGAGAAGTTATCACAGGGACGCGAAATCGGAGAGGGTGCTTGAAGAATTGAACAAGGCGCTCTCCGCGTCTCCGAATTTCTTCCTGGAGCACGTGAAGGACCTGATTCGCGAAGTGAGGAACGAATCGGTTTCGAACGGGATCGACGAACTATTTGCCAAATTGCTCGAAGAACGGCCGTCGTCATCGCAGGTAAGCAAGCAGATAGCCCTGGAGTCGATACGCAACGGGGATTATGATAGCGCGATGACGGAGCTTAAAAAATGCATCTCCATGAATCCCAACTATCCGGACCTTCACAACATGCTGGGGATAGCTTACGCGAGCAAGGGAATGACGGACGACGCCATAATGGAATTCGAGACGGCATTGAAGATCAATCCCGATTATCTCAAGGCAAGAATCAACATGGCGTTGACTTTGTACGAAAAGGGCGCCTCCGACGAATCAATGACGCACCTTCGCGTGATTCTCAGCCTCGATCCGGGAAACGAACTTGCCCGGAACCTTATGAACGAACTCCAACCTGTTCTGGACAAGAGGTAGGATCGAAGTGAGCATCGATTTATATACCGTACTTGAAGCGTGGCCCACGTCGTCGACCGAGGACATAAAGAAAAACTATTTCCGGCTCGCCAAGCTTTATCATCCCGACGTGGCGGGAGACAAGCCGGAGAACAGGGAGCGTTTCAAGCAGATCAACGAAGCCTACAGCACCCTCAGCGATCCCCAGAAGAGACATCTGTACGACGAATCTCTGAGAAACAGGTCCAACAGAACCCGCGACGCGGTCGCCATCAGGGATAACGACGAAAAGACGGCTTCGCTTGCCTTCAGGCAGGCCAAGGAGGCGATGAGGGACGGTCATTACGAAAAGGCCGCGATCCTTCTCCAATCGGCGATCAAGAACAATCCAGGCAATGCGGCCTATCAGAGCTGGTACGGATTCTGCCTCGCGATGACGAACACGAGGCTTCATGAAGCCCGCGACGCGTGCAAAAAGGCCCTTGAAATCGAATTCTACAATGCCGACTATCACGCGAACCTGGGTTTCGTCTATTTCAAGGCAGGGCTGAGAAATCAGGCGATAACCCACTTCACGAACGCGCTCAAATGGGATCCGAACAACGCCCTGGCGAGGAAATTCGCCGCGCAGGCCGGCAACTGCGGTCTCCAGGAAACTGGCCCGATCGATAAAATGTTCTCGGCGGTGAAGGGTCTTCTGCGGCGTTGATGCCGGTTCCAGCCATTCAAGCTTCGTATCAAGACTTATTTATTATGTTGATTTTTCTGATGATCCGTGCATAACCTGTCCCGTGAGGTGATCATCATGAAAAAGACAGCATTCGTGTGCAGGGGAGCGCGCGACGCGAACATTCCGCTCGTTTATCAGGAAACCCCAAGGAAGGACAGGGGGGACGAGTTTCTCGTCTTTTTCCATCCGGGAAAGGGCGATTTCGAATCCCTGGCCAGGATACTCTTCAGGAACGTGATCTCGGTATCACGCCTGGGGCAACCTCTTCAATATTTCACCAGGGTCCTCGGCATGTTCAGGAACGAATCCGGCTCCGGGGACATCAGGACGGATTTCCTGTCCGGCTCCATGATCCTCGTGATGATCAGGCGCGGGAAGAACGTTTACATCCTGCGAAACAGGGCCGTGGAGACGATTCACTGGGATTCCGGGCCGGGGATCGCGGGCCCTGTCGAAAAGATGACGGGCGCTGAAGAGCTGCCCCTCGTGAAACCGGAAGGCCAGGGGGAGCTTTTCGAGAAACCGGTTGAAGAGTTCTTTTCCCTTCACCGTTTCCGGATGCCTTCCGGGACCCACACACTCGTATTCGTTCCTTCCGGTGAATTCGCCGAGCGTTACAGGGAGACCCTTCTCGACAGCATATTTTTCCCGTCGTTTGAATCCGGCGATGACATGGAGCTCGACATCGACCGCACCATTCCGGGGATGCACTGGTCTTCAACCGCCGACGGTGCCGGATCGCCGGAAAGGTTCCTTGGCAAAATCGACGCGAAGTGGAAGTGGACGGCGGCGGTCGGGGCGTCGGCCGCGCTTCTCGCGGCTATTTTCCTTATATTCAATCCTTTCGGAACCACCGAGCCCGGGTTGCCGATGGGCCGCCAGGTTCTGCTCAGCGTCGATGAAAAGACGCCGGAGCCGGAGAAAGATCCGCAAAATACCGCCGCTGACCCCGGCGAACGCATCGCGGCGGAATCGGCGGAGGCCCCGCAAAACATTTCAAACACGCCTGCCGCGGCCGTTCCTATATCTGTAAAGCTGGCGTCAGAATGGAAAAAGAAATTCAATGCCCCCGTCACGTCATCCCCCGCCATATCGGGCCGGAACGTCGTTTTCGGGTGCAGGGACGGATATATATACTCCTTCGGCATGGACGGGACGCTCAAATGGAAATATGCGGCGGGAGACGGTGTCGGAGCTTCTCCATGGATTGGGAACGACTGGATCATCGGAGCCGATTACAAGGGGAATGTTTTCCGCCTCGACGCGCGGACGGGCGGCAGGACCTGGATTTTGGGGACGGGTGAGAAGATAATAAGTTCCCCCAGGGCGGATGCAACGATGGTTATCGCAGGGACGACCGGAGGAAGGATAATTGCCATCGACGCAAGCGACGGAAGGCGCCTCTGGACGGTTGTCGTCGGGAAAAGCATATGGGCGTCCCCGACCCTGGGTGAGGATTATATAATCGCGGCCGCAACCGACGGTTCACTATCGAGACTCAGCCGTTCCGGAGCGGTGCAGTGGAACTCAAAGCAGGACGGGACGATTTATTCCAGCCCTCTTGTCATTCAAAATGAAAACCTCGTCATATTCGGATCAGGGGACAAATCGGTTCGCGCGGTTTCCCTCGCCGACGGGAGGCTCGTCTGGAGGACCGAGACCGGCGGAGACATGAGGGGGAGCCCGGCCTTCGACGGCACGAACATATATATCGGATCAGAGGACGGGATCCTTCACGCGCTGTCCCTCGACGGGGCGAAGATCTGGAATGCCGGCATTAGAGGCGCCATAAGATCGACCCCCCTGATAAAGGACGGACTTCTTTACGTCACATCGTATGGGAGCGGGTTGACGGTCCTTAGATGCGCGGACGGGACCCCCGTGGCCGAATACAGGGCGGAATCGCCGGTGTATTCCTCTCCGGCCCTCGATGACGGCCTTCTGTTTTTCGGGACCATGCAGGGTTTCCTTCACGCAGTGTCGATCTCGCGCGAAGCGGTTTGAACCGGCGCGGGCGTTCGGCCCGGATGGATCGACCGGCGGCCTGGCTTGCTTATTTATTCGGCTTTTACTATTTTCCGGATCGATCGGAGGTTTTGATCGTGATAAAGGGCGTTATCGGAAAATTGCTCGGCGACCGAAAAACAAGGCTGATGAAACGCCTCGGGCCCCAGGTCGAATCCGTCAGGAAACGGGCCGAGGAATATTCATCGCTCAAAGACGAGGATTTCCCGGCAAAAACGGCCGAATTCATCAGCAGGCTCAAAGAGGGGGAAACGACTGACGATCTGCTTCCCGAGGCTTTCGGTCTCGTCTATGAAGCCTGCAGAAGGCACGTCGGAAGAAGCTGGGAAGTCGTCGGGCAGGCGACGACCTGGGAGATGGTCCCTTTTGACGTGCAGATCGCGGGCGCGATAGTCCTTCACCAGGGGTGCATCGCCGAGATGGCCACCGGGGAAGGCAAAACCCTCGTGGCTGTATTTCCCCTCTATCTGAACGCGCTGGAGAAGAAGGGCGTTCATCTCGTGACCGTCAACGATTACCTGGCCAGGCGCGATTCCGAGTGGATGGGCCAGATATACAGGTTCCTCGGCCTGACAGTCGGATGCCTGCAGAACGACATGCCCCCGCAGGACAAGAAACGCATCTACGAATGCGACATCACTTACGGTACCAACAACGAATTCGGATTCGATTACCTCAGGGACAACATGAAGATGAGCACCGAGCATCAGGTGCAGCATCATCATTTCTTCGCGATAGTCGACGAGGTCGACAGCGTCCTGATCGATGAGGCCAGGACTCCGCTCATCATATCGGGGCCCGTGGCTGGATCGTCGAAGGACGAGAACTTCGCCTTCCTGAGGAACAGGGTTGACGGGCTGGTGAGAAAACAGAAGAGAATGATAAACGACCTGATGGTCGAAGTCGAGAAGATCACCGCGTCACCGGATGAAGGCTCCGACGACGACATCGGAGTCAAGCTTCTCCTCGCGCGAAGGGGCGATCCGAAGAACAACAAGTTCATGAAGATCAGAAAGACCCCGGGGTACGAAAAACTCATGTTGAAGTGCGAAGTGGACTACATGAGGGACAAGAAGCTTCACGAGCTTGACGAGGAGCTCTATTTCGTCATCGACGAGAAGGCCAATACGATCGATCTCACGGAGAAGGGGCGCGGCACCCTGTCGGACGAAGACCAGGAGATGTTCGTCCTCCCTGATTTGAGCATTGAGATCAAGAAGATCGACGCGGACCCTTCGCTTGACGACAGGGAAAAGCTGAAGCAGAAGGACGCGGCGTACAGGCGTTACGCGCAAAAGAGCGAAATAATCCACAACTTCTCCCAGCTTCTCAAGGCGTACACCCTTTTCGAGAAGGACGTGGAATACGTAGTCCAGGACGGGAAGATATTGATCGTCGACGAGTTCACCGGCCGCCTGATGCCTGGAAGAAGGTTCAGCGACGGCCTGCATCAGGCGCTCGAAGCGAAGGAAAAGGTGCGGATAGAGGGCGAAACGCAGACCTTCGCCACGATCACCCTTCAGAACTACTTCAGAATGTACGACAAACTCGCCGGCATGACGGGCACCGCTGAAACCGAGGAAGAGGAATTCCACAAAATATACAATCTCAAGGTCGAAGTGATCCCGACGAACCGCCCGGTCCGCAGGGTCGATTACGATGACGTGATATACAGGACCAAAAGGGAGAAGTATACCGCCATAATCGCGGAGATATCGAGGCTTCATGCGGCCGGGCTCCCCGTGCTCGTCGGAACCGTTTCCGTGGAGGTTTCGGAGACCCTCAGCAGGATGCTGAAAAGGGAGGGAATCCCGCATGACGTCCTCAACGCGAAACAGCATCAGCGCGAAGCGCAGATAGTCTCCAACGCGGGGAAAAAGGGAGCCGTCACGATAGCGACGAACATGGCCGGCCGCGGCACGGATATCAAGCTCGAAAAAGGCGTCGTAAAATGCGGAAGGTGCTGCATCAGGTGCGAAACGCCCGATGACTGCGGGAACTGCGTCAACCCGGAAAAGAAGCGGAAATGCGAGGAAGAAGTGCCCTGCGGTCTTTAT
>JALOPX010000018.1 GCA_025453655.1 Candidatus Krumholzibacteriia bacterium
CGTCTTCGACGACAAGGACGCTCAGAGTCGAATCACCGGCCCAGGCCTCGGCGATCGCGCGATACCCCTCCATCATCGGGTCGCCATCCGCCGACGGAAGGACGACGGCAACCCTCTCCGCGCCGAAAGCCCCGGAGAGGGAAGGCGGTATCTCTTCCGGATGAAGGCGCCTGAAAAGGTCGAACTCCGGGTCTATCCTCACGGAAATGGGCATCCCCCTGAACTCGAACCTGTAATCTTCCTCCGGACCGTCCATAGAAAGGGTCCTCACCGCGACGCTGTCTGTGAATGATACGGCCGCGTCCACCCGCAGCGAGTACGGTCCTCCTTTTTGAATCTGGGCGAGTGTCAAGCCGAGATCGTACCCTCCCGTGACGCTCCGCGCCGAAACCTTCGAAAGGCGAAGCTCCGGAGCCCCGGCCCTTTCTACCCACTGATCGAAGAACCCGCCGAGATCGATCCCCGACGAGAGCTCGAACGCCGCTCGCAGATCGCCGAAGGAGGCCGCGCGATAGATATTGTCCCGGTAGAAGGATCTCACCCCTTCGATGAAAGGCCCGTCCCCGATCTTCCGCCTCAGCATGTGCCACATCATCATCGATTTCCCGTACCCGACGGCCTCCGTGGCTGCGTCGGTCCGCGACACGAACGACCTCAGCGGGAAATCGCTTTCCGGACCGACGTAATCGGCGTATCTCTGAAGCGCGTCCCTGCGGTACTGGGCGCCCTGACCGCGCTGCTCCTTTATCAGGTGATCGGCCATGTATGTCGTCAGCCCCTCGCACCAGTTGCCGCCGCCGAAATCGACGTAGACGCCGTTGCCCCACCAGTTGTGCAGAAGCTCGTGGGGGTACGACGAGTGAAGGATGAAGGGGAATCGTATAACCTTCTCTCCGAGGAGGGTGAAGGAGGGCATCCCGTACCCAGTCTCCCAGAAGTTCTCGACGAGGGCGAATTTCGTGAATGGATAAGGGCCGATCAGGCCGCGGTACATGTCGAGGTATTGAGATGTGGTCTCGAGGTATTTCCCGGCGAGAGCATCGTCCGCGGTCCTGAGAAAGGCCATCACGTCGACCTTTCCCGCCCTGCTCGAATATTCGTGGAACCGCGCCGCGATCAGGAATATCTCCTCCATGGGCTCGGGGGATTCCCACCTCGCGATCATCCTTCCGCCCCGAAGCTCGTGCGCGGTCCTCGAGCCCTGGCTGACCGCGTCCCACCCTTCGGGCATCGAGACGGTCATGTCGAAGGTGACAAGTTCCTCCCCGAACTTCGGGGCCCAGACCGTCGACCCGGCAAGGTATACGCCCTGTTCGCATATGATCCCGGGGGTCTCGCTGAAGGAGCGGGCGTATTCCCCGGAGGCCTGTTCCACGGGGTAATCGATCTCTCCGCTGAACCTGATAACCGCGACGGCGTCTCCCGCCTGCGACTTCCGGAATCGAAGCTCGTAACCGTCGAGCTCGACGGCCCCCGCCCGGTCGAGCCTCTCCCTGTCCATCCCCGAGTCCTCCGCGGGGATCGATCTGCCGGTTTTCTTAAGCCGGACCCCGGGCGTTTCGCATGTCACATCGAGGCGCGAAAGGAGTTTGAAGCTCGCCGACCCTCCCCGGAGAAAGGCCGCGGGTATCGTGAGCGTGTCGACCGCTTCGATTCGGCCCGAGGCCGGATCCAAAGAGACGAAAAGCCTGTGATCGATATAGGTCCAGCCCGGAACGCCGGCCGAAGCGCCTCCGGCGCCCGGCCCCGCCAGGCAGCAAAGCGACAGAAACAGGAAAAGACGCCTGAAACTACCGTTCATTATTTTCCTCTCCTTCGTGACGATCATGATTCAGTGTTAATTATCGCAGCCGCGCTCCGTACGCGCAATATTTCCTTTACTTTAAGAAATCGCGGTGCAATTATTGAAAACGGCATTTCCCGGAATCATCCGGCGTCACGTGCGGTCGACCGCCGAAATCCGCCGTTTGAACCTTAAGCCCCGGTCATCCTGTTATGAAGAAAAAGATATTCATCGTCATCGGTGTGATACTCGTCTCCGCTCTCGCGGTAAGAATCGGGTTCCTCTTGAAAGGTCCGGGCGCCGGGCAGCAGCGGCAGAGGCCCGCAGTCGCCGTGGAGACCGAGGATGTGCGGACCGGCCCCATCAGCGAGGTCCGCGAATTCACCGGCTCGATTCACCCCTACTACCGTTATGTCGTGGCCCCGAAGGTTTCGGGCAGGGTCATGCGCATAACCAAGAGGATCGGCGACCGCGTTCGCTCCGGCGAGCTGATCGCCGTGATAGACGACGCCGAATACCAGCAGGCCGTCTACGAGGCGGAGGCGAATCTCAGGATCGCCGAGGCGTCCCTGGCCGAAGCTAAGAGCCAGTTCGAACTCGCGAAACAGGAAAAGGAAAGGGCCGAATCGCTCGCCTCGAAGGGCATCATGACCAACGCGGAACTTGAATCGGCCCTGACCGCCTTCGCCGCGCAGCAGTCGCGTCTCGCGCTCGCGGGAGCCCAGATCGAGCAGCGGCAGGCTTCGCTGAAGACCGCCGGGATCAGGCTCGGTTACACCCGCCTCGTCGCGTCGGCGCCCGGTTACATAGGCGAACGTTTCATAGACGAAGGAACGCTGCTCGCCCAGAACAGCGCCGTCGTCTCGGTCATAGGCATAGATTCGGTCATCGTCCGCACTACGATCACTGAGCGGGACTATACCTACATCAGCAGGGGGCAGCAGGCCGGTGTGAGCGTCGACGCCTTCCCCGAAAAGTCATTCTCCGGGAAGGTCACGCGGATAGCCCCGATGCTCCAGGAATCTTCCCGCGTCGCGCAGATGGAAGTCGAGGTCCTCAACGAATCGCTCCTGCTAAAACCGGGAATGTTCGCCAGGGTCCGGGTCGTGACCGCGGAAAAGGACGGCGCGACGATCGTCCCGACGCGGGCGGTGGTAACGATGAACGGGGGAACCTGCCTGTTCGTCGTAAGCGAAGACGGGACCGTCGCAAAGCGCCTCGTCGTGCGGACCGGGATCGTCACCCCTGAATTCACCGAAATCCTCTCGCCGCCCGTCGAGGGCAGGGTCGTCACCCTGGGCCAGCATCTCCTCGACGACGGAAGCCCCGTCATCACGGGCAGGGGCGGGCCGGGGGGCGGGGGTAAATAGCCCGCGGATCATGGATCAAGGAAAGCCGGGACGAAGATGAATATCGCGCAGGGATCCGTACGCAGGCCGATTCTCACAACCATCGTCTTTCTGATCGTCATCACCCTCGGGATAGTGTCGTTCAGCCGCCTCTCGATCGACCTGATGCCGGAAATCACCTATCCGACGATATCGGTCATAACCTCTTACGGAAACGTCGGCCCCCAGGAGATGGAGGAATCGATCACCCGCCCGATCGAGGAGGCCCTCGCGGCGGTCCAGGGTGTCGAGGAGATAACCTCCACCTCTACGGAAGGGCAAAGCCAGGTCCGGGTCGCGTTCAACTGGGGAACCGATCTCGACGTGGCCGCGAACGACATCCGCGATCGCATCGACCGGGTGCTCTGGATCCTGCCGGAGGACATGGAACGCCCGATAATCCGCAAATTCGACCTGTCCGCCTTCCCCGTGATGTTTCTAGCCGTGGCAGGCGACATGAGCCAGCTCGATCTCCGGCGCATCGTCGAGGACCAGGTCGAATACCGGCTCGAAAGGGTGCCCGGCGTCGCGGCCGTCGACATCAGGGGCGGTCTCGCCCGCGAGATACATGTAGACATGAAATCCGCTCAGCTCAAGGCCCTCGGAATCTCGACGGGGGCGGTACTCTCGGCCCTTCGCGAGGAGAACCTCAACATACCTGCCGGGCTGTATGAAAAGGGGAACCTCGAGGTCCTGGTCCGCACCCAGGGAGAATACCGGGATCTCGACGAGATCCGCAATACGGTCATCACCCTGCGCGACAGGGCGCCGATAAGGATAAGGGACGTGGCGGACGTGGAGGACTCCTGGGAGGAGATCCGACAGCTCGTTCGCATCGACGGCGACCCGGGGCTGAGGATAGCGATCAGCAAGCAGTCCGGCGCCAACACGGTCAACGTCGCGAAGGGGGTCAGGGAGGAGATCGGGAGGATCAACCGGGACATGCCCCAGCTTCGCATCGTCCCCCTGATCGACACCTCCGTCTACATCAACCAGTCGATAAGAAACGTCGGGAATTCGACCCTTCTCGGCGGCCTGCTGGCCATTCTGGTGCTCTTTATCTTTCTGAGGAACGTTTCGAGCACCCTGATCATCTCGACCGCCATCCCCATCTCGATCATCTCCACCTTCGGCCTGATGTACTTCAGCGGATTCACGCTCAACATAATCACCTTCGGAGGGCTCGCCCTCGGAATCGGGATGCTGGTGGACAACGCCATCGTCGTGCTCGAGAATATCTACCACCTCAGGGAGTCCGGCGCCGCCCCGGTCGCGAGCTCCATAGACGGCGTGTCCCAGGTCTCGTCCGCCGTCGTGGCGTCGACCCTCACGACCGTCGTCGTTTTCTTCCCCGTCGTCTTCATCAGGGGAATGTCGGGGATAATGTTCCGGCAGATGGCCATCGTAGTCAGCTTCTCCCTTCTCTGTTCCCTCGTCGTGGCGCTGACCCTCATTCCGATGCTTTCCTCGAAATTCATGCGGTTCCAGTCCGCCGCGCACTACAAGGGCGAGAGCCGCCTGCACCGTCTTTATTCGAGCAGCGAGAGCGCGTTCCTGAAAACCGATAAAACCTACTCCGACATTCTCGGATGGGCCCTCACGCATAAAAGGATCGTCGTCGGCTCGGCCCTCGCGCTCTTCGTCTTCTCGGTCCTGCTCGTCCGTCTTATCGGAGTGGAGCTTATGCCCGCCGCCGACGAGGGGGAGGTCAGGATCAATCTCGAGATGGCCGTGGGATCCAAGCTCGAGGTCACCGACCACACGACCCGCGCAGTCGAGGAGATCGTCCGCGCGCAGGTGCCGGAAATGGTGTCTATGCTTACCAACGTCGGCGGCGGCGGATGGGGCTCGTCGGGGGGTCACACTTCGGATATCCGCGTGACACTCGTTCCGAGGAAGGACCGCAGGAGAAGCAGCGAACAGGTCGCCAATGATCTTCGAGGGGTCCTGATGAAAATCCCGGGAGTCACGATAAGGACCCGCGCCGGGCAGGGGCTCTTCATCATGAGGATGGGCGCAAGTTCCGAGAGCCCGATAAACATCGAGATCCGAGGGTACGACCTCGACACGGCGCAGCGGCTGGCGCAGAGGGTCCAGGAGCTGCTGGCGGACATACCCAGCATCACCGACACGAGGATAAGCCGCGAGGAAGGCAGCCCCGAGCAGATCATCCGAATCGACCGCGCCAAGGCGGCCGACCTCGATCTCGGCGTCTCACGCATAGGAGAAGTCCTTGAAACCGCCGTAGGCGGGACCAGGGCGTCGTACTTCCGCGAGGGTGGCAAACAATACCCGATCCTCGTCAGGCTCGCGAAAGAGGACCGCATGAATTTCGACGAGCTCCTCGATCTTAGCGTGGTCAACCGCCGCGGAGAGTCGGTCATACTCCGGAACGTCGTAAACGCCGTTCAGGCCGAGGGTCCGGTCCGCATCGAGCGCAAGGATCAGGAGAGGATCATAACGATCGACGCAAATTATACCGGGAAGGACATGGGCTCGGTAATCCGCGAAATACGCGGGCAGCTCCGCTCGATCGCAGTCCCGAAGGATTTCGTGATCCTCTTCGGCGGGGATTACGAGGAGCAGCAGAAGGCTTTCAGGGAGCTCCTTCTGGGACTGATCCTCGCGATATTCCTCGTCTACATGGTCATGGCGGGGCAGTTCGAATCGTTCATGGACCCCTTCGTGGTGCTCTTTTCGATACCGATGAGCCTGATCGGGATCGTTCTCACGATGCTCCTCACCGGGACCATCTTCAGCATGCAGGCCTTCATCGGGTGCATCATGCTCGCCGGCATAGTGGTGAACAACGCGATCCTCCTCGTCGACACCACGAACCGGCTCCGTCGCGAGGAAGGGATGGAACTGATCGAAGCGGTCAGGGCGGGAGGCTCGAGAAGGCTCAGGCCGATCCTCATGACGACCCTGACCACCGTTCTCGGGCTGATCCCCCTGTCGATAGGCTTCGGCGAGGGCGGGGAGGCCCAGGCGCCCCTTGCCCGCGTCGTCATCGGCGGGCTTCTCAGCTCCACGCTGATCACGCTCGTTCTCATACCCGTCGTCTATGTCATTTTCGAGAAAAGATTGAGGCGGCGCGCCGGCGCCGGCCCGGAAAAGACTCCCGCGGAATAACGGACCGCCGCCGGAGACCGCCGCGGAATACCTCCCCGGGGAAACCCTTCCCGGTTCGGCGGGCTTAAAATCGAATTTCAGCTGTTCGCCGCGAGAAACGCGGTGGAGAAGGCGGCCTGCAGATTGAAACCGCCTGTGGTCCCGTCGATGTCGAGCACCTCGCCGCAGAAATAAAGCCCCCTCACCTTTCGCGACTCCATGGTCCGCGGATCGACCTCCCTAAGGTCGACGCCCCCCCGCGTTATGATCGCCTCGTTGAACGCCCTCGGCCTCGCCACCGTGATCCTCAGATCGGCGAGAAGGCCGGCAATCTTTTTTCTTTCGGCCGAGGTGACCTGGCCGCATTTCCCCTCGCCCTGCACGCCCGCAAGGCCGAGGAAGATCGGTACGAGCGCTTTCGGAAGGAGATTCTTCATCACGGTGCTCAGGGATTTACGGCCCGCAGCGGCGAATTCGCGAAGAAGCCTGTTCTCCAGCTTCGTCCTGTCGAGAGCAGGCTTCAGGTTTATCGAGATGACGATCTTTTCCTGTTTGTCCAGCCGTTCCACTATCGATCCGCTCAGCTTGAGGATTATAGGCCCCGAGACCCCGAAATGGGTGAACAGCATGTCGCCGAATTCGGACTCCTTCCTCCTGCCGTCGCAATAGACCGTCGCTTCAACGTTCTCGAGCGAGAGGCCCTGAAGCAGTTTCGGGAACTCCTCCTCCGTCTCGAGGGGGACGAGCGCGGGTTTCGGAGGGACGATGGTGTGGCCGAGGCGTTCCGCCATGGCATAGCCGTCTCCTGTCGAACCGGTCGCGGGGTAGGAAAGCCCACCGGTCGCGAGGATCACCTTGCCGGCCGATATCCTCCCGCCCCCCTTCCCCAGCTCGACCCCGGTCACGGTGCCGCCCCGATCGTCCGTCAGGATCCCCCTGACCCTCGAATTCAGCATGATATCCACGCCGTGCCTTTTCATGTATCCTTCGAGCGCGAGGACGACATCCGCCGAATCGTCGCTCGCGGGAAAGACCCTCCCCCCCCGCTCCTCCTTCGTCGCGACGCCGTTTTCGTTGAAGAAGGCGACGAGGGCGCTGTTCGGGAATTCGATCAGCGCCCTGTAGAGGAATTTTCCGTTCCTCCCGTAGTTTTCGATGAAATCGTCGATCCCGCAGGTGTTGGTCAGGTTGCAGCGGCCCTTGCCTGTGATGCCGAGTTTTCTCCCCGCGCGGCTGTTTCTTTCGAGAAGCAGGACGCTAGAACCGTTCTCCGCGGAGCGCCCGGCCGCGAGCATCCCCGAGGCTCCCCCTCCGATCACGATTACGTCATATTTCCTGCTGCCCTCTCTCATCGGTCCCTTCCTCGATACGTTCCCCGAACCCCCTGCTTCAGGCGGTCTTCGCCGCCGGAGTATACCATATTTTTCTTGCATCGCGTTTGCCGTTTAAATAGACTCCGCCCATCGACGGTTCAACCCATCAATCAGGAGGTTCTTATGCGGGATCACGGACTTGTTTCTGTTCTCGCGGCCCTGATCGTCCTCTCTCTCGCGTCGCCCGCGGGCGGCTACACTCTGCTGGACAGGACGACGACGTTCAACGTGCAGGCCGGTCTTATCGGCCCCGGGACGTTCTGGGTGGAGGATTATGAAGCCGACACCGACATGAGTTTCAGCCTGGCAGGCGGGCTCGATTACAAGCTCGGACCCAAAATCTCCGGAGGGCCCACACTCGCCATCAACAACTTCAGCGGCTACGACGATTCCTCTACCATGCTCGAGTTCGGCTTTCTCCTCAAGGCGTGGATCAACAGCGTGGGCTCGAACCTTCTGTTCAGGCCGGGATTCGGGATAAGCTACGGCCGCCTCGGATCGATCGGCGGGGTCGACTCGTCGAATTATCTCGTGATAAACGGCACGATCGAGATGGTGATGATGAGGGAGACGGGACTGAACTGGCTCGTCATGCTCGGCATCACGGGCGCCCCCACCGGCGGCAACGAAGATTACGAAATGACCTACGGGCCTGGATTCATATTAAGGGGAGGCGTCGCCTTCTAGAGCGGACCGGCGCCGAATGGCATGGTCCGGCTGTTATAAGGATCGGGGGCGGAGCGGCGTATCTCCGCCCTTTTCACAAGGTCCGCGCCCCCGCCTCACCTGAGCTCGAAAGCGCCCATGTCGACGGCTCCCGAAACCGGCCTTGCTTCCCCGTTCCCCGGCATGATGAACGTCCCTTCGGGCGGATGATACCCCGGCAGGGCGAGCGGGAAGGGGAAGGGCGATCCTGAGGGGCTTGCGGTCGAAGAAATCCCCGCGTCGACAAGGACGGAACCCGGCGCCGGCCGAAGAAGGCCGGCCGCGAGGTTCGTCAATCCCGGATTCGTCCCCGTGATCGTGCTTGTCCATTCGGCAGGGTATCGCGCACCGGAGTGAACCCAGTTGTTGGCGCCGCCCACCCGCCTTCCGTACACCCAGTCCGCCTCCGAATCGTCGAGAACCGTCCCCGAGACGATGTAAAAAAGATTATTGTGCATCTCGACGCTCTCCACTCCGAAATGCGGGAAGATGTGCGAATCGGGGCTTTCGTTCAGATGAATAAACGTATTGTTCACGAAACGGTAACGGCCGAGGCCCTGCCCCGTGCCGTCCCCGCCGACGCGGACATTCCTGCCAAAGCGCCTCGCTATCAGGACATTCCCGACGACGTCGGCGTCCTCCCTCGCCGTCGCCTCCGCGACGCCCCCCGCCGGGTCGGGCCCGATAAGCTCGAGGTTGTGATACCAGGGGCTGTCGAGCCAGTTATAGTATATCTCGCTTCTTTCAGCGCGGCTTTTGACGTTCTCCCCTCCGGTCCCGTCATGTATGTAACAGAACTGAAGGCGGAATACCGATCCCGGGTAATCGTTCTCGTTGGTCGACATGTAGATCTGATGCCTCCCGTCCCCTTCGCCGCAATGGAATATCTCGCAGTACTCGATGGTGATGTCCCCCGATCCCTCGTCCGCGCCGAGGATACCGTGCGGGCAGTCGTGCACCACGCAGTCCCTTATCGTGACGTCGTCGGCGTGGTGGTAAAGCCCCCTGAACCCCCCGTTTCGTATCTCGAATCCCTCGAAGACATAATGATTCATGTTGAACTCGACGACATTGTTGCCGCCGTCGATAATCGGCCTCTGGCCGAGCGCCCTGACCCCGCGGATGGTGATTGGGGCGTCGGGGGTGCCGGCGTTGCTGAAGACCGCCCCTCCGGCATAGATCGCCCCTCCGTCCACGAGGACCAGGTCTCCCGGCCGAAGAAGGGACTGCACCTGCTGAATGCTTTTGTAGCCCCTTTCCGGCCCGACCGTATATACATTCCCTTCCTGCGCCGCCCCCGTGACGGCTGCCGCCGCTTCCGACCTGGCGCTTTCGTTGGAGCTCGAATCGAAGGCCGAGATTTGGTAGCTGTACTCAGTCTCCGGGGCCAGCCCGCTGTCCGTCCAGAAGAGATCCCCCGTCGTCCCGATGGAATAACCGTCGCGATAAATCCCGTACCCCTCGATTCCGATATTATCGGTGCCGGGAGACCACGACACATCTATCCTGCTGCTCGAAACGGGCGACGCGGTGACGTCCCCCGGCGCCTCCGGCGCCTCGGTGTCCGCCACTTTGTCCGCAGCGGGAGGCGCTTCGGCGTCATCGCCGCATCCGGCAAGAATCAGGATCGCGATGGCGATCGCTATCAGCGGGAAACGGAATCCGTACAGTCGCGAAAAGTATGGCACCGAATGACCTCCGTGCGTGCTATGGATCTTCCGGAAGGAGTGGACCGTTCTCTTATGCATATACATTAATATACATTGGGCGCGGCGCATGTCCAGTGCCGGGGCGAACCACGACTCAGGGGCGCGTCCGGCGTCGACCGGCGGAGCCGGACGGTTTTCATCGCGGAATCGGATTTTTTTATTGACGAATATCGGCCGATGGAATATAAAAACCCCTGAGGTTTGAAAGGTGTTTCATGAACTCAACCTGAAAGGTGTGTGGTCATGGGAAAAGAACGGGATACCAAGAAAGAGACGAAGAAGAAACCCCAGAAAACGCTGAAAGAGAAGAGAAAAGAAAAAAAGGCGAAGTGATCCCATCTTCGCTCTGATATAACTTCCTCTTCCCGAATCATCCGGAACTCCGTTCCCGGTTCGAATGAACGGCTCCGGATGATTCTGTCTTGTTTCCCCTGCCGGAGATATTTCCTTTCCCTGCTCCATTTCCCCTGCGCGCTCCTGGGAAGCTTATCTTTTCGAGAAGGATTGCCGTTGGCCTGAGGATGCGGGGCTTGCCCGGCACGGGCGATGCGTACATATTAATCGGATGGCCGTCCCTGAATGACATGATGCCCCAGGGTTCCCGCCTGTTCCCCGTCGTTTCCGGAGGGGGAAGATCGTTACACGGGCACGGCTGCGGGAGGCGGCGGAAAAAGAGGACGCACGATTGCAGGGTGCATGAAAATGAGCATGAGAACGGATTTCGGAAATAAAATGCTTTTGCCCGCCGCGGCCGCGCTGATCCTTCTGTCGTGCGGCTCGTGCGGCGGCTCACCATCCTCCGCGGGGGATGACGGGCTTCCGGCCCCAATATCGGGCGAATTCCCCGAAAAGGGGGTCGTCCACTGGAAATCGTTCCTTTCGTGGGACGAGGGCAGCATCGCCGAGGCCGCCCGCTCCAGGATGGCCATCTTCCCGATCCAGATCTGCCTTTCCGACGCCGGCGGCGAGATCATCGGAAGGATGAAAGAGATCAATCCCGAAATGAAGATCGTGGGGTACCAGGGCCTCCTCGCCGTTTCCGAGCTCTATCCCGACTCCGCCTGGGTAAGGGAGAACATCCCCTACGAGCTCGACTACTACTATCTCGTCAGGGATCGCTGGGCCTTCACGACGACGGGAGACACCCTTTCGATATGGCCCGGCTCGATCTTCCTGAACCCGCTGACCGGCGGAACCGCCGACGCGGGGATGATGGAAGAGCTGGTCGGCCTGATAGAACGCTACCGCGACGGGCACGAGAGCAGGCTCGACGGGATCATGCACGATTATTTCATGGAACAGCCCTACGTCAACCCGGAGCTTTCAGGGGTAGTGGAGGGCGACATAGACCTCGACGGCGACGGGATCCCGATCGGTGACGATCCCGGAGAGAGGGCGGAGTTCCTCCGCTGGCAGATAGAATACGCGGCCCTGATTCGCGACAGGCTGGGCCCCGACTTCATCCAGGTCGGGAACGGCCGGGTGCCGCAGGACAACGCCGAGCTGGCCGGGAATATCAACGGCATCTTCTACGAGCTTTATCCCAACATGTGCTGGAGCATTACCGACCGCGCCGGGTTCCAGAAGCTGCTCGCGAACCAGGCTGACGGCTGGCTCGCGAAGGCTTTCGGCCGCACATGGAGCATCGTCACCAACGACGCGATAGAGTACAACAACTACTTCTGCATGATCTCGAGCCTGCTCACCGGATGCATGTACACCGAGCTTTACGGGAATGCCTCGTTCACCGGCTGGGAGTTGGAGCTCGATCCGGGCCTGCCGGTATCCGAGCTCATCGTCGAGGGAAGGCCCGACAGCGTCATGACGTACCGCCGCTTCTTCTCGAATGGCGAAGCGCGGATATCATTCGCCAGCTACGGCGGCAGGATATCGACGCAGTTCATCGAAGAGACGAGATAGATCCCGCCTTCGGCCCCCTCCCCGTCGCCGCCCACGCCCGAAGCTCGTCGAACGCCGATCCCACCTGGTCCGGCGCGAATCTGCAGTGGCCGTCCGCCTGAACATACTTCTGAACGAAGTTCCCACCCTTCCCCGCGAGGGTCGACATCCAGTCGTAATAGCCCGGCAGGGAAGGCGGCACTCCCGGATCGTACGTCGTATGCAGCGCGAGCACCGGATCGGCAGCGCGCGCGGTCGGCGTGTAATACGTGCGAAGGTATTCCTCCGCGCCCTCGTCGGCCGCGTACCTTCCCACCATCTCGTTCAGCCCGGGGACGCTTTCGAATCCCGTGTAGATCGTGTTCCTGTTGTCGATGGGATTCCCGCCCGCCCTTTCGACGAGCTCGCGGTAAAGCATGAGGTCCATCGACAATATGGTGGGCAGGTCGGCCCTTCTTATCCCCCAGTGCGCGGAAAAGGCTTCCGCAAGGGTCGAATCGGAGGACAGCGCCGCCTCGACGGCCTCGGGAGCGAGCGCGGCCGACAAAACCAGGGGCCTGTTTTCCGGCGGGATCGATTCGCCGAAAAGGGCTTCGAAGGTCACGAGGGGATCGAATACCCGTTCCTTGAAAAAGACCAGGGAAGGAAGGAGCGGGCCGCACATCGGAAGGGCCCCGTCGTAGGCGTCGGGATATCTCTCGATCGTCGCGAGCGTGATCAATCCCCCCATTGAAAACCCGAAGACGAAGGTCGTATCGGGCCGGCCGTGCAGCTCCGAAAAATATCGCCTCAGCGCCTCGGTCTCGGCGAGGGCCTGCTCGACCGCCCATCCCTGCCTCGAGTACGCGGACTCGGCGATGGCGAATCCCCGCTGCAGGAAGACGTCCGCATACAATGGGTGGAGCGGTTTCCATTCGGCCCCCGGGCTCAGATATCCGTGCGTGTACATCACGAGGCTGTTATTCCAGTTCTCCGGGATCCGGATGTGGAAAGGCACGCCGTCGACCTCTCCCCCGAGATCGACGCTTTCGCCGGCAAACGCCGGCGTCCCCGTGAGAGCGGATAACAGACAAACAGCGAGAACCGAAACGGTAAAACGATTCATTCGGGCGCCCCCTTGCAAAAGATGCATCCAGCAGACACAGCCGCCCGCACCACCGGCGGATTGTTGAAAGGATATACACCGTCCGCCGCCGGCCGGTTCCGGCGCCCGCAGCTCGATCCCTGTCAGGGGGATCTCACTCCTGCCCGCCGGAAGCCGGTTCATCCTTTTCGGCGGCCGCCTTCAGCTCCTCGATCACTTCGGCCCTGACCGCGTCCTCCGCCGAGGAAAAATGCTGCTGCATCACGAGCCATTTGCCGTCGATCTTCTCCAGAACGCCCGTCCAGCGGGTATCCTTCCAGAACCAGGGATTGCCGTTCCATTCGCCCCAGTCGTCGAGAAGGCACGAAAACCACGCCACGTCCCCCGACCTCGAGAAAACGACCCTGAGCTCCTTTATCGTGGACCCTTTCGGCTGGCAGGCGTCGGGCATGAAGACCCGTTCCGCGAATTCACGATAGCCGTCGATTCCCTTTACCGTCGATCTCGAGTCGGGCTGAAACATGAAAAAGGTGGAATCGTTGATTACGGAGCCGTAGAGCCGTTCGCGGCTCTTGTCGGGAAAACACCACTTGATGCTGGTGTTGATTACCCTGACCACCTCCGCCCTCTCCTTTTCGGCGTCGAAACCCCCGGCGCACGCAGCGCCGGAAATCATGACCGCCGTCAACAGCCATGCAACGAGACTCTTTTGCATGCCGTCGCTCCTTTCGTTGAAAGATGCGGGCGGAACGTTTCGCCGCCGCATCGATGAATGACGCCGCCGGAACGGTTCCCCGCCGATTCGATGCCTTGGGCGGGGATCGTTCACGACCAATATGTGAATAATTTAACACCTTGAGGATCGCCGATCCAGCCTCTTTTTTATTCCGTCACCCGGTTCGCGGGCGCCCGGGGTCCGGTGCCGCGCGTCGAGCCGGAACGTCCGGGCCTCGATTGAGCCTTGTCAGGAAACCCGGAACCTGCTAATAATCGTCCCGTCCGGGGGATCGTCCGAAGCCGCGACGAGGGTCGGGTGCGCGCGGCCGGCCCCGGGGCACGATTCGGCAGCGACGGGCTGCATCCCCACACAAGGAGAGTGCCGGCGATGAAACTTGAACAAAGCTTCATGGATTTCATGCTTCAGCACCAGGAACGTCACCACAGGAGCTACAACTTCCTCGTTCTGCTCGAGGCTATTCAGACAGCCGCGAAATACATCCAGTATTTCTACCAGACCGGCTCCATGAAGAATGTTATGGGCGAGGCGGGAGTCACGAACATCCAGGGCGAGAATGTGATGAAGATGGACGACATCGCCGACTCGATCGTCCTGCACTACCTCAAGAGGTCGAACCAGGTGATCTGCGCGATCACCGAAGAGGAGGCCGATCCGGTGATCCTCAACGAGGAGGGCGGCCGATACTTCATCTACTACGACCCCCTCGACGGATCGAGCAACATCAAGCACAACCTCCCCGTCGGTTTCATGTTCGCCGTGGCCAAGAGGAACCTCGAAGGTCCCGAGGACAACCACCTTCGCCGCGGATCGGAGCTGAGGGCCGCGGGGATCTTCCTGATTCCGAACGGCGTCTTCACCCTCGCTCTCGCCGACTCCGGGGTTTTCCGTTTTCACCTCGACGAAACGATGACATACGTCAAACCGGACAGTTCGGACAATCTGATCATGCCCGAAAACCCGAAGAGCTGGGAGCTTTCATTCAACGCCTCGAACAGGAAGACCTTCTCGGCCGCCGTGCAGGATTGGCTGGAGGAGAATGAGCAGAAATATTCCTTCCGATACATGGGCTCCCTTGCGGGCGATTTCCACAGGCTCCTTTCGAACGGCGGGATGTTCCTGTATCCTGCCATCGTCAACCACTCGAAACCGGAAAAGAACCGCCCAAAGGGGAAGCTGCGACTGCTCTACGAGGCAGACGTCGCCGCCTTTATCGCGAGGGAAGCAGGCGGGATAGCCATCGACGAGGAAGGCCGGGATATCCTCGACATAGAGCCCGAATCGCCGCACCAGCGGACAGCCCTGTACGTCGGCTCGAAGCCGCTCGTCGAGGAGATGAGGAAGAGATTGAGGGGCTGAGCCGATTCCTGCTCCCGAAATCGCGCCGTAATCCGCGGCAGCCCGCCCTCGGTCCGGCAAATGCCGGTCCTATTTCACAGCCTGTTCCGGCATCGCGGATGAGTGGTGCTCGACTATCAGCCATCGCCCTCCGTCCCATCGATAGACGAAGGTGAACCTCGCATTCACTTTTCTGACGGCCCCCTTCCTCATGCGGAAGGTGTAGGTGCCGGAATTTACGGCGAGGCCGCCGAAGACGCGCACGTTTCCCTCGTCGATCCTGCCGCTCGGTCCGTTCTTCAGGAAATGCGCGAAGTAATCGCGGATCTCGGCGTGGTTGTGGCGGACGCGGTTCGAGAAGGTGGGCAGCAGAACGGCATCCGTGGCGTAAAGTTTGACGACCTGATCGGGCTTCCCGCTCCGCACGGCCGCGTTCCATTCATCGAAAAGCCTCATGACATCCTTTTCCGGATTCATCGCCATTGTTTCTCTCTTCCTTTCTTTCCAACCGTGTTGCGCTATCCGTCGCCCTGCCTCGTCATTTCTCCCTCTTCACGAGGACGATGTTCGCCTTCGAGGAACGATGGCGGTGCTCCACCAGCTTCCTGTACTCGGGCGACTCGTACCATCGCCTGGCCTCGGTTTCGTCGGGGAAACGTATCAGCACGGTGCGGTCGAAGGGCCATTCGCCCTCGAGCACCGTCGGGTTCTCGTCGACGGCCATCACGATCCCCTTGTATTTCGAGAATATCTCGTCGTACCCGTCGAGGTATTTCCGGTACTCCTCGCGGTCGTGAATGTTTATCTGCGCGATAAAATAACAACTCATCGGGCAAACGCCCCCTTCAAAGGGAAATCGGGCAGGCGCCCCCCGGGCTCTCTGCCCGATCCGATTTCAACTCAATCCTTCAACCCCCGACGCTCCGCCCGGGCCGGGCGTCCCCCCTCTTCCCATTCGACCGATCAATCCAGCGCGGCCTTGATGTAGTAATTGAACACCTGGCCCGTGTATGTCGAGTGGCTCGGGTAGGTCGCAGGAATTTCCGAGCTGAATGTAAACGAGAAAAATTTCACCTGATCATTCGGGTCGTTCGTCTGCAGGAAGCCGACGTTCGCTGTTGTGTTGTAAACAGCCATGAACCAGTAGTTGCCCGCCGAAATCGGTGTCGGGGTCACGGCCAGTTCAAGTTCGCCGTCCACCAGGACCGTTGCCGGCGTTGACGCGACAAGCTGGCTGGGCTGTCCGCCGACCTCTGTATAGAGCGCCATCTTGACCTGCGGTCCGGCGGTTTTCCCGATCACGCAAAGGTGTGTGAGGGTGCACGCAGCCGGCACCGTTATCTTGCTGCCGAGCAGGTAATTGGGTGAATGGTTGGACCCGTTCGCGTACTCTATGGGCTTGCCGTATTTCGTGAGCAGCATGAAGATTATGTCGATAAGCTGCGGACTGTTGTTCGCTTTGCTCGAAGCGACCCTGACCGTGGCGTTGTAAATACCCGAGGCAAGGGCTCCGCCGCCGGTAGTCGCCTGTATCGTCAGGTCGGCGGGCGCTATCGTTCCGCCGAGGATGGCGGAGAGCCATCCGGTGGGCTGCCCGGCTTGGTACGAGATGGTCGCGCCGAGGCCGCTCAGCGTCCCGGCGCCCGTATTCGTCACCGAGACGACCTGATTTGCCGGGTCGGGATCGCCGACGTCGGTCGCGAAATCAAGCTCGGTTTCCGACAGTTCGATGACCTCTGTCGCATCCGTATCGGGATCGGTCGATTTGTCATCGCCGCATGAGGCGATCAAAAACACAGAGGAAAAAAGGAATACCGGGATCAGGACGTAAATTCCGAATCCATTAACCTTCCCCATACATTCAAACCTCCGTGAAGGGAACCCGGGGCAATTTGCCGGAATGCCCCACTCTCGCGGACAGGGTCGCTGATTTAAATGGTAGCCGCCTGATCAGCAGGCGCGCCGAAAGTTTATTGCGATTCGGGGATTCGTGTCAACGATTTTCGCGGCGGCGGTCTGACGTTTCTACTCGTACTTCAACGCCTTCACCGGATCCGTCTGCGCCGCCCTGACGGCGCGCCAGCTCACCGTCAGCAGGGCGACGGCCATTGCCGCAGTCCCCGCCGCGACGAAGGTGAGGATTGAAACCTCCGCCCTGTACGGGAAGACCTCGAGCCACCGTCTCATGACGAGATACGCCGCTGGCCACGCCACGGCGTTCGCCACAAGAACCAGCGCCGCGAATTCCCTGCAGAGAAGTATCACGATCGATCTGGCCGGGGAGCCGAGGACCTTCCTGATTCCCATCTCCTTCGTGCGCCGCTCGGCGGCGAAAGAGACGAGCCCGAAGAGGCCGAGGCACCCGATGAAGACGGCGAAGATCGAGAAGACCCTGACTATCGAGCCGAGCCTCTCCTCGGCGCGGTAAAGGCTGTCGAAATGGTCGTCCATGAAAAAATAGTTGAAGGGCCGGTCGGAGGCGGCCTCATCCCACTTCTTTTCCAGGCGCTCCAGAGTCGCAGGAATGCCTGCCGCCTCGATCTTGAGCGACACCCTGCCCGCGAACTCGGGGGAGAACCTCAGCAGCAGCGGTTCGACAGTGTGGTGCAGCGACCGGTTATGAAAATCGCCGACGACTCCCACCACCGTGTAAGCTTCGTCGTACGACGACAGATCATCATCCGATCCGACGTACAACCTCTTTCCGACGGGATTGTCCCACTTCATATGCTTCGCGGCCGCTTCGTTTATGATTACCGCTTCCTCCTGATCGGCGGAAAATCCGCGCGAGAAGTTCCTCCCGGCGACGAGATCGATCCCGAAGGTGCCGAGGAAATGCTCGTCGACCGTGAAATTATGAAGCGCCACGGTCTTGTCCGTCGCCCACCCCTCCGGATGGAAGAGCGTAAGATTGGATTTCTCCTCGCCGGGCACCGTCATCGAGACGGAGGCCGATCGAACGCCCTTTACCGAGCCGAGTTCCTCCCTGAGGGCGCTCAGGTTTTCCCTCATCCCCCTGTCGGCGACGGGAAATACGATCACCTGCCCCTTCTCGAAGCCGAGGTCCATCGACCGCATGAAACGAAGCTGGTCCATTATGATTCCAGTTCCGATAATGAGGGCTGTCGAGATGGCGAACTGGAATACAACGAGCCCCCTTCTCAATCCGGCGCCCCCCCTGCCGCGCGTCAGATCCCCCTTCAGGATGGGAGCGGGATCGAATTTCGAAAGGTAGGCTGCCGGATAACTGCCGGCGATCAGTCCGACAAAAAGGACAAGGGCGAAAAGCCCCGCGACGAGCCTGGGTTCGAAGAGGAAACCGATCCCCATCGAGAGCCCCGTGAGATTGTTGAAATACGGCATAAGAAGAGCCGCGAGGATCAGGGCGGCAACCGCCGATATCGACGCCATCAGGAGCGATTCGCCGAGAAACTGATGGATGAGCCGTTCCTTCCCGGCCCCGAGGACCTTCCGCACCCCGACCTCCCTCGCCCGGCCGGCGGAACGGGCGGTCGAGAGATTCATGAAATTGATGCAGGCAAGAATGAGGATAAACAGCCCGATCGCGGCGAAGACATGGATATTGCGGATATCGCCGTTGGCCTCAAGCTCGTTGGCCATTTTGGAATGAAGGTGGATCGAGGTCAGGGGCTGGAGGTAATTATGCATCTCCCCCCCGATCATCCTCTTGAATTCGGCGAGGTACTTGTCGCCGAACCCGTCGAGCTTCGCCTCCAGCTCGCGGTAATCGGCTCCCTCCCTCAGCAGAAGGTAGGTCTGGTGGTTGAAATTGTACCAGCCGAGATTCCCCGGATCGCGCCTGTACAGAGATTCGAAGGAGGCCAGCAGATCGAAGCGAAAATGAGAATTTGCCGGCGGATCGGCTGCAATCCCTGTCACAGTGTATTCCTCTTCGGCATCGAGGTATTTTATCGTCTTCCCGATCGGATCCTCGTCGCCGAAATATCTTCGCGCCGCGTCCTCCGTGACAACGACTGTATAGGGCTCACTCAGGACGCTTTCCGGATTGCCCCGCTTAAGCTCGAAGGAAAAGATCCTGAAGAACGAATCGTCCACATATATGAGATTCTTCTCGGAGTACTTCCGGTCCCCGTACTGAAAGCTGCTGGTGTAGTACTTCCTGAACCGGACCGCTGTCTCCACCTCCGGGAAATCCGCCACGAGCTGAGGGCCCATCGGGGCGGGGATCGTCGGGACCTTGATATTGTCTCCGGCTATCGTCGCTTCTGTCGTGACGCGGCAAATCCGTCCGGACTTCTCGTGAAACCTGTCGTATGACAGCTCGTTTACGATGAACGCCAGGATGAATATGCAGCAGGCCATCCCGACGGCGAGGCCCGCAATGTTGATTGTGGAATACCCCTTGTGCCTGCTGAAATTTCTGAGCGCGATCTTTAGATAGTTGCGGAACACGATCGATCTCCCTTCGCGAAAGGCGTTTAGGGTCTAGATACGTTCCGCGGGATTCTTATGTTTCAGGGAATGCCGAAGGGAAAACGGCCGGTGATCATTTCCGGACCGGACCTCGAACGGCCTGGTCACTTGACCGCGGCGTAATTGCACCCTCGCCTCAGAACGTCGGCGGCGAACTTCGTGGGCCACCCGAGGGCGATCGTCCTGAGAACGAGCCCCCGCAATCCCCCCTTCGCGTTCGCCCTGCCGATGTCCCACCGGTCGTAGATCCTGGTGAAGCCGTGCCGCTTCAGCAGCCTCCGGGCCTTCCGCGGCGTGAACCAGTGGATGGCGGGGTGCTCCGTGTATCCTATCAATTCGGGGCGATTATGCTTCGCCCACTCCATTATCCTCAGCTTCAGGCCGTTCGGGTACCATCCGAACAGCGGAAAACCCGCGATCTCGCTCGTAGCGGGGCAGAGCGAGCTCGCCGTGTTGAACCAGAAGACGCCCCCGGGCTTGAGGACCCTGAACGCCTCGGAGACGGAGGCCTCCAGGTCGGTGACATGCTCGAGAACGGATACCGCGTGCACCACATCGAAGACGCCGTCACCGAAGGGGAGGCTCTCAGCCCTCCCCTCCCTGATATCGAGCGGGATAGAAAGATGCGCAGCCAACCTTGCCGCGGTCTCGCGGGCCTCTTTCCAGGGCTCCACGCCCGACGCCCGATATCCGAGCCTGTGGCATGCCGCCAGGAACTCCCCCTGCGCGGCGCCGACATCGAGTATCGCCGCGTTCGGCGGCAGGTGGACGATTCGATCGAGCTGCCTGAGGCGCTTTTCGGCCATGGCGTACTCGCCGGGAAGTCCCGCGAGAATGCTCTCGAACGATTTCGTCTCCTCCGCCTGCATCCTCTTCATGAAATTAACTCCAATCAGCGACCGCGCCCGCGGGCCCGGGGGCAGCTTAAAAGAAATTCGCCGTACGAAAAAGACTTTTCTTGGTTTAAAGAACGCTTCCCTCCGGATCTCGCTGTTGCACGGGTCGCTTTTAATGTGATATAATTAACGCAATACATTACCAAAAAAAGGAATCGCATCGAGATATGCCGGGCGCCCTGATTTCGCTTTCCGGCGCCGTAATTTATTCGGAATCCGCGGCGTAAAGATCCTATTCACGGAGGAAGCCATGATTACGCTTCGATCGGCCTGGAACTCTCTTTTGTGTCTCGTACTATCAACGATCTGTTTTGCCGGCACCGCCTCGGGCGAAATCCGGTACCTGGAAAATTTTACCTCCAGGCTGTACCGGGACCCTGTCAACACGACGGCCCTGTGGGACACGGCGGCGGGAGAGCTCAAACTGCACCCGTTCCAGCTCGATATCATCGGCACCGCCGCCACCTCCGGCCTCGCGCTCAAAGTCGTTATATCGGGCAACTACGCCTATGTGGCTGCCAATGAGGCGGGGCTGCTGGTAGTGGACATATCAGATCCGGCCAACCCCGTCGTCGTGGGAACCTATGACACCCCGGGGACGGCGAACGACGTCGCGATTTGGGGCGCGTACGCATGTGTGGCGGATGGGGGCAGTCTTCGGCTGATAGACATATCGGATCCCGAAGCCCCGGTTCCGGCGGGCAGTTACACCGTTGCAGGCCAGGGCGTCACGGTGTCGGGAACCCTGGCATATGTCGCGGCCGGCGACATGGGACTCTACGTGATCAACATCGAGAATCCTTTGAGCCCGCGCTTTGAATGGAGCTATAACACGCCCGGCGCCGCCGTCGGGGTCGCTCTCTACAACGGTCACGCGTTAGTCGCGGATTTCTACGATCTCCAAATCGTCGATCCGCCCCAGTGGACCCTTCAGAACAGCCTGACGGGCCATGTCCTATACAATGTCTGTTTCATCGACGCCAATATCGGCACGGTTGTCGGATCGTTCGGGACGGTCCGCCGTACGACAGACGGCGGCGACACGTGGACCGTTCAGAGCACGGGCGAATCCACCTACCCTTTCGACGTGTCGTTCACGGACGCGAACACCGGCACGATAGTCGGGAACGCCGGTGTTATTTTCAGGACCACGAACGGGGGCGTCAACTGGACGCCGCAAACGAGCGGAACGGTCGAGAACCTGTACGCGGTCTGCATGACGTCCGCGAGCGTCGGTACGGCCGTCGGTAACAGCGGAACCATCCTCAGAACGACCAACGGAGGAACCACCTGGACACCGCAAACGAGCGGAACGACCGAGCATCTTTTCGACGTAAGCTTCACGAGCAACACCACGGGCACCGCGGTCGGAACCAACGGCGTCATCCTGAGGACGGTTAATGGGGGGACGACCTGGACGCCCCAGACGAGCGGAACGACCTTTTCCTTGCGCGGCGTGTGCTTTACGAGCAGCACCACCGGCACGACGGTCGGATCAGGCAGCGTCATCCTGAGGACGGTTAATGGGGGGACGACCTGGACACCCCAGACGAGCGGCATTGTTTCATCTTTCATGGACGTCGATTTCTACGACGCGAATATCGGGATCGCGGTCGGAACCGGCGGCACGGTGATTCGAACGACGGACGGCGGCGCCACATGGAAAATAGTCGACTGCGGTTCGGGCGAAAACCTGGAGGCGATATCGGTGATCAACCAGAATACCGCGACCCTCGTCGGGTGGGACGGCGCTATCAGCCGGTACGAGCTTCCCCCGGCGATCGTCGTCTCGGAAGGGTGGACACGGGATGTCGCTGTATCGGGAAATCTCCTGTTTCTGGCGGATTATTGGGAAGGGATCGACGCCGTGGACATATCCGATCCGTATAATCCCGTACACATGGGGAGCTACGGAATCCCGTATCCGGAGTATTGCAGCGATCTCTCCGTCTCGGGCGGCTTCGTTTACTCCGTGGACAGCCGGGGTTTGCTGCAGGTAATCGATTTTAACATTCCCGCGAGTCCCGTTCTTTTCGGATCCTGCACAATGCCCGTTGATGCCTTCAGCGTGGCTGTCTCGGGGGATATCGCCGCAGTGGCGGACGGCAGCTCCGGCCTGCAGGTCGTGCGGATCGCCGCCCCGACTCCACCGGCTGCGATCGGAGGTTACGACACGCCTGGGACCGCCCACGATGTGGTCGTTTCGGGCAACTACGCGTATGTGGCCGACTATCTCGGGGGCTTCGAGGTGGTGGATATTTCCGATCGGGCGAATCCGGTGCTCGCCGGCTTCTGCGGCACGCCGGCGAACGCCGCCGAGCTGGATGTTTTGGGGAACTACGCATATGTAATGGACAATCTCGCCGGGCTGCGGATCATAGATATCACGGACCCGGTTAATCCCGTACCGGCCGGATACTACAATTCGCCCGGGGATGCCAAAGACGTGGCGGTTGCGCCTGATTACGCCTATCTCGCCGACGGGTACTCGGGGCTTCAGGTCATAGACGTATCGGATCCCTTGAATCCATTTCTCGCGGGAAGTTATAATACTGCAGGATACGCATATGGAGTGACCCTCATCGGACATTTCGCCGTCGTGGCCGACGGCCCGAACGGCGTGCATATAATCGATGTCTCGAATCCGGCAAGCCCGACACTCGTCGGGACCTGCGACACTCCGGGCAGCGCCCGCAGGGTCGCCATATACGGCAACTATGCGGTCGTCGCCGATGGCGATCAGGGCTTCGAGATGATGGACATCTCCGATCCCGCCTCTCCGGTAATCGTGGGGAGTCACGCAACATATAGCGCGTACGCCGTGACCGTGTCGGGCAAATATGCGTTTGTCGCGACCTATGGCTACAGCATCCAGGCATTCGATATATCGTACCCGATCGATCCGGTTTTTCTCTGGGATTCCGGCGCCTTCGGATTCGGCACCGGAATCGATATATCGGGAGATTACGTATACGTAGCGAATTATAACACCGGCCTCGAAATTTTCAGGGTGTTCCAGCGCTTTGTAGATCCGGAAAGAAACAGGGGGCAGTCGCTTGCCCTCAATCCATTCGGCGCACCGATCCTCAGGGCCCGCCTCGAGACCGTGCAGAACGACTCGATCGCCTGGCAGATCAGCGCCGACTCAGGGGCCCACTGGCAATTGTTCGCACCCGGAGGCGGATGGACGAAATTCGGCAATCCCGGGAGCAACCTTCTCTGGCGGAGCACTCATCCCTACCTCGACGCGGCCTCGACCGTCAATCCCACCTGCAGCGAGCTCGAGATCGGCTGGCTCCACGACTGCGCGGTGATAGATTCGATTCGCGACATCCCCGGCGACCAGGGCGGGGAAACGAGAATCTTCTTCAGCCGTTCCGGGTACGACTTCGCCGATGAGGCGGCCTACCCGATCGCGACGTACAACGTGCTGCGGCGCGTTGACGACGTGGGGACGATTCTGGCGGTGGC
>JALOPX010000019.1 GCA_025453655.1 Candidatus Krumholzibacteriia bacterium
CGGATGAAACGGGGTGGCGTGGAATTCGACCTTGATCACCGTGATCCGGGTCGTTACGACCACCGCCCCGCCGGCCGGGGTCTCCGCGGCGGCGTCGGCTTCCGGGCCGCAGGCCGAATCGCCCGAGGATTCCTGGGCCGTATCGCACTCCTGCGCATCGGACGAAGGCTCCGTCGATCCTCCGTCGGAAGGGGCGAACGAGAGCTGAATGAGTTCGTCGGCGTACGTCGCGCTGTGGTTGTTTCCGGCCGTGATCGTCAGCATTTCGGTGCTCTGCCCCGAGAGCCGGATCTTCCTGCTCCGCGTGCTCCAGCTCCATCTCCCCTGCGCTCCCTCGTCATGGACGGCCTTCATCTTGATGGCGCCGCCGACCGGCACCGCCGTCGGGGGGGCCGACCTGCCGTCCTCGGCGAAGATCCTGAACGGCGGAGGGGCCGTGAAATCGGCCGCCCTGCCGGTCGGGGTCTCGCAGACATTCCCGTCCGCGCCGGGGATGAAGATGCGGTCGCCGGGACAGAGCCCCGCCGGTGAGCCGCGCAGCCGCCGAAGCGAGTCGTTGTGCTCGTCATCCCAGATCGTCCGCCAGCCGCCCTCTGTCCTGTAGCGTCTCGCCAGGTCGGCCAGTGACTCGCCCTGCCTTATCGTGTACTCGAATCCGGGCATCGCCAAATCCCTCCCGGTCAATGCCTGTCCGTCAGCCTGTCATGCCCCGCATCACTGCGCCGCCCCCGGGCCTCCGGAGCTCACCTGCTCCGGCGCACTCTGATCTACCTGCCTCATGCCGGGGAATTCCACCTTTACATGCCCGGGGGGGATTCCCTCCTCGCGCGCCTTCCCGCGCGCGTCGAGGCTTCCTTCCTTCGTCGATCCGTCGGGAAGGTGAAGCACGTACCTTTCGTCGGCCCTCGGAGTCCCGTCCACATTGCGAAGCGAAATTTCGATGTAGTCCTTGAATTTCAGAAGCCCCGACTCCTGCTTCGTCCCCGACTTGAACCCGTTGATGTCGATCACGAAGAAATATTCCGGCGGGTTGTAGGAGGCGCCGTACCTCTCGACCTCCTCGCTTGTCGGAAGCTCGTCGACGTCCTCGTGGTACTCGTACTCCCAGTCGATCTCAATCTTCCTGTCCTTCACGGCGGCCGGCAGCTCGACGATCTTGTCGTGCGCGCCGTCATTGTCGTATTCGAGTATCGTGACGGTCGCCTCCGTCCCCGCCTCGACCTTGTCGACGTCGGCGGTGAGTTTCAGCGTGTCCCCCCTTCGCGCCTCCTGCGCGCTCCAGGCCATGTTCGTCACGACAGGCGCCGGGTAGACCGGGATCCGGCTCGATTCTCCGTCGATCCCGTTCGCCGACAGCTTGACCTCGAAGTACGCCATGTCGCCCGGCTCTGCGTCGTCCGGGATCTCGAGATGGCCGATATACCTGTTCGAGTCGATCGTGTCCTTTATCTTCCCGAGCTTCTTTCCCTTTTCGGTCTTTCCCGTGATCTCGATCTTCGCCCCGTTCCCGACGAAAACCGTCACCACCTCGAGAGCCGCCTTATATCCGGTATACGCGGCGCCCTGCCGCCAGTCGGCGTATATGAGGGCCGACTCGAGCTTGATCTCCTCCTTCGAGTCGGTCGATTTCGTGAACTTCAGATCGGGCACGGTCAATCTTCCTTCGCTTCGTACGTCCCTGGCAGCAGCACCTCGACCAGTTTCTTCACCTGCTCGCCGAGGAGCTTGTAAGACTGCTTCGTGAATTCAATGTCGAACGCGTACCCGCGATTCCCGCGGAGAACGAATATATATTTCCTGAATATCTTTATCCCGTCGGCCGGCATCCACCTGTAGACCAGCTCGTACGAGGGAAAGCACCCGGGGACAGTGGTCTCCTCGTCCTTGAGCACCTCCACCCCCTGAAGCCCTTCCAGGATGGGCCGCGTTCTAAGCCCCGCGAATTCTCCGACATCCTTCTGCTGAAGGTTCCGGTCGATCACCAGCGTAAGAAGATGATCCTGGTCGTTTATGACCGGTCCTCTGAAATGGTAGACGGTCTGATCCTCCCACCCTTCCGGCAGGTCGAAGGTGAAAAGTTCGATTTCTTTTTTCATGGCTGCGATCTTCCTTTGCTGCGGCGCCCCGGCGGCACGGCGGGGCCGCGCGCTCACTCGAGACGGTATAGATTCTTATCGCTCATCACGTAAATGGCCCCGTCGGCCGCGACGGCCGGCGGAACGGTGAATGTTTCTTCCTCCTTCGACACGACGCTCTTGAATATCTTCTCGCCGGCCGGATCGAACAGCGTGAGCAGCGCCCCGTCGAGCACGAGGAGACGGTTGCCCCCGGTTGCCGTCATGCAGGCGCTGTCCCCGAAAAGGGGCGGCGTCGACCATTTGACTATTCCATCCACCGAGCAGATGAGGCATCTGTTGTCGAAATAGTAGAAATACCCCTCCTCGCCGCAGACGGGCGGCTGGACGAGAAGCGGGTTTACGAGTTCGATCGACCAGAGCGCCTCCCCCGCCGGCGAATACGCCCTGCAGAATTTCTTCGCTGAGGGCGCGTCCTCCGCGACTCCCGTCACGACGAGGTCGCCCTTAAGGTCTATGGACGCGGTGAACGGCTTGACGAGGCCCGTTTTGAACGAGGCGATACCTTTGCCGCTATCGACGTCGTACAGGGTCGCCTCCTCCCCCACGATGACAATGAGCGTCTTTTCGTCCGCCGTCAGGAGGGCGTGATTGACGATGCCCGGGAATTCGTGGAACCATTTCTTCGTGAGCCTGCCCCGCGTGAAGTCATATATATAGAATTTCTTTTCCCTTTGCCCGCGGATCCCCGCGTTCTGTATCACGGCGAGGAGATCGTCCTTCGCCGGTTTTATCAGCAGGGCGTACGCCCATTCGTCGAAGCCGGGGACCGGCTCCGCGGGGCGCAGCTTCCTCTGGTTGTAATCCTCGTAGACGAGCCCCTGGGCTTCGTTGAACCAGGCCATGGCGCCGGCGCCGAGGACGACCGGCGTCGGGTTGCGGAGGGCCTCCATGAATTTGAATTTTCCGGAGGCCGTGTAGACGAAAAGCTCCGAAGCGGTCTTCGCCGCCACGATCGAATCCCCGGCAAGGACCGCCCTCGGAGAGACGAGCAGCTCCGGATCGACCTCGCTGAAGCTTTTCGACCATGCCGTTTCCCACTGCGTCCTCGCGGCGGCCAGCACGTGGGAATTACGCTGGTAATTCGCGAACTCCACCGGGTAACCGCATTCCTTGATACTGAAGGTCATTTCCCGTTCCTTTGTTTTGACTCCGTCACTCGAACCGGCGATACATGAAATGCATATGACCGGAACGGCCGACAAGGCCAGCCGAAATTTCATTTTCCTTCTCAACTCGCGCCTCGCATGCCGGACCCCGCGCCCTTCGGCGCCGCGGCGGTTTCAGCCCGGAACGTCTACGGCTTCGGCGTTCCGATCAGGGTGAACGAATTGTCGCCGAGCTGCGTCCTCAGCCAATCCCTGATGAAATCCATGTCGGTCGCCTGGAACGCCACCGCGGTGCCAGTTCCGATATTCCTGACCTTTTTGTTCACGGCAGGCTGCGATTCGTCGGTCGAATGGTACGGCGCCGCCGCGCCGGTCCACGCCGCGTCCTGCCCGAAGAGGTACCTCGCGATCCATTCCCTCGACACGTCGTTGCCTGCCTCGAGCTCGGTCGCCGTCGCGGGCTCCGGGACTTTTTCGTTGTCGTTGTAGATCACCCTGATCGTGTAATGCGCCTTCGTGTAATCGGCCGGTTTCCCCGCCTTCGCCAGGGCGTCGAGGTCGAGGCATATCGGGAAGAAGAAGAGGTATGTCCTCTTGAAATCGGCGTTGTTCCCCTCCAGGTAGAATCGCCCGTTGAGTTTGTCCTTGATGTACGAGCTTACCGCGCTCATCCAGACGCCCTTGTCCGGCGCGGTCCCGGCGGCCCAGTTGTTCGTCGCGTAAGTCGTCGGCCCGGTCTTCTTCTTGTAATTGACGAACTTGAATCCGACCTTGATAACGGCCGTGAGTATCCCGTCGAAGGCCCAGTTCTTGTACGCGTTGTTGATCTGGATGCTCCACGCCGTCTCGTCCTCCCCGAGTTTGGAAAGATGAAGATCGAATTTTCCCTTCCCCTGGGCGGCCGGCACCGGCGCCACTGCGGCCTTCGGCCCGCCCGGCTGCCCGGCCGGGATCTCCGGCTGTCCCGCTACCGCCACCCTCCCCGCCGCGAACGCGGTCGTCCCCGATTTATGGGGTTTCGTGATGTCGCGGTAGTCGTTCGGCGCGGAGGCGAGATGGAAGTTCAGCGTCTTGTCCGCGCCCCCCTTGCTGAAACGGTGGACGATCTTGTAATCGGCGCCGTTGAGTATCTTCTTCAGCTCGCCGTCATCCGCGGATGCCTCGTTCAACCGGTTGACGAAATTCCACAGGTGCCTCATGCGGGGGGCCTCGGTGTACCACATCATCGATTTGAAATCCCACTGGTACGACATCCCGGGATACCACTGGAGAAAGAAATTCTCCGCCTTGTCGTAGAGGCTCCCGTCCGAATATTCGTAGTCGTCGTATTTGCCGGTGGCATGGCCGTATTCGTGCGCTATCACGAGCTCGCGATATTTCTTGCCGTCGATGTCGGTCTGTTCGCCCCTATTGTAGTCGCTGTGATCCCCCGGGTTGACGGGGCTCTTGTAACTTTCCTTGTACATCTTGGAGTTGTCGACGCCCATCTCCCCGTCCGAGCTGTTGTTCGTGATCGACACCATGCAACCGTGTTTCCCGCCGTTCGCCGGGTATTTCGTCTCGAAATGGAAGACCGGCATGATCTGCACCTTCCCCTTCCCTTGCGCGTCGGCGGTCTTCGGCTCGATCATGTACCCCTTATGCTCCCATCGCTCCTTCGTGTTCTTCGGCCCCTCCCTGCCGAAGGTCGCGACCTCCGCGTCGGTGATCCCCGCGCCCGATTTCTTGTAGCGCCCGTTCCAGTATATGAGGAGGAACGAGCGGACCTTGAGATTGTCCGCCTTTGCCGGGTCGGGGACGAGGCATCCTCCGTGAATGTAATGAAGCTGGAAATTGCCGCACGACTCGACGGAGTGGCGAGGCGGCGAGAGGGTCTTGAAATATTTTCCCGCGCCTGTTTCGCCCCCGGCCGGATTGGCGGCGATGGTCAGTTGCGTGTCGCTCTGGATGGAAACGATATCGTGCCTGACGGGACTCCAGTCCGTCCCCTTGTAGATCGACAGCTGAAATCCCGGCAGAACCTCCGTCAGGAATTTCGTGCCGGCACCCGTGACGGTCGTGCTCCCCGCCGTGAGGGTTATCGTCTGGGCGCTGTTATAGATCATTCCCCTCGCCTTCGTCCCGAAATGATGCCTCGCGTCGCCGGCAGTGGCGGCTCGGCATCCGAGGACATGCTTGGGCGACTGGAATTTCGCGGTCCTTTCGGTGCGCGCGTCGGAGACGCTGTAGCAATCGTTGGCGAAGATGATCATCCGCACCACGCCGTCGACGGGAAGATCGGTGATCAGGTTTTGCTTGAACTTGAAATCGGTCAGCGAAGGATAATTCGCCTCGGGCTTGTAAAGAACCAGTTTGTCCTCGAGAACGTAGAAGAGCGAGTACCTGGAGTTGTCGGAGAGGTTGACAAGGCCGTCGGCCGCGTTCCTGTCCTTGGGGGCCGCGTCGGCGCTGTCGTTGATATTCTGCCTGCCCTCTTTGTCCACGAGAACGATGTCGTCGAGGAAGAATGTGAGCGGGTTCGTCGCCTGGGTCGTTTTCGCGCCGTACGGCTTGATCTTGAGCGCCTTCATCACGGCCTCGAAGCGGCCGCCCTTGTCGTTCGCGCCGTCCTTGTATCGGGTCCAGTAAAGCTGCGACGACCATTCCTTCGGAAGGTCATAGTGCTTGAAATAATCGGCGTACTTGTCGGGGACCTGGAGCGCCCTCACTTCGTTTATCTTTTTCTCGACGATGCTCGGGGCGGAGTCCGCGGCCGCCGTGTAAATCCATTTCGCCTTGTCGGGCCCCGATTCGGATTTCGTGCTGAATTCGAAATGCAGGTCGTCGCGCGCCGGCGTGTTGTCAACCTGCACCGTGTAGACGCCGTCGCTGAACTTCGTCACCGAGTTGATCGGCAGCTTCTGCCATTTCGCCCCTACCTTCTTGTAATGGTACGTTTCGATCACAAGGCCGGCCGGAGCCTTCTGCACGGTCGGCTTTTTATTGTTCACCTTGACCTTGTCGATATAGGTGAATGCGAGGTGATACGCCGTCGCATTGAGATCTTTTTCGGGGTCGATGTAGTTCGCGAGCATATGGTTCGCGTACCATAGCGGGCATTTGGGCGGGCCGTTCGAGGTGTGTTTGACAGCTTCGCCCGCCGGGCAGGCGAATACCCGGGCGCCGATCTTGTTCGTGCCCGCGTCGATATCCTTCCCGTTGAAGAAGAGAAGTTCGGCGCGTTCGTACTTGTCGGTCGTGTAGTTGCTTTTGAACTTGTTCTCCGTCATCGGAAAGGATTCGCCGCACGCGGTGAATTTTTTCGCCTCGTTTACGAATTTCAGCGCGGTCTTGGGGATCTTCGACGTGTCCGGAACGGTCTTGCCGGCCTTCGGCTTTATGCCGAGCGCCCCGCACATCTCCTCGAGGTAAAGCTCGAAGACCGCCTTCCAGACCTCCTTCGTGAATTTTTTGTCCGTCTTGATCGTGCCGTCGACAAGCGCGACCGGCAGCTTCGGCGCATGCCCGATGTTGTACCCCGTGATGAACTTCTTCACGGCAGCGAGGATGTCCTTTTCGTTGTTCGCGTCCCATTTGCCGTCGATGTCGGGCGGATTGCAGTTCCAGTTCTTGCGGTTGTTGTGGAAATACTTCAGGACGCGCTTGATGTCCTCGACCTTCTGAGTCTTTTCGGCGATCGCGCTCCAGCGCTCGCCGTCAGCGGCCAGAAGGCAAACTATCCCCTCGGCGCGAAGGGCCGACAGTTCGAAATTCTTCTTTACGTCGCCTCCGCTGTCGGCATGCCCGGCGACGACGAGTCTTTTCCTCGAATCGAACTCGAACTGCCTGTACGCCGCCGCGAGCCCCTTGATCCCAGGGATCTTTTTCTGATCGGCGTCATCCGGCTTCGCTGGCATCAGGATCGCCGAACCCTTCGTGTAGTAGTCTTTGCCGTACTCGAGGATGTCGACTACCTTGCGGTTCAGGGAAAATACGCCTTTGGCGTGAGTTTTCGCCATTATCGCGCTCCGAAAAAACCAGGCTGTTGATTATCCGGCGTCGAAGAAAACCTTTATTTGGCCCGGCGGAATATTTTCCACCCTGGCGTTACCGTTGTTATCGAGCTTCCCATTCCTGACCTGGCCGTTGGGCAGGTTTATATGGTACTCCGCGCCTCCGAGTGGCTTGCCGTCCTCGTCCTTCAGCTCGAGCTCGATCCAGTCCTTGTACTTCAGAAGGCCTGAGCGCTGCCTTAGCCCCGCCGTCTCGACGACGAAGTAATAATACGGATATGAATAATTTTTGCCTTCCTTGTAGTCCTGCGCTTTGAAGAGCTTTTCGTCGATCTTCAGCTCCCACTCGTACTCGATCTTGTCCGAATCGACCTTCGTGTCGATCTTCTCGAACTGGTGGTCCGCGAAGTTGGCGTCCTTGATGAATATCTGAAGTGTCGCCTTCTCGCCCGATTCGATCCCGGCGGTCGCGACCTCCAGCTTTACCTTGTCGCCGATCGCCGCCTCCTTCGAAGACCACGCGGCCTTCGTGATCGCGGAGATCTTTATCTCGTGGGCGCCTTCTTTGACTCCCTTTTTGTCGATGCTCCCGGTCACGTACCCACCGGACTCGCTCCCGTCCGGGCCCTTGATCGTGTACATCGCGCCGGTCACCGGCTTTCCCCCCTTGTCGACCACCTTGACGTCGAGGTAATGGCCCTCCGTCTGCTCGCCGGCCTTGGCGGTCGCACCCGCGGCGCCCGCGCCCTGGCCCTGTCCGCCGCCGCCGCCACCGCCTCCATTGTCGATGAAGACATTGGGGCTGCCGATGATGATCTCCCCCTTGTTCATCGGTGGTTTCTGGAAGGGGCCTCCCTGCGGGATGTGCGGTGGCATGTTGGAGGCGGTGCTGCCGACCGTCGCGGCCGGCATCCCCATTATCTTGACCGACGTCGAGAGCTGCCCGTCGAGCATCCCCGAGAAGGGGTGCGGAAGGGGGGTCGGGACCGGGCCCCCGGGGGTCGGTATCATGATGATGTGGGTATCGACGCCTACCACCTGGTCGTTTTGTTTGGCGGCAGGCATCTTGTTGATCATGACGGTGCCGGTAGCTATGACCTTGCCGACCGGCAGATCGGCCGGGTCGTTGCAGGTCTTGGCCGTATCGGCGCATCGCGCCGCTGGTTTTCCCATGGCGACTCCTTGAAATCCCTTTTGCTGGAATCGATTATATTCACTCGGCTGCGTGGAAGTCAATTTTTATCGGGGGTACTATACCGACAGCACGAGTCTCAGCCCCTCGTCCAGGATCGACTGGGGCTTCGAAGTCGGTTTAGAGACCCTGCCGGTGAGATACCTTTTGTCGAGGGTGATGAGCTGCGAGACGTTGATCACCGAGTCTTTCTTAAGCCCGCTGTCCTTTCGCCCGAGAAGCAGGTTGCCCGGAACCCCGGGCAACGCGAGATTCGCAGGGAATTGACCGGCAGAAAATTCCGTGATAGTCTCCGCCATGGAACGCTTGTCTTTTCGAGGTGTTAATAATAAATAATAACGTCCCCGACTCCGGGAAGGAGGCCAGGTGTACTTGCGAATCCGGATCTTTTTAATTGCATGGGTGGCGTCCGCGTTCGGCGCCTCGGACGGTTTTACTTTCCCGCCTGCCGGAAAGGGCCCCTATCTTGGACAAAAACCGCCCGGCATGACCGCCGAGATTTTCGCCCCCGGTCTTGTTTCCAGCGACGCTTTCGAGCACAGCCGGCTCGAGATCTCCGGCGACGGGATGGCGCTTTACTGGGTCGTCCAGCCGGAGCGGGGAAAGCAACTGATCTTGTCGACGAACTGCGGTACGGACGGTGTCTGGTCGAAGCCGGCACCCTTGCCCATTTCCAACGGCACTAAGGAACTGCCGTTCCTCCATTCTCCAGCGCTTTCTCCGGACGGAAAAACGCTTTACTTCTCCTGTATTGAAATTGCCGAAGGAGGGGCGCACGGATCGACAGCGTCCGGGCAGACTCTCTATGCTGTTGATTTGAAGAATCCGCGCTGGAACGCCCCGACTGCGATCAAGGCCTGGTTCCCCGATTCTCTATGCTGTTGATTTGAAGAATCCGCGCTGGAACGCCCCGACTGCGATCAAGGCCTGGTTCCCCGATCCCGGAAGCGTCTGGGCTTACACGTTCGCCGCCAATGGCAACCTTTATTTCGACAGCGACTTTAAGCTTTTCAGCATGACCCGCCGGGGCGTTGATTACGATCCGCCGGCAAAGCTCGGCAATCCCGACATCGACGATCATGAGGGCTTTGTTCCCTTTGTGGCGCCTGACGAATCCTTCATCATATACAGCTCGACACGGGCCGGTTCGGTCGGTGGCAGCATCGATCTGTACGTCACTTTCCGCACGCCCGGCGGCGGCTGGGGACCGCCAAAGAACCTGGGGCCGGAAGTAAACACCGACGACAACGAACGTTTCCCTTCGATTTCTCACGACGGCAAGTACTTCTTCTTCCTCCGCAACGATCCGTATGGCGACTCCAGCTTCTACTGGATCGACGCGGCGATCATAGGGAAGGCGAAATAGCTGCGGGGCAGCCTGGACTGAAAAATTCCCGCGCAGCCCGCGCGGGAATCAGGCCCCGAGATTGTGAAACAGCTCGTTGCATAATTGGACGGTCCAAATATGCCACAGGCCGGGTAGGCCCCGGATGCCGCCCGAACATTAGTGAGAACATGAGGCCGTGAGATGGCGGCGGACTCCTGCTGACGCCAGCGTTATACAGATAGAGAGAAAGACGTGGAAATTTCGAAGGCGGTTCCTGGAGATGCAGCAGCGATGGGGCGGCTTCACGCCATCGTTCACAACCTGCACGTCGAGAATCTGGAACGGCATTTCAAGACTGTGGATGTTTATCATTTTGTTGAAGTCTCACGAGCGACTCTCAAGCAGCCAAATGCGTACACCGTAGTTGCGAGAATTGATGGGGAGGTTGCCGGATTTGCTGTGGGTGTGATACGCGAAGCCCCCGAGTCTCTGTTCGCAAAAGAGACCAGGCATCTGTACCTCGATCGTATTGCTGTGGATCCGGCCTTTCGGCGAAAAGGCATTGGGAGAGAGCTGGTTCAAGCGCTCTTGAATCATGCGCGGCGCGCAGGATTGGGGCAGGTCGTTCTCGATACGTGGGAATTCAATGAAGGGGCTCGCAGTTTCTTTCTGTCGATGGGATTCAAACGACAGATGCAACGCTTATCGATGGGGCTCGATTGAGGCGCTGTATAACTCCGCCTGCGGCTGCCGTCCCGCAGATGATGCGGATGTCGACCTGTGAATGGGAGAGTTCAAATGACAATGACGATGATCAGGATTACTGGTATTCTCGCCCTTCTTATGGCAACGGGCCGCCCCGCCTGGGCGGAGAACGGCGAACTGGCGAGGCTTGCGCGGGAGGATCAATCGGTCCGTGCCGGCAGCGAAGACTTGAGTTCCGATGATGAGAGGCGACGGAGGGTGCTCGAGCTGCTCGCCGAAGGACTGGTTGTCACGCCGACGGACAAGTTTAACGCGGGATTAGTGCTTCAACACACGGGCCTCGTCTTCTGCGGAGAAGATCTCAAGTCACAGAGCGTGGAGAATTACCTTTTGGCGCATTTTCTGTTCAAGCAGGCTCTGGCCGGCGGCATGAAGGAGGCGGCATATTTGGCGGCTGCGTCGATTGACCGGTATCTGAGCTTCGCGCTGGGTTTCCAAATGTACGGAACGAATCGGATCATTGATCCGGTTACGGGCAAGGAGTACCTGGTCCCGATAGATCGAGCGGTTACGGATGAGGAACGGGCTTTGTACGGCGTTCCCGCGCTTCGAGAACTTTTACAAAAATGGCCTGAACAGCCTAAAACGGCCCGACCTGACAGTGTCGGCGGCTGACAGCCGGTTATATCGTGCCGTCGGGTGGAAACAAAGAGGCTGGTTAAAGAAAGATCGCGAAGAGTGTAGATTTCATATTTGGAAAAACCTGCACCGGCGCGGCAGGGGATGCACCAGCCTGCCGGCGCGAAGGACGCAGCCGCAGTTGATGCCTGCGTCAGACCTGCAGAGCAGGATGAGGAGTGTAATGCCAAAGATACTGTCCAGGTTTCTCAAATCAGATGAAGCGAAGAAGAGGGCTCGCCGAATCACCCTTTTCGCGCTTCTTCTCGTTGCGGTGGTCGATTGGTGGATCGTAATCGAAGACGGGGCCAGCAACGCGCGCGTCATTACGGGGATCGTGGCGTCCGCGACCTTGGCGCTTGAGATGTTTTATCCGACGAGGCGACGCCTGCTGCGACGGAAGCGGCCCGGGGAAATCCGCTCCGGCGGCAGCGAAAGAGCAGGTTTTGGAATGTCGCTCCCGCGGAAAAAGATACTGGTGTTCCTGGTTCTTACATTCGGATTCAGTTCGATCTTTCTCCATCCGATAATCTCGTCCGGATCCCTCGGGAAACATGTAATCGGCCTCATGTGGTGCCCCGGAGTCGCCGCGATCATCACGCAGCTCTTCTTTCACAGGAGCCTTCGGGGCCTTGGATGGAAACCTGGCCGCGGCAGATATATCTTGTGGGCGTACGCCCTGCCCGTCATCTACGGCATCGCGCTGTACGGCATCACATGGCTGACAGGGCTCGGCAGATTCGTTCCCGATCAAATCCTTCAGTGGGCCGCCGAAAGATGGCACATCCAATTCGCCTCGGCATCCATGAACGTGGGTATTTACGCTTTTGCCATGGCGACGGCCGGCGTGCTATTCAGTTGCCTGCCTGCCCTCGGGGAGGAGATCGGCTGGCGCGGCTTTCTCGTGCCGGAGCTCATCAAGGTGACCTCGTTCGCCCGGACGGCCCTGATCAGCGGCGGCATATGGGCCGTATGGCACTATCCGGCGGTATTCTTCGCGGATTACGGCAACCCCGCGACACCCCTCTGGTTCAACGTGATCTTTTTCACCGCCGGGGTTCTCGGAATCAGCTTCGCGATGGCCTGGCTGCGGCTCAGATCGGGGAGCCTCTGGCCGGCCGTCGTCCTTCACGCCAGCCACAACCTCTTCATACAGGGAATATTCACGCCTCTGACCGCCGATACGGGCATCACCGCCTGGGTGATCGGCGAATTCGGGGCGGGCCTGGCCATTCTCCTGGCCCTGACGGCATGGCTGTTCTGGCGCATGCGCGCGGAACCTGCGGGTCACTGATATTTCCCTCCTATCCATCTTCCCTGCGTAAGGACTCAGGCTGCCGCGGAGTCGAAATAATAGCTTAAGCACTTCCGCATTGAGTTTCCCCGCCAATGTATTATTTTATGACTAGTGGCCACTCTAATCGTTTTTTACCCGTTACGGAGATGACGGCGCCATTGACGAAGCGGGTCGATGCCGCCGGCCGGAAGGAAGGAAAAAGACCCTGATGCCGGAAAAAATAATTCATCGCGGGACCTTCTTGTCTATCGTCGTTATTCTTGGCTTTTCCCTCACGTTCTCGATGTGCGCCTCGGCGCCCGATCAGCCCGGGCCGCCAGTCGACGCGTACGGCGACCTCGCTTCGCGCCTCGGGGATTTCGTCTCCTCCTTCGGGATCGCCGGGCTTGCCGTAGGAATCGTCTCCGGCGGAAGGATCGCCTATGCGGAGGGGTTCGGGTACGAAAGCGCGGAGACACTCGAGCCCGTGACTGCGAACACGCTCTTCCACGCCGCTTCGATCTCGAAGACCTTCGTCGCCACGGCCGTCATGCAACTTGTCGAGCAGGGACTTGTCGACATCGGCGATCCGCTCACGGACTATATCCCCCTCTTCACCATGGCCGACGAAGGCTACCGGGGCATCACCATCAAGCAGATGCTGACGCATACGTCGGGAATGCCCGACGTCCGGGACTATGAGTGGGAGGCGCCGCGGTACGACGAATACGCCCTGGAAAATTACGTGCTCAGCCTTTACTCGGAGCACTTGCTCGCCGAGCCCGGCTCCGGCTGGGCGTACAGCAACCTGGCGTTCGATTGCCTGGGAAACGTTATCGCGAATGTCAGCGGTCTTTCCTTCGAGGAGTATGAGGCGCAGCACGTTCTCGGGCCGTCGTACATGCCGGCGAGCACATTCCTCAAACCGGCCGCGCTGCCGGCCGGGTGGGCGTCGCCGCACCGGACGTACATGACCCCGCGCGTGCGGGACGTGTACCCGTACAACCGGATCCACGCCCCGAGCAGCACGCTTCACACGAGCGTCGTCGAACTCTGCAACTGGGCCATCACGAACCTCAACCATGGAAACTTCGGCGGAACGTCCATTCTTCAGGATTCGACTTATGAAAACCTTTGGGGCAATCACTATGCAATCCCCGACGGACGGGGACTCTTCCATAACGGCGGGCACCAGGGCCTCGCATGGGCCGTCGGAACGTACGGCGGCGAGACGATCGTCGGGCACAGCGGAAGCGACGAGGGTTTCGTTTCGAACCTTATCCTGGTCCCCGACAAATCGGTGGCCGTCGCGATCCTCTGCAACATCGATTCGCCGTACCTCCAGGAGCTCACCTGCCTCGTGCTGGACGCGGCGCTTGGGCTCCCTGCCGCCGAGCTGCATCCTCCGGCCGGGGTCGCGGCGCTCCGGACCCTTGAGGCAAGCGGGCTCGAGGCGGCGGTCGCGATGTGGGATTCGCTGAAGACCGCGAGCCCGGACGGGTACGACTTCTCTTCGACCTGGACCTTCAGCGTCGGGGAGTCGATTCTGGAGATGGGAACACCCGCCGAGGCGGAGCTTTTCGCGAGGTTCTATGGAAGGACCATGTCCGCCGACGTCGTGGAGGAAGCTGTCGACCTGCTGCGCGCCTTCCTGCTGCAAAATCCCGGCCACGAGAACGCGGAGATCATGCTGGCGATCCTGTCCGGCTGAACTGAGCACCAGCATTACTGTATAAAACAGGGAAATATTGTTGTACGATTATCAGGGTCATCTCATATATGAGTTAATGGCCGCCTTTACGAACCGATATCGGCAGGAGGAGATATCATGAAACGTATCGTCATCTGCTTTTGCCTGATCGCGGGATTGCTCGCGTGCGACAAGGACTCCGGGGGGAACGGCGAATCATCGGGTATGGAGTTTACCGAGGAACAGCGCCTCCTCGCCGATCAGATCATCAGCGTCTTCGAGAACGACACCCCCGTGATCGATTACGGCTATGCCGAGAACCTGGACGACGGGCGCGGCATCACTGCCGGCCGGGCCGGGTTCACCTCGGCGACGGGCGACATGCTCGAGGTGGTCGAGCGCTACACCGAGCTCGTCTCCGAAAATCCCCTGGCCGATTATCTCCCGCGCCTCCGGGAGCTCGCCGCCGCGGAGGACGGTTCCGTCGAGGGACTTGACGGCCTGGAAGCGGCGTGGCTGGAAGCCGCCGATGACCCGATCTTCAGGGATGTTCAGGACGAGGTCGTTGACGATGAATATTACTGGCCGTCCGTGGAACATGCCGGCGCGCTCGGATTATCCTATCCGCTTAGCCTTCTGAACCTCTACGACGCCTGCATTCAGCACGGCGACGGCGACGATCCCGACGGGCTGCCGGCGATCATCGACAGCGCGTCCGCGTTTGTCGGCGGGTCGCCCGCCGAGGGGATCGATGAAGACGACTGGCTCGAGGCGTTCATGGACATCCGCCGGTCGGTGCTGCTGGATCCTTACGATCCGGATACGGCCGAGGAATGGGCCGAGTCGGTCGGGCGGGTCGACGCGCTGATCGAAATCTTTCAAAGCGGCAACGTGATGCTGGAACCGCCGATCGTGATCAATCCATGGGGCACGGAATTCACGCTCCCGCAGTAGGGGAACCGGCCACGGGGTTTACCAGTCTCTTCGCGGCGGGCGTCGATAACCTCAAGCCGCCCGGCGTCATCCCATCGACTTGAGTTTCTTTTCGGCGCTCCCCGTCAGTTTCCCCGCGAGCTTTCCAACCTGCGCGGCGGCGAGCTTGATATAGACGACCGCTGCGTTTCGCGTGTCGAGCGAGATGTACCTTCGCGCTGTCCTGTACGAAGCCGCCCTCTGGCGCAGGTTGTCGATCCTCATCGACGGGCAGCACCTGACGGCCCTCTCCATCTGCTCCTCGAATCCCTTGTAGTCGCCGGCGCGGATCTTCCCCTGCGCCCTCGCGATATGCCAGTCGTAGAGTTTCTGCGTCCCCTCGTGGGCGAGAAGGCTCCCCGGGTCGATCTTTCTTATCGCGGCGAGTTTCTCGCGCGCCCTGTCGGGTTCGTTCTTCGCGATCGCCTCGAGAGCCGCGGCATAAAGGGCGGCGGCGGTTTCACGATCGATTTCCGAGAGCTCCTTCGCCGCGGCTCGAGGCGGCGGGACCCTGCCGAACCTTCCTCCGGTCGCGAACAGCGCCTCGAAATCACCTCGCCCGAGGTTCGGGAAAAACTTCTCCCTCACGATCATCGCCGCGACCACTATGAGGACGAGCCAGAAGAGGCGTTTCATCGCGCGGGCCGTTTTTCTCCTGAAGTTGCCCTGCCGCTTCTTCGGCTTGTAGGCGGGCGCGGGAGGCTGCTCGGGCCGGGGCGTGGGGTATGCGGGGGGCTGCGGCGTCGGGGGCCGGGAGTAATCCGGCATCGGCGCTGCGGGCGGCTGCGAGTACCCAGGCATCGGCGCCGGAGCCTGGACCGGCGCCCCCACGTATCCAGGAGCCGGAGCCTGAGCGGGGGGCTGCCCCGCCGGAGCGGCCGGCGGCGACTGCGCCGCCTCGTGCTGCGCCGGAGCATCCTTTTTCCCCGTGCCGTCGTCCTTTTTCCCTTTTCCCTTCCCGAAACCGAAGCCCGTACCCTTCTTCTTATCTTTGCGGGCCTTCCTCCCCGGCACATTCCCCCCGAAGATCTCCGAGGCCTTCGCCGGCCTGTCCCCGGGAGTTTTCTGCATGCACCAGAGTATCCTGTCCCCGAGCTCCCCGCCTAGCTTCGGGTTGAACTCGCGAGGCGGCGGCGGATCGGTGGTCGCGATCTGATTGAGGATCGAGAATGTGTTTTCCCCCTGGAAGGGAAGCCTTCCGGTCGCCATCTCGTAGAGGACGACGCCGAAGGAGTAGATGTCGCTCAGGTGGTTGGTCTTCTCGCCCCTCGCCTGTTCGGGGCTCATGTAGGCGGGGGTCCCGAGAAGAGTCCCGTCCTGCGTGAGGTTAAGGGTCGCGTCCGATGCCTTCGCTATGTCGAAGTCCATCAGGACGACCCTCCCCCCCTTCGCGAGAAATATGTTCGCGCTCTTGATGTCCCTGTGAATGACGCCTCGCGAGTGCGCGTATTCCAGGGCGCCGGCGAGCGGCTTCATGATCGCTTCGATCTCGGGCTCCGGGATCGCGCCGCCGTTCCTGACCCGGTCCTCGAGCGTCTCCCCCTCGAGGTACTCCATGACGATGTAGTAGTTCCCCTTCTCGTCGCCGACGTCGTAGACGGGGATGATATTCTCGTGCTTGAGGCTCGCCGCGCTCCTCGCGCCGTTGATGAATCTTTTCAGGAATTCGCCGTCGTGCGTGAACTGGCTGAAGAGGACCTTGATCGCGACATGATTGTGCAGGAGCTTGTGGCGCGCCTTGTAGACGGTCGCCATCCCGCCGTGCCCTATCTCGCCCACGATCTCGTATTTTTCGAGCTCGATCATTTCGTCTTCCTATGAACGGCTTTGCCGCAGGACCGATCGGTCCATGGGTTCTCGTTCTCCGGCCTTCCGCGGCTCGCCGATGAGGCGGATACTAAATTCGGGGCGGGATTATCGCAAGCCTTTTCGGAGGAGGGTAAAATGTGGTATAATCAGTTATCAATCCATTCGCGGGACATATCAGGATATTCTGCCTTCAGGAGTCTTTAAAATGAACCGAATCAACGGTATCTCCGCTGCCGCCATTTCGGCGATTCTCCTTGCCGCCCCGGCCGTTTCATTCGCCGGATACGGTTATGTCGAGGATTTCTCGACGACCCTGTACAGGGACCAGGCAAACACTTCCGCCTGGTGGGACACCATCGCCGGCGAAGTGAAATTGTTCCCCTTCGCGTCGTCGATCATCGGAGCTTTCGACACGCCCGGCAACGCAATGAATATCTTTGTTTCCGGGGATTACGCGTTTGTGGCGGATTATGGAAGCGGTCTCCAGGTGATCGATATCAGCGATCCGGCCCATCCCGTCCTCGCGGGGACCTGCGATACCCCGGGCAGCGCATACGCGGTCGCCGTGGTTGGAGACTTCGCCTTTGTGGCCGACTACGGAAGCGGGCTCCAGGTGATCGATATCAGCAATCCCTCGAGTCCCTCGATCGCCGGGTTCTGCGACACACCGGGAAACGCGAGGGACATAGCCGTCGCCGGCGATTATGCATTCATCGCCGATTACGGCGGCAGTCTCCAGGTAATCGACATCAGCGATCCCTCGAGTCCCTCGATCGCCGGGTTCTGCGACACACCCGGCTCCGCCTGCGGAGTCGCCGTTGCCGGGGATTGCGCGTTCGTGGCGGACTGGACATACGGGTTGCAGACGATCGATATCAGCAATCCCACGGCGCCGGTGAAGATTGGAACATACGATACGGCGGGGGGCGCGAGGAGCGTCGTTCTCTCGGGCGGCATCGCCCTGATCGCCGATTACAATTACGGGCTTCAGGCGATCGATATCAGAGATCCGGCGAATCCCGTCCTCGCGGGGACTTGCGATACTCCCGGCAATGCTCTTGACGTCACCGTCTCGGGGGACCGCGCTTTCGTCTCCGACTATACATACGGTATCCAGGTGATCGACATCAGCGATCCGGCGCATCCCGTCATCGCGGAAACCTGCGACACGCCGGGGAGCGCATATGGCGTCGCGATCGCGGGGGACCGCGCCTTCGTTGCGGATTACGGAAATGGTCTCCAGGTGATCGACATCTGCGATCCGGTGACTCCCGCGCTTGTTGGAAGACTCGGGGGTTACACGGACAATGGCTTCGACATCGCAGCCTCCGGAGATTACGTTTTCGTGGCGGACGGGGCCAGCGATCTCAAGGTGTTTGATATCAGCGATCCGTTTGATCCGGAGTTCGTTTTTCCAATATCCACCCCGGGGGCCGCCCAGGACCTCGAAATATACGGCGAATACGCCTTCGTGGCGGACGGTTATGGGGGGCTCCGGATAATCGATATCAGCGAGCCGACCTCTCCCGTCCTTCTCGGGATCCTGGACACCCCCGATTATTCCTACGGAGTAGCTGTTTCGGGCGATGTCGCTTATGTGGCCGACTACTCTTCCGGGCTTGTCGCCGTCGACGTCGGCGATCCGTCGGCCCCGGCGATTCTGGACTCCTATAATACGCCGAACTACGCTTTCGACGTACAGTTGTCGGGTGATTATGCCTTCGTCGCGGATTATTACAGCGGGCTCCAGGTGATCGATATAAGCGACCCGGCCGATCTTGTATACGCGGGATCATATGACACGCCGGGTAATGCCCATGGCGTCGCCGTGTCTGGAGATTACGCTTTCGTAGCGGATGGCCCCTCCGGCCTCCAGGTGATCGATATCGGCAACCCCGCCGTTCCGGTGCTCGCCGGGAGCCTCGACACCCCCGGCACCGCGGAAAATGTCGTTGTTTCCGGGGATTACGCCTTTGTCGCGGATTACAATTCAGGGCTCCAGGTGATCGATATCAGCGATCCGGCGAACCCTGAGCTACTCTGCAGCTATTTTTCATGGTATACGAGCGCCGTCGCCGTATCGGGCGACTGCGCATTCCTCGCCAATTACGCCGCTGGAATTCAGGCAGTACAGGTGTTCCAGCACGAGTTCGATTCTGCGCGGAATATCGGTCAATCGCTGCCTCTGGATACCTCCGGCGAAACCATCCTGATGGCCCGTCTGACTACGGCACAGACTGATGGCGTTTCGTGGGAATTGAAGCGCGCCTACGGCGGGACCTGGGAGGAGATCAGTCACTACGGGAACTGGACGAGGCTGGCAGCTCCCTCGTCGAGTCTGATCTGGAGATCCACGCACACGTGGCGGGAGCCGGGCGTGAATCCTTCCGTCTCCCTGATCGACCTTGACTGGCTCGTCGAGCAGGCCGTGATAGATTCGATCGTCGACGTGCCGGGCGACCAGGGGGGATGGGTGAGGCTTCATTTCACGAGATCGGGGCGTGATTTTGCAGATGAGGCGTCCCTGCCGATCATGAACTACGGAATCTGGCGCAGGATCGATAGCGAAGCGCGGATCCTGGCGCTCGAATCGCTTGCGGAAGAAACCGGGGATGATTCGCCGTTTATAAACCACGATGGGCGTACATATCTTCTCTCCATGCCGGAGCGCGCGGAAACATCGCTCCCTCCCGGAGCGTGGGAATACGTGATGAGCGTCTCGTCGATACAGGAAGATTCGTATGTGGCGGCGGTGCCGACGATCTCGGATTCCTCCGCGACTGAGATGAATCACGCTGTTTTTGTCGTGACCGCCCACACGACGACGCCTTCGGTCTGGTACACGAGCTTTCCCGACAGCGGCTGGTCGGTCGACAACATCGCGCCGGCGGCGCCCGTGGGATTCGCCGCGGCCTACAACACCGGAAGCGGGAACCTTCTCTCCTGGGATCCCTCGCCCGAGGAGGATTTTCATTATTTCCGCGTCTATCGATCGAGCGATCCCGGCTTCGTGCCGTCCCCGGCCGACATAGTCCATTCGACGACGGAAACGGGCTGGAACGATCCCGATTATGACGGATGGAATGTCTACTACAGGATAACGGCCGTCGACTACGCGGGGAACGAAAGCGATCCGGCGTCTCCGGGAACGGTGACAGAAGCCGGCGGCCCGGAGGTTCCGGCGGCGTTCGCTCTTTATCCGAACGTTCCGAACCCGTTCAATCCGTGCACTTCTATCCGCTACGACGTTCCGTCTTCGGGCGGAATTGTCACGCTTCGAATATACGATGTCGGAGGGAGGCTCGTGCGAACGCTCGTCGACGGGCCGCAGTCGACAGGGCAAAAGACCGTCGTCTGGGACGGCAGGGACGAAAGGGGAGATGCCATAGCATCGGGGGTCTTTTTCTACCGGCTTCAGGCTCCAGGGTACAGCAGGACGATGAAGATGGTGGTCCTCCGATAGGGAGCCCTTATTTTAACAGAACCATTTTCCTCGAGATCCGTTCCCTGCCCGCCGTGAGCCTGTAGAAATAGACCCCCGAGCTCATCGCCGCGCCGTCCGCGCCGCGGCCGTCCCAAACCACGGTATGGGAGCCCTGCCCGAAGACACGGTCGCATAGAACGGCAACCCTCCGCCCGTTGACATCGAAAATCTCTACGGCCGCGTGCCCGCCCCGCGGCAGGCTGAAGCTTATCTCCGTCGACGGGTTGAAGGGGTTCGGCCGGTTCTGGGCAAGCGAAAGGGGGAGCGGCGGCGTCTCAACCGGTTCCGTTTCGAACAGGACGCGCCTCTCGCCGCCGTCGAAATAGTCCACCCTGTACCTGTACGATCCTCCGGGAATGTAATCCCGGTCGGTGAAGATGAATTTCATCCCGTCGCGCGCGATCCCGGCGTCGGCGATCTCCTCGAAGGGCTCTCCGCCCTCTCCCGCCCTGTTGACGGCGAACGCCGGGACTTCGCTTCCCGTGCCGAGGGCCCACGAGATTACCACGGCGCCGTCGTCGAAGGCCGCGTCGAAGCCGGAGAGAAGGGTCGCGATGTACTCCATGTTCACGTCTATGTAACTTCCGGTATAGGCGGTTTCCGTCGGGTACCCCTCCAGGCAGTTTGCCGTCAGAATGTCGGCGACGGCCGGGTCCGGAATCACGCGGATCGAACCCCGCCCGGACATGTAGAGATACCTTGCCTTGACCATCCACGCCCAGTCGTAGACGCAGTTGTTGAAACAGACGCTCATCCCCTCGCGGATGTTTCCGAGGATGACGGAAACGAGATCGGGGTTCGGCGTCTCCTCCATGGCGACGCATGAAAAATCCGGGGTGCTGTTTACGTTCTCCAGGGCAAATTCGCCGCAGATCGCCCCCCGTTCGCTCGGGAGACACCATACGTAGCAGTCGAAGAATGTATATATATCGGGGCTGATGTATGTTTCCGTGCGATGCAGGTCGAGGTAGGGGGTTATGTACGCTTCCGGGCCGCCGGAGACACAGATTACCGGGAAGCCGGCGCCCTCCGCGATCGAATTCCCCGCGAGATCCTCGACCCCGGTTATTGTCAGCATGTACGGGACCCAGTTCTTCATCGTGGAGGCAAGGGCAAGGGCGACATTCCTTCCGTTCAGCACGGCGGCGGAGACGGCGATCGTCGAACCCGGGTTGTCGCGCTCGCGCAGGGCGTAGTTGCCCGCGTCCTCCGCCGTTTCGGCCGAGAGCGCCTCGTTGAAATCTATTCCGATCGACTGCGGGGTCGTGGCGGAGAGACCGGTGACGACAGGCGGCCAGACATCATCCGCGGTGAAGGCAATCGAACTTCCCGCGGGGATGATGTTTCCCGCCGTGTCGGCGATCCCCGAGGCGAAGAGTGTGTACTCCCCCCCGTCGATCAGCGCGGGTTCGAAGGCCAGGAGAACGCACCGCCCGCCCATGATGAGGGACGCTCCGGCGATGTCGAACACCTCTCCGGGGTATCCGTTCCGGACGATTTCGTAATTGCCCTCATTTGCGGCCGTGGCCGGATCGAGCGTCTCGCTGAAACAAAGCTCCAGGTACGACATGCTCTTCAGGGACACCGAAACGATCCAGGGGGCCCTGGTGTCGGGGATGATCACCTGAGCGTTGTCCGCGGATGTTATCGGGTTGCCCGCGGGATCGGTCACTCCGGCCGCCTTCACCGTATAGTACACGCCGATCTGCATCGGCGAGGCGAGCGAAAGCACGACCGAGAAAAGATCCGCGCCGGGCGAAGCGTCCGTAACGTGGATCGTGTCGGACGCGTCGCCTGTCCTGAAAACGGAGTAGGCGGTCTCGTCTCCCGTGGTCGTCGTATCCATCTCCTCGCTGAAAACAAGACTGATGGTCGAATCGTCAGGCGCGGAGGCCGAGACGAGCGAGGGGTGCGACCAGTCCTCGAGCATGAGCGGGAGCGTCTCGCCTGGCGGTTCGATCGCGAGCCCCGCCGTGTCCATTATCCCGGATATGTTGATGAAATATTCCACGAAAAATTCGAGCGGATTCGCGAGATGCAGCGTGACCTCGGCCGGCCCCTCAGCCTCCGCCCACTGTACGGCAAGAAGGCTTTCGGGGGCATCCGCCCGGTATATCGAATAATTCAGCGGATTCTCCGCAGACCCGGTCGTCACGGCCTCGTTGAACACCACACTCGCCGTCAGCTGATCGATCGCCTCCGCCGCTGTGACATGCGGCGGCGTCCTGTCGATCGCCATGAACTGGACCGGCCCGGCGAAATCGATCGGGTTGCCGGCGATATCCGTCATCCCCGAGACGGTCAGGCTGTACGTCGTGTTTTGCGCGAGCATCGCTCCGAGGCCGAGAACAACCGTATCCCCGGATGAGGAAAGCTCCGCCGAAATCACGGGCGTTTTCCCTTCCGCGGGGCCGGGAATTATCGTGTAAGCGGCAGGATTTTCCGCGGAGATCGCGCTTATTCGCTCGGAAAAGATCGCGATGGCCGTCGAATCGTCCAGGGCCGCCGCGCCCGCCAGATCGGGCGGGTTGTCGTCGAGCCCCGAAAAGATCAATTCGGTTCCGCCGGCGATCGCGTTCCCGGCAATGTCCCTGATGTTGTTAAGAACGAGGATGTACGCGGTGTTCTCCGCGGTCGGGGCGGCGAGCCTCAGATCGACCGCGGCATACCCGTCGCTGTCGATCACGGCGGAAAGAACGGAGATCGGGCTCCCCGGGTCGCCCGCCGGATAAACGAGGTAGTTCGCCTCGGTGTTGATGTCGGGCCTGAAGACCTCCTCGCTGAATTCCAGGTGAAACCTGACTCCGTCAGTCGTCGTCATCCCCGTGGGATACGGAGGAACGGTATCCGGAAGGCAGGGCTGATTGACGCAGATCTTCGAGGAGACGAGCACATCCTCGAGTGGATATCCGGTCAAACAGTTGGCGATCATCCGTTCCTGCGTCGATGGATGCCTTTCGATCGTGATTTCGGCGGGGGTCGCCGTGGACGCGAATACGCTGAAATTATGCGTCCACACCCAGTCGTCGCGGCATTCAGTGAAACAGACGCTCATCCCGTCAGTAAGCGATCCGAGCGCTACCGATATGTCGGGATTGCCCGTTGTGTTGAAGAGAATCATCCCGTCCGGGACCTTGACCATGAATTCGGCGCACATCATTCCGTTGCCGCCGGGCAGGCAGAAGACCCATCCGGTGAAGAGGCCGGGCGTGGCCGCCTCATTCGACGAACGCGCTTCGTCGACATAGAGGCCGAGCATCCCCGGCGTCTGGGCCTCGACGACCGATATCGGAAGAATAATCGAGAGCAGAAAAAGGCGGCAAAGCGCCGCTGCCGGCCTGATCATTACGCCCACCCCCCATCGGCGAGGCCGCCCTGTAAGAAGGCCGGGCGCCACCGCCGTGGACGTTGAAATATCTGTTCAAGAAACCCTTTAATATAATTATACTTGGTTTCAGTGAAAATTCAACGGCCTGCCGCGTCGGCAACTGCGGCGCCGCGCGCCATGACGGCGCAGGCAGCCGCCCCGGGGCATCCCGCGGCGGCCGGGTTCAAGTCGAAAAGGGGGAGGCCCTTATGCGTGACTCGATGAAATTCTGTCTTCCGGCATTTCCGATTCTTTGCTTTCTCGGCTGCCTCGCGGCGGCGCCCGCCGCCGCTCAGCCGGCCCTTCCCGGGCCCCCCGTTCCCATCTTCACGAAGGGCGACAGCGTCGAGGTCGCGGGGGTCGAATTCTTCGACAGGATCATCTACCTCCCAGTCTCGATAAACGGCCTCGAACCCTTTCCCTTCGTGCTCGACACGGGGGACGGCCAGCTCACCGCCATCGACGCGGGGCTGGCCGCGAAGATCGGCCTGAAATCGACGATCATCGGCGAGGGGGGAGGCGCAGGTGAGGAAACGGTCAGTTTCGGCCTCACCGACTCGACCACCGTGTCGTTTCCGGGGCTTGTTTTTCGCGACCGGCCCCTTTTAACCATTCCTCTCCTTAGAATGGCTCCCCACTGGGGAAAGACCAAGGAGGGGCTGATCGGCGGCGACATCCTCTCGACCCTGGTGACGCGGATCGATTACGGGAAGGGCCGCCTCTACTTCCACGATGCCGCCTCGTACGTTTACAGGGGGCCCGGCGAACGAATCCCCGTCACGATCGAAAATAATTTCATCTTCGTTCAGGCCGGCGTCCTTCTCTACGGAAACGACGAACCGATCCCCGCGAATTTTCTTCTCGACACGGGGGTGAGGATCTCCCTCTTCAACACCCCCTTCGCGAAACAGCACGATCTCGCCGGGCAGAGCCCGCTGACGACCTCGGGGATCACCGGTTACGGCCTGAGCGGCGTCAGCCGGGGGACGGCCGGGCGCGTCCGCGGCGTGGAGATCGGATCGATAAGGTTCGACGCTCCCGTTATGACATTCTCGGCCGACACGGCGGGCGCCCTCGCGGCGGAGGATTTTTCCGGCATCATCGGGGCCGATTTCCTCAGCCGCTTCACCGTCGTCATCGACTACGGCAGGTCCGTCATTTATCTGGAAAAGAATTCGTCGTTCGGCGAGCCCTTCGAATTCGACATGAGCGGGATCCGTTTCACCTTCGAGGGCGAGAAATTCGATCTCTTCAGGGTCTTCTCCGTCTTCGAAAACTCCCCGGCCGAACTCGCGGGGATCGAGGAAGGGGACGTCGTGAAGGCGATCGACGGGCGACCGGCCTCCGAATTCACGAAGGACAGCCTGCGAAAACACCTCGAACGCGACGGCGCCCTGGTCGTATTCACGATCGAACGGGGAGGCGCGATCCGAGATGTGGGCGTGCGCCTGAAGAGGATGGTCTAGGGGCGCCGTTCGTCATTCGGCGATCGTTCGCGCCAGCATGTCGATCGCGTCGAAGATGTCGTCGGCCCCGCACTGGCCGCAATGGACCTGCCTCGTGCCGAGTATCCCGCCCGTCGCGACGTCGATCACCCTCGCCGACACGACAAGGTCGGCCCCGGCGCGATCGATGTTCCCCGTTATTATGAGCGCGGCGCCGAGAAGCTTTCCGGCCTTCACTGCGCTGCCTTTGTCGACGAGGCCGCTTTTCTGAAGGGCCAGCTCCTTCACGATGTCGTCGACCCTCGCCCTCTCGATCAGCTTCAGTCCCGGAACCCCCGACAACCGGCTCTCCATGAAATTCCCGGCTGCGTTTCCGAGCTCCCCGTCCCCCGCGCCCGTCGCGAAGGGCAGGACAGCCGCGATCCTCGGGGGCCCCTTCTTCAGTATCGGGACCGATTCCGAGGCGAGCCTTATCCTCCCGGAGAAACACCCGGAGGCCGGCATCTCGTAGTCGACCTTCCAGACGAGAAGCTTCGCCTCCCCGTCGGCGCCCGGCTTCTCCGAAGCCCCCGCGAGCCACCTCCCGTCGGCGGAAAACTCCACCATCCTGCACGCCGGGCTCACCGGATAAACGAGATCGAGATTCCCCGATTCGATATTGCGCATCGCGATCGAGCTTTCCTGCAGGGTCGAATTGTCGAAGGCCGCGAAGCAGTTCCCCGGATAGAGGGCGACATCCTCGATCTTCCTCACGTTGTCGGCGAGAATCTTAAGGAGCGCGCCCTTGGAGACGTCGAAGAAGGCTAGATGATATTTGAATATCATCCCCTGCCCGCCCTTCTTCAGGATATGCTCCTCGATCGCCGCGGCGAGGAAGAGCCGGTCGGCGCTCACCGCCGCCGACGTCACGTCGATCCCGGCCCCCTCGATCGTCCCGGCCTCGAGATCGTATTTCCTCAGCGCCTTCGAGGAGGCCGCGTCCCAGACGATCATCTTTTTGTCGCGCCCCGCGGATATCAAGCTTCGATCGCCATCGGCGAAGGATATCGCGAGAACCTCCCCGCCGTGTCCCTTGAGCTTCGAACTAAGCTGCCCCGAAGGGATCTCCCAGACGGCGATCTCCTTCTTCTCCCCGCCGGCCGCGAGGTGCCTCCCGTCAGCGCTGAAAGCGAGAACGCCCACGCGACCCTTCGCGTCCTTAAGCTCCCCCCTCGGCGCCCTCTGCCCGACATCGATGAGCCAGACGGAGGAGCCCCTGGCGGCAAGGGCCGCGAAAAGATTCCCGGGCGAGGCGGCGACGGCCGTTATCTCGCGACCGCCGGCGTTGAAGAGGACCGCCTCCTCCCCGGTCGCGAGATCGACCAGGACGAGGCTTCCCTCGGATGTGCCATAGAGCGCCGACGCCCCTTCGAAGCCCGCGGCGAGGGCCGTTATCCTGCCGCCGACGGCGGGGATCGTACGCTCGAGATAGAGCTCGACGGAGCGCCCCTCGTCCGCCGCAGAGGCAAGAAGGGAGGCCGCCGCGACCGCGGCAATGATGATCTTTCGCATGTCCGACCGTCCTAGAATATCGCGGACAACCCGGCTACGGCGAAGAAACAGACGTCGCCCCCGCCGAGGCTGAACCCGAGGTTCCCCGAAACGTCATAGGCGATGTATTCATTCACGAAATATTTGAATCCGCCGCCGACCTGCAGGAAGGCCATGTCCATAAATCCGACCGGGTCCTCCGGAGCGATGTCGTACTGGTACCACTGGGCCGCCGCATAGGGGACCAGCTTGTCGCGCGCGGTGAAGCTGTACCTGCCGAACGCCGTCAGTCCCAGGGTCGTGTCGCTGTCGAATCCGAAATCCATGTACGTTATCGTGGGCCCGCCCCCGAATTCAAGCCTGTCCGTGTAGTAATACCCGTAGATCCCGCTGAGGTTCAGCATCGTAATGCCGGACACGGTGAACAGAAACGCGGAGCCCTGTATTTCCCTGTCCCCTTTTTCGATCTGGGCCGTCGCCGACGAGGTCATCAGAACGATCGCCAGAACCGCCATCAGTGCCTTTTTCAAGAGTCCCTCCCTGTGAAATGTTCGAAAACTCCCGGCGACCGGTATTCCCCCGTTCTTCAGGGCCGCCGGAAAGGATTTAGAAAATCCCATCTGCCGCTGGTGACCCATTCGCCCGGATAGGCGAGGATCACCGAAATATTGTCCGTGGAGCCGTTGACGTAAGCCCAGTCGATCAGGGCGTTGGCCGCTTTCGACGGGGAGCCCGATTCCCTCGTCAGCTTCAGGAGACGGGGGCCGACGTCGCCGATCTTGTCGACGATGAGTCCGTCCGAGCAGAGGAGGAGAACATCGCCCTCCCCGATAGTGAACCTTCGATTCCCCCCCGGATAGACGTCCGCCTCGTAATCGGTGCCGGACAGGGATCTCGTCAACGCGTTGCTCACGTTTCGAAGCACAGCCTCGTCCATTTCCTCCCCGGAATATTTTTCCCTGTATTCCTGGACGAACGAATTGTCTTTCGTGAGCTGCTCTATTCTGGATCCCGTGACGAGGTAAGTCCTGCTGTCCCCGATGTTGCCGACGACATATTCGCCGCCGCACCCCGCGGCGACCGTCAGGGTGGTGCCCATGCTTTTCAGCTCTTCCTTCTCCTCGGATTTTTTACGGATCTGCTCGCGGGATTCGCCGACGATGTCGAGGATCATCCTTTCGATCCCCTCCGGATCGGGCGCAGACGAGAAGATCTCGAACCTCCGCGCGCAGACGTCGACGACGATCTGGCTCGCCAGCTCGCCCCCCGAGTATCCTCCCATCCCGTCGGCCACGGCGGCGATGAAACAGTCGTTCTCCGACCTGAACAGAATCCTGTCCTGCTGGTAATCGCGCCGGCCCTGAATCGATTTTCCCGCGAAATGCATTCGGGCGCCCCGCTATCGGCCTACATGCCTTCGACCTTTTTGTAGCCCGCGGGCACGCTGTATGTCCCCGCCGGCGCCGCCTTTTCCTGGATATCGACAACCTTGTCGATCATTCTGACCTCGGCTCCCATCGCCTTGGATGTCGTTTCCTGATATATAATGACGCCCTCGATCTTCTTCATTTCCTCGAAGCTCTCCTCGAACCCGGGCTGTTGCGACATTAAGGCGTTCACCGTAACCCAGTACAACTCCGGATCGATCTTGACGTCGGTCGTCGCCCAGGACTCCGAAGTCGCCCCTCCCATCGCCATCTTCACGTTAATGACGTACTTGCGGCAGTTCCATTTTTCTATCTTTTTCGTTTCCTGGGTTTTTGTGACCTTGATGTCCATCTGCATCATGGAGCCGGCGAGCTTGCCCATCTGCTCGGCCATCGCCTTTTCTTCCTCGTCCGCGTCCTCCGAGGCGGTCTCGACCATCTTGTCTATGATGTTACCGATTTCCAGCGGTATTTCGCTGTACGTTTTCTCCGAGTGGTTCAGCCAGTACATCACTTTCTTGCCCGGATCGACGATCACCGAAGTGCCGTCCGAGTTGTCGAACCTGCCCATCGTCTTTGACAGCCAGGTGACGTTGGTCTCGTCCTTTGCAGCCTGGGTCTGCCCCATGACGGTGAAGGGGTCCGTGTGCTTCGCTTGCTTGATGTAGTAATCGGCCCTCGCGACCCCGCTCCCGAGGAGCAGCCCGATGACGAGCCCCGCCGGGATGATTGCGCATTTCCTCATCTCCATCCTCCTTTGGGTAGATTAATGTCAGGCATTGTAAAATCGGCGTGGGAATATCGCAAGGGATTTCAACCCGGACTTCGAGGCCGCGACCCCGGCGGAGCGCCGGTAATTTACGCGGAGGCGCGGCGGTCCCTATCGCGCCCGGAATCCCCTGGCGATCCCGACCAGTTTCCAGGGTCCGCCGGTCTTGTCGAAGAAGGCTATCTTCCTGTCGGCCGGGCTGATCGTCGTGCCGCTGCACCTGTAGGCGTTCGAGAAGATCACCAGGGCCTGCGAGCGCGCGGCGTCGAAGCCGATCTTCGAAAAGGTCAGGAGCCCCTGGGCGTCGGTGAATGTCGAATCGAAATTGTCCCAGTTCGGATTCGCCGAGTCCTGCAGCGCCGCGATGAATTCCTGTTCTGAAATCAATGCGTACGCGGCGGGGAGGTCGAATTTCCTTTCGAAGAGATCGGGCTCGCCGCTGTTCCCGACGATCAGGGAGTCGATCGTCTCCTGTTTCAGGCCCGGCCATTGTTTGAAGAGAGCGCCGAGAGGCGAGTTGATGCACCACTTCTCAGTCCTGTCGTTCAGGAGTATCAGCTCGTACTCGCTCCCGTATTCGGCGGCCACCAGTTTCGAGAGGATCGTGTATACCTCCGCCCCGACAGGCCCCGGGGCCCCGGCGGCGCATCCGGCAGGGGCGGCCTCCGCCACCACAGCCGGCACGGCCAACGCCGCAAAGATGACGAGCCCCGCGAAGAATCCCGCAACCGATATTCTCATATCAATTCCTCCTCGCCGCTCGGACCGGCCCGGTAATTTCCGGACATCCGCTCCCCATCTTACTTCAAAACGAGGCTCTTGAACATCCTGAATCGTTTTTCGATAAGTTCGATGTCTTCTTTGGACAGACTGGAGCGCTTGAAGGAATTCACGATATTCTCCTCCGGAATGCTTCCCGCCTGGGCCATCATCTCGCCCAGCTCCTCGTCCGAAAGCCTGTCCACGATCGGGCAATCCATCAGAAGATATTCCCTTCCTTCCCCTTCGCAGCTCGCGTGAACAGGCCAGGCTCTGCATGCCGGCGGCCTCAGCTCGTGTATCGTACACGAAAAATCCTCCGCCAGGAAGGGACAGACCGCGTCCCTGCTCCTGAGTTCGAACTGATCGGGATTTATTTCGATGAAAAAATCGGGGTGCCCCGCGTCGAGGACCTTTTCCATCTGGCCCCTCGTGAAATCGGGGCCTCCGAGCCTGCAGCAAGCCGCTTTGCATTTACGGCAGTATTCGAGTAGCATACAAATTCAGCGACATTCAACTCCTTTCATCGACACGTCGACAGGGCGCAATATATATCAAGCGCGGCCTTTTTACATACAACAATTTATGAGGATGTTGATTTTCCGCCGCCGTGGCGCGCCGCGGGATCCTGCCCGTAGCAGATCTTCAACTGGGCATAGAGCTCCGGGTGGCGCCGCAGAAGCGCCCTCGGCATCTCGAAAAAGGCCTCGGTGACCACCGCGAAGAACTCCGCGGGATTCTCGTCGCCGTAATCGTCGAGGATGTGGGGCCTTCGCCTCTCGACGTCGCCGCGCAGCCTCTCGAACTCCCGCTTCATGACCCGGTTCCATTCGCCGTACATCGACGGGTCCTCGAGCGGCGGCGCCCCGTTCTCCTCCCCCGTCTCGCCGTCGAGCTGGTGGGCGAACTCGTGGAATACGACGTTGTACCCGTCCATGGGATCCGCGACGCTCTCGAGCACCTCATCCCATGCGAGGACGACCGGGCCGAGCGCCCACGATTCCCCCATGAAATCGTCCGCCTCCTCGACGACGGTCCCGTCCTCCATCTCGTACCGGTCGCGAACCTCGAAGCTTTCGGGGTAGACCAGGATCGACTTCATCCCTGGGAAATAGTCGGTCCTGCGGCCGAGAAGAAGGATGCAGGCGAGGGCGGCTATCGTGACCCGCGTCTCGTCGGTGATCTCGAACCCTCCGCACCCCTCGAACCGCTTCTCAGCGAGGAAGATCTTGATATGCTCCTGGAGGCGGGCCTTCTCGTCCTCGCTCAGAAGTTTGTAATATGGGACGTTCCGGTAGAGGATCCGGAGCCATTCGGGGGGAAAGGGCGCTGCGGCGGCCTTCTTTCTCCTTCTTTTTTTCATGATGCTGTTCAACATCCCGCTCTCCCCGCGCCGCGCGCGAAAGGCCGTCGAATGGCTCAACGGGCGAGCTTCAATCTCGCCGAGGCGACGGCGAGAAAGGCCGCGCCGAAAAGGACCAGGACCAGGATATGCGCCGCGACCGACCCCAGGCCGTAGCCGAACGAGATGAGTTTGTGTATGCCGTCCATCGTCCAGCCGGTCGGAAGGCAGAAGGCGACGATCCTGAAGGGCTGCGGCACCACCTCGAGCGGCCACCAGCAGCCGCCGAGCGCCGACATGACGAGCGTCGTGACGATCGCGAATCCCGCCACCTGGTCGGGATTGCCGAAAAGGGAACCGAAGACGAGAGAGAAGGCTCCGCAGCAGAACGCAAACGCGACCATGAGGATGACGAGGGCGGCGACGTCATTCCCGAGGGAAATTTTGAAGATGAAGCGCCCGGCCACGAGCAGCACGAGGATCTGAACGATCCCGACCATCATTCTCCCGGCGAGCTTGCCCGCCACGATGTCGCGTTTTCGCGCCGGGGAAACGGCCGTTCGCGCCAGTATACCCGCGCGCCTCTCCTGCGTGATCACGATGCCGCTGAAAGCCATTCCCATCAGGACGAACATGACGAGGTTCCCCGGGACCGAGCTCTGATACCCCCTCGGTATCTCCCTCGCCTTCCCGGCGAAGGAGGACGCGACCGTTATCACGGGCGCCCTCGCTATGATCGAATCGAGATCCGCTTCCAGGGCCGCGGCGCCGTCCGGGCGATTTTCGAGGGTGATCCAAAGGTTCCCGGAAAGGGAGTCGCCCTCCATCGAAATGGGCCCGTTCCCCTCGCGAATGATCCCGCCCTCGATCTCCAGAAGCGCCGACACCGTTTTTACGAGCGCCCTCGCGACAGCCACCTCGGCCGTCTGCCCGGCCTCCGAGTTCGAGCCCTCGTCCTTTCGAAGGACGAGCCGGGTCTTCTCGCGCGAGAGGACCTTTTCCGAGAAATCCTCCGGTATGACGAGGCTTCTCACCGCCTCGCCCCCTTCGGGGATCTCGAAAACCAGGGCGAGGTTCTCCCGGCCGAGGGAGGCTAGGAGCGCCTTCGATACTGGGCCGTCGTCGTGATTCTCTATCGTGAGGGTCGCCTTGACGTCCGAGGGGGAGCCGCCCCCCTTTATCTGCCCGAAGACGAAGATGAAGACGAAAGGCATGAGGAGCGACCAGATTATGACGCTTCGGTCCTTCCACGTGAGGCGGAAGTCGCAGAGCGCGATCCTCGAGACGAGCCATGCCGAACCGCTCCGGTTCATCGCTCACCCCCCCTTCCTGAACCCGGTCCCGAGAAGGAGGGCGCCGGGAACGAGGGAGGCCAGCCCGATAACCGCAAGCACGAGAATATTCCTCGAAATGTCGGACGTTCCCGCCCCGAAGACCATTATTTTTTTGAACCCGTCGTTCGCCCAGTAAACAGGGGAGAATTTCCCGATCCTCTGCATCGTCTCGCCGAACATGTCGAAGGAGAGCATGCTCCCCCCGAGCATCGCGAGAACGATGATCACGACCGGGGCGATGGCGTCCGCCGCCCTCTCGCGCCTCACGATACCGAAGAGAAGGGTCATGATCCCGGTGCACATCAGGATCGACGCCGCCGTGTGCGCGGCGAGGGCCGCCGGATCGCCGAGATCCATGCTGAAGGCGAATTTGCCGACGACGAGCAGGAGCAGGCACGCTATCGCCGTCACCGCGTAAACGGAGAGAACCTTGCCGGCGACGACATGCCCCGTCCCGATCGGCGAGCAAAGGGCCCTCGCGAGGGTGCCCGCGCGCTTTTCCCTCACGATGTCGTTCAGCATGATGTTGCTCGTGAAGAGAAGGCCGAGCATCAGGCTGCCCGACATCACGTACGAGAAGATGTTGAAGCCTGAGCTGCCCGCGTTCCCTCCCGCCCGCGCCGTGTCCGCCGCGGTCTCCGAGCCGAGCGTGACGAGGGAATCGCCGATGTACCCTTCGACCTGTGTGAACGGGATCTTCGCCTCGTCCAGAAGGACCTGCATGTCGCCGAGCGCCGGCCATTTGTCGGCCGACAGCATCGATCTTGTTTTTTTGAGCGGCTCCGCCTCCTCCGCGATAATAGGGTTGAAGCTCTCGGAGGGGTTTTTAATGAGCTTGAGCGCCGTTTGTCTGCGGTCGAGAAGATCGTTCGTGAAGCCGCGCGGGATGACGAGAAGCGCCGAGGCCTTCCCTTCGGCCATCAGATCGAAGCCATCGATGCTGTCGACCGGTACGAGCTCGAACATCTCGGCGAGTTTCCCCTGCTCGAACCCCTGCCTGACGAACCGCCCCCCGAGCCCCCTGTCGGCGTCGAAGACCAGCAGCCTGATCTTCGTCATTTCGACCTTCCCCGACCTGCCGAAAACCCCGCCGATGACAAGAGTCATGACGAGCGGGATCGCCAGCATGAGAAGGATCGACAGCGGGCTCTTGAGCCTTCTTCGAAGATCGTTGGCAAAAATGATGAGCACCCGTTTCATCCGTCTAGTCCCTGAGTTCCTTCCCGGTCAGCTTCAGGAAAACCCCCTGGAGGTTCGGTTCGCTTATCGCCACGGTATCGACGCGAAGTCCCGACGAGAAGAAGCCGCTCAGCATGGAGCCGACCGCGCCGTGATCGCGCACGACCAGCCTCGCCGTCCCGTCGGCGATCCTGTCGATCCTCGTCCCTTCCGGGAGCGCGGGGAAGGCGTCGGCCCTGAAATCGCCGGTGATCGTGACGATATCCTCCTCGCCGACCAGCTTGACGAGCTCGGCCAGGGTCCCTTCGGCGTGGATCCTCCCCTGGTCGATGATGGCGATCCGTTTGCAGAGGCTTTCCGCCTCCTCGAGGTAGTGCGTCGTGTATATTACCGTCGTCCCCGATTCGGCTTCCTTCCTTACGATATCGAGGATCCTGATGCGGGCCTGAGGATCGATCCCGAGGGTCGGTTCGTCGAGAAGGATGATCTGCGGCCTGTGAATGAGGCCGGCGCAGAGGTTGATCCGCCTCTTCATCCCGCCGGAATATTTCCCGACCGGATCGTCGGCCCTGTCGGAGAGCTCGACCATATCGAGGACGCGGTCGGTCTCCTCCCGGAGCCTCGCGCCCGAGAGCCCGTAGAGGGAGCCCCAGAAATGGAGGTTCTCCCTCCCCGAAAGCTCTTCATACAAGGCTATCTCCTGCGGGACGATCCCCATGATCGAGCGCGCCTTCCCGCCGCCCCCCGACATCTCCATCCCCGCGATCGTGATCGTCCCCGCGTCGGGGCGAAGGAGCCCCGAGAGCATCGATATCGTCGTCGTCTTGCCGGCTCCGTTCGGCCCCAGGAAGCCGAATATCTCGCCCTCCTTCACGCCGAAAGAGAGCCCGTCAACCGCCTTGACGTTTCCGAAATATTTCCTCAGTCCGTTTACCTCGATCATCGGGTCCCTCCGGGGATTTATTGCTGTCCTGAAATATGACGATTAATCCGGCCGCATGAAGCCGGTCACGGTCAACCATTCTCATATATTTTTCCGAGATTCAACAGAATATACGGAAGGGGCGGGGAAATGTTGCCTTTCCCGGCGCGGTACAAACATTCTGCTGCATGGTGGTTGGATTAAGGGCGTCGGGGCATTTTCGTGTGTCTTCTGCCGGAGGCCACCCAACGGCGCCCCTTCAATCCCCGAAGAAGAAGATACCTTGAATGACCGTGTCCTGCCGTCCGGCTTCGAATTTTGTCCAGCCAAGTATATCCCGCGGTGTCTTGATGAGATAGCTGTCGCCGCTGTTTACGACCACCGTGATCGGGGTTCCGCTGGTGACATGCCCGACGACCTGCGTCGATTCGATATCGAGGTATAGGTCGAAATCGGCTTTCGCCACGGTTTGAAGACCCACATAGTAAAAGGGCTGCCTTATCTCTACAACCGCGCCGTCACGGACGGTAAACTTGCGCCTCTGGTTGAAGCAATTATCAGTATGTCCGGTCAAGTAGAAGAACCCGTCTCCTGGAAATGAGATGTGGAGCCCGTTTATCCCATATCCCAATGGCTTCAAATTCCCTGGTTCGCCGCCATAAATTATAAACATCGGGTCCAGGCTGAATCCTGGATGAAAATCCACGGTATACACCGTGTCGGCACCGGCGGCGAGCCTGGTCGTGATGAGACGCCTCTGAATGTACTCCCCGGTATCCCTGAAATATCCTTCTTCGACGAATTGATCGATGACGGTCGCAAGGGCGCTGTCATATTCGACAGTGATTCCATCCGGAAAATAATTGACCAAATGGTCGCATCGAACTTTAAGCGCCGTTAATTCTTCAGCCGGCCCCTCGCCTTGCCCGGCAAGAGCGGCCTGCCACGGGACGCACAACAAAGCCACTATCGCAGAAAGAAAAATATACCGATGCTTCAACCGCCGAATCGCGCCGTTATTTTGCTTCATGGATCTCCCTCTCGATATTTGTCCCCGAAAAACAGGAAGAGGTTGGAATTATCTCAATAAAACGATCTTTCTGGAACTCTTTTCTTTGCCCGCCGCGAGTCTGCAGAATTAATTTCCACCGTCAGAAATTAGCAGTATTCAGCGCCCGGTCTTTATCTCCGCCTTCCCGAAGCTTCGCACCCAGTCGGTGAAGAGGGAGATTTCCGCGGCGCTCAGCCCGGGGACGTTCCCGACCGGCATCT
>JALOPX010000118.1 GCA_025453655.1 Candidatus Krumholzibacteriia bacterium
GCGGGCTTCTCGGAAGGATCAAAAGGAATGTCTCCCTGGACAACTTCTTTTCGGTGGAGGAGAAATCCTCGACGGGAGAGCTCGCCAGGCTCTACCTTCTCGACCCATCGATGCTTCAGCGCGACGACGTGACCCTTTACGGGAGGAACAGCCTCCGGCAGGAGTGGAGTTTCCTCAACAACGTGAAGGATTACAACCTCCGTTTCATATATCTTCGCGAGGACGAGGAGGACAACAGGTCGCAGGATATTTCGACCTCGAGGTTCACGAGGGATCTGCGGATCAGGGCGGGGGCGGCTCCCGGCACGCGATTCTACTTCGAATGGGATGCCGGGGCCGGGCTGAAGGCGACGGACGCCGGTGGGGCGCTCGTCCCGCAGTACCGGGTCGAGAGCTATTCGGCGGCGCAGATACTGGGGTACAGGGTCAGGCCTTCCACCAGGATATCGATGGAGACCGGTTTCGAGAAGAGGGACGACGAAATCTCCGGGGCCTCCCAGGTCTCCTTCATGGCCTCGCCTTCGCTGAATTCGTCCGTGGGGGACAGGGTGCATCTTTCCTCCTTCCTGAAATTCACATACACGAGGGCGGGCGAGGATGAAGGGAAGCCGCTTTTCTTCCTCGAGGAGGGCCTGCGCGAGGACTGGAGCGTAATCGGGCAGTACAGGTTCTCGAAAAATGTCAGCTTCAATTCGAACTACACGGGGCGAAGGGAGAAGGATTACACGGGGGAGGTGAAGACCGTACATGCGCTCAAGATGGAGTGTCGCGCTTTTTTCTAGCCTGATCCTTCTCGCCGCCGGGGAAGCCCCCGCGGCCCGGCGCGTAATAGGGAGCGTCGAGTGGACGGGCGGCGCGTCGGCGGTGGAGAAGCTGGAGGAGGGGAGCCTTCTCGGCAGGGGAACGGTCCTCACCGACTCGCTTCTTTCGCTCGAGCTTTCCCGGATCGATTCGCTCTGTTTCTCGATGGGGCTCCTCTCCGCCCGGATCGCCGTGGATACGGCGGATGCCGGAGTCGGGGTCGGGATCACGATGAGGATCGAGGAAGGCGAGCGCGCGAGGGTCGGGACGGTCTCCGTGTACGGTCAGTCTTCGCAGGGCGCTGACGAGATCCTCGGCAGGCACGGGGTCCGCCGCGGGGAGTATTTCAGCCCCGGGAGGACAGGAGCCGCGATGGCGTCCCTGCTCGCGTCCCTTAACGAGAGCGGGTATCCGTTCGCCCAGGTCTGGCTGACCGGTTTCGAGTACGACACGGGGCGCGCCCTGGCCGATCTTTCCTTCACCGTCTACGAGGGAGACCGGTCGACGGTGTCGGAGGTGGTATTCGAGGGGATCTCGAAAACCGATTCGGCCATGGCGGAAAGGATCTCGAGGCTGAAGAAGGGGGCCCTCTTCACCGAGAAGGATCTTTCCAAGGCTTCCCGGTACCTTCGTTCCTCGAGGATTTTCGCCTCCGTCTCGGAGCCGAGGGTCGCCGGAAAGGGGGCCGGCTCGGTGGCGGTCGTCATACCCGTCGAGGAGAAAAAGAACTGCAACAGCTTCCAGGGCGCCTTCGGTTTCTCGCGAAGGGATGACGGCGAATACACGGTGAACGGTTCGGTGCGCCTCGCCCTCGAAAACCTCGCGGGGAAGGGAAGGAATATCCGTTTCGACTGGCTCAACGACGGACGGAAATATTCGAGAAGCGAGCTCGCGGCCCGCGAGCCCTTCCTTCTCGGGTTGCCGCTTCACGTCGACCTGGAGATCCGCCAGACGGTTCAGGACACCCTATACGATCTCGTGTCGGGAGGAGCCTATCTGAGATTCCCGGCGGGCCCGGCCTGGACTGTCGTGACGGGCGCCGCGGCCGACAGGACGGTTTTCGGCGGCGGATCCGAGATCGCCCGGACCTCGAGGCAGAGATACCGCGCCGGCGTGGAGAGGGACGCCGGTACGGGATCGAATCTCTCCCTGTATCTCGAAGGGGCCCTGAAGAAGGATTATCCGGAGCAGGGTCCGGCCGAGAGCGGGGGGCAGATGCTGTACCGGCTCGAGGGCGCGATGGAGATTCCCGTCGCCGGGCGGCAGTCGATCTTCGGCCGTGTGGTGTCGGAAGGGATATTCTCCGACGGGAAGATTCCCCTTTCGGAGATGTTCCAGCTCGGCGGGGCCCGTTCGCTCAGGGGGTACCGCGAAAACCAGTTCAGGGCGGAGAAGGTCGAATACGCGAACCTCGAATACAGGATCGGAAGGGAGAGCAGGATCTTCTTCTTCGACGATCTCGGCGTATTCTTTCGCGAGACGGACGGATGGATCATGAAAAACGGATTCGGGTTCGGGCTCAGATCGGTGTCGCAGGTCGGGACCGTGGAGCTGAGCTTCGGCGTCGGGGATGAATTCTCCCTGAACGAGACGAAGATACATATCTCCCTCATCGAGACATTCTGACGCCGAGGCCACGCGCCGCCGGCTGCATGGAGGAAGGGCGCGGCAGGCGCGTTCCGGGCGGCCACGTTCTCCCGGGCATTCTTCTCTGTACAGGCGGCTCTCTCTCCGTTATAATGGAACCCCAATTTAAAAAGGAGGCTCCGGGCTTGACAGAATACGAAACGGCCAGGGCGGGCAAGATAAGCGAGGCGCTTCGCAGGGTGGCGTCGGACGAGGGTATCGACGCGGAGCGGCTCAGAGGCCTGGTATCCGAGGGAAGGGTGGTCCTTACGGGGATGGCCCGCAAACATTCGCGTATCATCGGGATCGGCGAAGGCCTGAAGACCAAGGTTAACGCCAACATCGGGACGAGCCCCGATCACGCCGACCCGGAGGTCGAGCTCGAGAAGATGCGCGTCGCGGTCAGCGCGGGAGCCGACGCGATCATGGACCTTTCGACGGGAGGCGACGTCCCGGCCATAAGGAAAAGGATCCTGGATGAATGCGCAGTGCCGGTGGGGACGGTCCCGATATACGAAGCGATAGTCGGAGTGACGAGGCAGGGCAGGGAGATAGCGGATTGCAACGTCGACGAGTTCTTCGGGGCTGTGGAGCGGCAGGCCCGCGAAGGGGTCGATTTCATGACGATACACTGCGGACTCGTGAAAAGGCTGGCCGATACGGTGGCGGGGACGAGGACGGCGGGAGTGGTGAGCAGGGGGGGATGCTTCCTGCTCCAGTGGATAGCGAAGAACCACAGGGAGAATCCCTATTACGAATATTACGACAGGCTTCTCGACATCGCCCACGAATACGACGTGGCGCTGAGCCTCGGAGACGGCCTGAGGCCGGGAGCGATCGCCGATTCGACCGACGGCGCGCAGATCGGGGAGCTGATGGTGATCGGCTCCCTCGTCGAGAGGGCGCGAAGGCGCGGCGTAGCCGTCTTCGTCGAGGGGCCGGGGCACGTCCCGATAAACGAGATCCCCGCGAACATGCTCCTTCAGAAGAAGCTTTGCGCCGGCGCCCCATTTTACGTCCTTGGGCCGCTCGTCACCGATGTGGCTCCCGGGTACGATCACATCACGGCCGCGATTGGCGGGGCGGTGGCCGCGTGGCACGGCGCCGATTTCCTATGCTACGTGACCCCGGCCGAGCACCTCGGCCTGCCGACGGTGCAGGACGTTCACGACGGGGTCATGGGGGCCAGGATAGCGGCGCACGCGGGCGATATCGGCAAGGGGCTCGCAGGGGCGGCCGATTGGGACAGGAAGGTGTCGGCGGCGCGTGCGGGCCTCGATTGGGAAAAAGCGCTCGACGCCAGCATCGATCCCCCGAAGGCGAAGAAGATGTTCGATCGCAGCCCCCGCGGCGGCGAGGAGCTCTGCACGATGTGCGGCGAATTCTGCGCGATCCGGGGAAGCAGAAGAAGCAGGGAATAGCGCCAACCTCAGGATCGGAATATGCCTGCAGCTCGAAAAGGGGAAGGGGTAGGAAGGGAGGGCCGGCTCGGGACCGCAGGCAACGCGTTCCCGGGCGGGGAGCCGGAGGCTTTCCGCCCCTTTTTTCCGGGTCGCGAGAGCGAGCTTCCCGCCGGCCCGGCCTTTCGCGAGACTCTGATCGAGAGACTGGCGCTGAGCCCGCTGCCGCTCCTCCTTTTAATCAATCTTGCCAGGCAATGCCGGTTCGAGGGCCTTCCATTGCTGGAGGAGGCGGCGGCCCGGCGAGACCTCGACGAAGGCGGTGCTCCGGCGAGGGCCGTCTCAGGCGGCGTCCTTCCGGATATGGAAGAGGCCTTCTCCATCCTTTTCGGAAAGCTCGGCGAGGTGAGGGAAGGCCAGCTCGAGATGGCGAGGGTGGTCAGGCGGGCCTTCGAGGAGGGCAGGACCGCCCTCGTGGAGGCGGGAACCGGGACGGGAAAATCGCTCGGATACCTCGTTCCGTGCGTCTTCCATTCGATGAAGACGGGCGGGAGGATCATGATCTCGACCCATACGAGGAACCTGCAGGACCAGCTCCTGAGCGGCGAGTTGAATAACATAACGGCGATCCCCGGGATCGATGTCGGCGTCGAGAGGCTTCTCGGAAGGGAAAATTACATCTGCTCCAGGAAAGCCGTGTCGAACGTGACGAGGCTCTCGGAGGAGGATCCGGCCGGGGCCCTTTCCCTCGCTCTCGCCGTTTCCCTCGCCCCCGGGGGGCTAGCGGGGGCGGTCTCGGCGCACCCGGGGCACCCGGCGCGAAAGAGCCTCGGCGCCCCGCCCCGATGCCGGATGAGCGCCTGCGACATGGCGCAGCTCTGTCCCCTCATGAACGCCAGGAAGAGGGCCAGGGCCGCCGGGATAGTGTTCGTCAATCACGCCCTGATACTCACCGACTATATGCAGGGGAACTCGATACTGGGGCCCTACCAGTGCGTTGTTTTCGACGAGGCGCATCACCTCGAGGACTGCGTCGTGGAAAACCTCTCCGTCAGCGTATCCTCCGGGGACGTCGAAAGGCTCCTCGAGCAGGTGGCGCCCCTCTCGCTCGCGGACGACAGGTGGAAATTCCTCGCCCTCGAACTCGAGTCCGCGGGGAATCTGAAAGATCCGCGCGGGCGGATCGAAAAGCTCTCCGCAGCCGCGGCCGGGCTCGAGGCCTCCTTCGAAGCCTTCTTCGATTCGGTCACGGCCCTTCTGAACCCGGGGGGCGGGTTTCGAGGGGTGAGGACGCGCTATCATGATGGCGCGGAGACCTTTGCCGATGCCAGGGATCATGTGGTCGAAATAAGATATAATATTAATGAGTTAAGAAATACAATTAAAGTTATACTTGAAGCTGTCGAGGCGCGGCAGACCAGCATGATCCTTCAGGATCTCTCTTTCATCGACGAGCAGGCCGGGATCGTATCGGAGGCGATGGAATACCTCACGGGAGGCTCCGACGAGGAGAGCGTGTTCTGGATCGAATGGTCGGCGTCGGGACGGGCGGTGGCGATCTGCGGCTCCCCGCTTCGCGTAGACAGAAGATTCGCGGATTTCCTCGAGTCGAGTTGCGAATCGGCCGTTTTCACCTCGGCGACCCTCGCGGAGAGGGGATCCTTCGATTTCATCAAGGAAAATCTCGGCATCCGCCTTCGGCCGGGGCAGCCGCTCGAGCTCATATCCGGCTCTCCCTTCAGCTACGTCGAGAACTGCCTGATCCTTCTTCAGAACGGGCTGGGCGATCCGAACGAGGCGGCTTTCGCCGCGAAGGCCGGCGAGGTCGTTTGTGCGCTGGCCATGGAAACACCCTGCAGGATCATGGTCCTCCTCACCTCGTACAGGATGTGCAGGTCGATGGCCGATTTCCTTTCCGAAAAGCAGGTCCGCAAAACGCTCCTCGTACAGGACGGGACGGAGAGCCGCGAAGCGCTGGCCGCGCGTTTCAGGGCCTCGGAAGGCGCGATGCTACTCGGGGTGGCGAGCTTCTGGGAGGGGGTCGATTTTCCCGGAGATCAGCTCGAGATGCTGGTGATACCGAAGCTCCCCTTCCCGGTGCCGACCGAGCCGGTGATCGAGGCGCGTTCCGAGAGGTTGCGCCGCCTCGGCGAGAATCCCTTCACGAAACTGCACATTCCGCTGGCGGTCCTGAGGCTCCGCCAGGGGATCGGAAGGCTGATTCGGCGAAGCGGCGACCGCGGGGTGGTCGTCATCCTCGACTCCAGGCTATCGAGCCGCGCCTACGGTTCCATCATACTCTCCACCCTGCCGGTTCCCGTCGTGGAAACAACGTCCACGGGCGAAACGGTCTCGCGTGCGGCGGCCTGGATCGGGAGCGGAGGTGGGGAGCCCGGGGGAATGAAAAATTGACAGGGGGAGCGGATTGCGGCAGCTTTTGAGTTGCCTGAAGATGAAAAAAGGGATACTCTTGGAGGATACCGGGACCCGCGAAGGTCCGGGATTGCAATAATCTTTATAAACATGTAGTTACATGATGTATTGAAACTGAATTCGGAGGTGATCGGAGCGATGAGTCCCGAGATCGTGAGGGCGCCGAGAGGAAATTCGATAAGTTGCAGGGGGTGGTTCCAGGAAGCCGCTTTGAGGATGCTGATGAACAACCTCGATCCGGAGAATGCCGAGAATCCGCAGGAGCTGGTCGTATACGGCGGCAGGGGGAAGGCGGCGAGAAACTGGGATTGCTACCATGCCATCGTGAAAACGCTGAGGAGGCTCGGCAACGACGAGACCCTCCTCGTCCAGTCGGGGAAGCCGGTGGCCGTTTTCCCGACGCACGAGGGGGCCCCGAGGGTGCTTATCGCCAATTCCCTACTGGTCCCGAAGTGGGCGACCTGGGAGCATTTCTGGGAGCTCGAGTCGAAGGACCTCATGATGTACGGCCAGATGACGGCCGGCTCGTGGATGTATATCGGCACACAGGGAATCCTGCAGGGAACCTACGAGACCTTCGCCGAGTGCGCCAACATCCATTTCGGGGGTAGCCTCGCGGGGCGTTTCGTCCTGTCGGGAGGACTCGGCGGGATGAGCGGGGCGCAGCCGCTCGCGATCACGATGAACGGCGGCGTATGCCTGATCGTCGAGGTGGACGCCGAAAGGATAAAGAGAAGGCTCGACACCCGCTACTGCGACGTCATGGAGACCGGTCTCGACGCGGCCCTCGCGAAGGTTCAGGATGCGGTCAGGGCGAAAAAGCCCCTTTCGATCGGCCTCGTCGGCAACTGCGCGGAGGTCTTCCCCGAGCTTCTTCGAAGAGGGATCATCCCCGACGCGGTCACCGACCAGACATCGGCGCACGATCCGCTCAACGGCTATGTCCCGAAGGGATATTCGCCGGCGGAGGCCGCGGGGCTGAGGAAGAAGGATCCCGACAGGTATAAAAAGGAGGCGGTCGAATCGATCGTTCTTCACGCGCGG
>JALOPX010000119.1 GCA_025453655.1 Candidatus Krumholzibacteriia bacterium
GTTCATCAGGACCTGTATCATCCCCTTGCGATCCTTGCTGTTCGGATAAAATATGATCATGTCGTCGTAATCGTCCCTGTTCAGATCGAGGCTCAAAAGATCCCCGAAGGCCGGCACCGCTATCCTGGCGGCCGGTTTCTTTGAAAAAAGGTCATCCTTCCCGCCGGGGAGGCCGGGGAAGATGGAAAGCTCCTCCTCCGCCGTTCCGAACGCGAAATCCTTTATCCTGTCCCCGTTGAAGTCGCCGCTCAGGCTGACCGCCTGGACGTCGGTCTCGCCGGACAAATCTATCTTGAATTTGACTTCCTTGGAAAAGTCGGGGCTGTCCGAATAGCGGTTGTTCTCGTTCAGGATGAATATGTTGAAATTTATGGGGACCGATCTCGTCAGCAGAAAACGTATGATGGCGGTGACGCTGATCTTTATGCTCGGCAGTATCATGTCGAGCCTGCCGTCGCCGTTCACGTCCTTCACTATCGTCGCTTCGGAAGCCGACCCCTCCGAGATTATCACCTGGTCCGGTTTTTCCGCGTAGCTGCCGCCCTTTCCGAAATAGATGTTTATCACCGAACGAAAATTCTGCAATCCCTTGGAGGATTGCTTCGTAACGATGGCGTCGGCGTATCCGTCGTTGTTGAGGTCATGGATGACCGTCTCGACGAACGCGTTTTCCTCGATCTTCTCGTGCTGCGTCCTCACGTCGAAAAAGAGCTTTTCGGACGGGGTTTCGCTGAAGGCCTTGTTTCTCCCCTGAATGTACACGGCCGTGTTCTCGAAGCGCGTCGCGATAAGGTCCCTCAACCCGTCTCCGTTGAAATCGGCCAGAACCGTCCTGGGGAACCTGAAGACGGCGCTGATCCCGGCGGTTCCCTCCTTTTCCTCGACATTTCTCCGGCTCGTCATGTCGGTGGGAAGATCCACCGAAATCCGGTTTTCCACCGAATATTCGCCTTTCGAATCCCGGGACAGGATCGACAGCCCGGAAAACGTGAATATGGCCGTCTCCTCGATGCCGTCGTCGTTCCAGTCCTGAACGAAGTCGACGATCGGCAGGTTTCTTTTCGACGGGAATACGGTCAGCGGGGCGGCTTTCACCAGATCGCGGGCTCCGGTGTCGAATTTGGCGGAATCGATCATGTAATACCGCACCCCTCCGGGGGTGAGGATGCATATCTCCTTTTCAAGCCCGCCCGCGACATTGCCGATATCGATCAGGGCCGCCGTGGAGTCCACCTCCCATGACTGGTCCGCGGCCGTCCCGAACCCGCCATCCTTCATCTGCCAGAAAACGGACACCCACCTTGTTTCGTCCGGTTCGAGCCCCTTTCGATGCACGGCAAGAATATCCTGGAGGCCGTCGCCGTTGATGTCCTCCACGAGAAGGTCGAGCAGTTTGTCCGCCACGCTCAGGGTGGAGATGCTGAAGGCTTCGTCCTTCGCGCATCGGGCCGGGCCCGCCGGCAGAACTGCGCAGGCGGAGAGGGCCGAAAGGACGATGACTGCGGACCGGAAATTAAGGCGTGTTCGGCGATCGATAGGCATACGTGATGCTCCTGTATTCCTTGCAAGGGTGAATTCCCGGCACATCAGAAGGTTATCTCCTTTTTCGCAATGGCGGCCCAGCCCGCGAGGACCGAGACGAGCGTCCAGATTCCCGCGCAGGCCGCCGTTCTCCATAACAGGGTTCCCCATTCCATTGGAAGTGGAAGTCCCTTGGACATCGCCGTCATCTGCTCGAACGGCTGCGTCAGGCAGGTCGAGAGCAGAAGGGGCCTCGCGGCCGGGATTATCGCGAGCAGGGTCATGGCGAGCGAAACGGCGATTACCGTCGCTATCGCGCCGCCGGGACGGTTGAAGAATGCCGCGAAGACCGAGGTCGCAGCGACTGCGGACCATAGGGACCAGATCGTCAGGGCTGATACCACGAGCAGGCTCCGCCACATTTCGGAGGACGAATGCACGAGGTAATCCTTTTCCATAAGATCCGAATACCCGAATTTAAGGCCGGCAAGGGCGGTGATCGTCAGGAATGATATCAGGAACAGGAATGTGACCCCGGCCGAACATGCGATCAGTTTCCCGAAATACCAGCTTCGCCGGCTGACCGGGCGGGTCCACGCCGGCTTGACGGTGCCCATGGCGAATTCCCCCGATATCTGGAAACCGGTCATGACCACGGCCACGAATGCCATGGCGTTCACGAGCCATCCCATCGAGACCGACGCGATGTAAAATCCGCTCGAAAGCCCGATCCAGTCCTTCCCCGCCGCGTAACCGACGGCGAAGAAGAGGACGACCGAACAGAGGATCGTGAGCGCCGGAACGATATAAGTCGTTTTCCGCCCGCGCGCCTTGAACCATTCTGCGGATAAAACCTTTTTCAGATCATTCGCCATTGAATCCCGTCCCCGTCAGCCTGAAGAAGATATCCTCCAGGGATTCCTTCGATTCCGCGATCCGACTTACCTCAATTCCGGCTTCGACCAGCGCGCCGTTGATCGCGCCTGCCGGCGATCCCGGAGCGCGCACACGCAAGCGATCCGCTCCCGTCCTCTCTATCTTATCGATGCCGCTCATGCCTGAAATTATATTGACCGCTTTTTCGGCGTCCGAGCATGTTATCTCGACCACCCGCTCCGCGCGCGAAAGCTCTTCCGTCGTGCCCGACGCGACTATCACTCCTCCGTTGATTATCATCAGGCTATCGCAGACCTGGTCCACTTCGTCCATCCTGTGGGATGAGAAAAGTATGACGCGCCCCCGTTCGTGGGCCAGTTCGGGCATCAGCCGCTTTATTTCGGCTATGCCGGCCGGATCGAGGCCGTTGGTGGGCTCGTCCATGATGATGAGCGGCGGATCGCCGAGCAGCGCGGCGGCTATTCCAAGCCTTCTTTTCATTCCCCAGGAATATTCGCCCACCTTTTTATCCGCGGCCTTCTCCAGCCCCGTCTTTCGCAACAGCTCTTCCGTCCCGGCGGCGCCGCCAAGTCCCGACCATCGCGCGAAGACCTCGAGATTGTCCCTGCCGGAAAGGTACGGGTAATAGGCGGGGGAATCGAAAAGGATGCCGATATTCCTCACGGCATCCCTCGTGTTCGCGCGGATATCAACGCCGCAGATGCCGACCGACCCCGAGGTCGGCCTCAAAAGCCCCGTTATCACCTTGAACGCGGTCGTCTTGCCGGCCCCGTTCGGCCCGAGAAAACCGTATACTCCGGGCCGGGTCAGGGAGATGTCTATCCCCTTCAGCGCTTCGACCCTCCCGAAACGTTTCACGAGGCCGCTCACGCGGAGTATCTCTTTTTCCACGGCGAGGACCATCAGAACGACCTCTGAATTCTCAGGATGAATCTCGGTTCGAAATCGTCCGAGTCCAGGTCCTGCGCGGCGTAAAAACCGACGCAGGGCAGAAACGATTCGCCGGAAAAACCGATGCCGGCGGTCTTTTTCCACTTTTCAAAAGGCGCGTCGAGGAAGGCGAAAGGCGATTCCATGTTCTCTTCCGGCGTCAGAAGGCCCATGTCGGAGAAAATCACGAAATCCCATCCGGTATAGATCCATCTGAACACCGGCAGGTCGGGCAGCCGGCGCCTCAGCTCGGCCGACAGAAGGGCCATCCTTCCAGCGCGCTGAACTTCGAAGGGGAAGTCCGAAGTACCGCGGACTCCGGCATAACCGTTGAGAGACCGCGTCAATTGCAGCGGAATGTCGGTGAAGGAGGAAAAGATCCTCGACCTCAGATCGAATTTCATCTTCCACGGCAGGTAATTGTATCTTCTCGCGTCCATTTCGAAAACGGTGTACGAGAAATCTCCGGGGCCGTCCGCCACCCCTTTCTCGAGCCACAGGTCGACGAACCAGGCGTTCTCCCTCCAGGCCTCCTCCATCCTGGAATCGTACGTCAGCCTTCCGGAAGCAGCCGTCCTCACGCCGGCGTCGATGGCGGGATTGACCCTGTACTTGTCTCTCGGGAAGAGGATCGACGAAAGCTCGTAGGCTTCCATCGAGACATCCCTCTGGTATGACATCCTTGCTTCGAGAGAGAGCCGTTCGCCGATCGCGCGTCTGAGGCCCAGTTCGAACCCCCGCTTTTCCCAGTAATCGAAGAAGTCGTCGCCCGTGAGAAGGACTATGCCGCCGTTTTCGATGTCCGACATCATCCAGTTGTCGTTTGTGAAAGTCCTTTTGAACCCGTGCAAGAGAAGTTGAAGCTCATTGCCGTCCAGCGGAACCCACGCCTCGACATCGAAGCCGATACGCCCGGTGCTCTTGGTCATCAGCGAAGGGCTGATCCAGGCGTGCCATTTCATGTAAGGCTCTTTGTGATCCTTGTTCTCCCGCTTCAAACCGATACCTATGAGGGAATAATCGACCCTGCCGGCCTTGTCCCCGCCGAGCGCAAAGCGCGTCTTGACGGCCTTCGGATCCTCGAACCTTTTGAACTCGACAGTGCCCTCCCGCTCGAACAGCTCGTCGTCGAGCCTGCACTCGCATTCGTAACGGTTGATGTTTCCCGTGACGGCCGCTTCGTTCGAGAGAAATTCCCCCGCGTTGACAAGATTCACGTCCCCGTCGAGAACGGCGCTTCCCGTCATTATCAGCCTTCCGTCGATGATCCACGCGGTTCCCCTCAGCGCCGCCCCGTTCTGAATATCCAGCGATCCGGCGATCACCACGACCGTGCCCTCGAGGGTATCCCCCTCCGATATCATGCATCCGCCGTAGTAGACGGCCCTGGGGGAGAAATCCAGGAGCCCGGTCAGTTCCTTGTGCGATATCTTCGACGTTTCCGTGGAGCGATCCGGGCCCGGGGCGGCGGGGGCCGGCGCCGTTGCGAGGCAGAGCGTGGCAAAAAGAATTGACAGCGTTCTCAAAGCAAGTCACTCCGTCGCCCGGTTCCCGGGCATGGCGGGCGCCGTGCCGCGCGCCGGGTAAAAAAACCCGGAAACAGGAAAAGCGCGGCCTGTCCGCCCGGCATCCGTCCCTAGTGCCTGAAATATATCTTTCCGACTATCTTCCATCCGTCGCTGAACCTGTAGAGCGACATGAAATCCGTGAAGATATGCTTCCCGTCCCTGTACATCTCTATTCTCGCGACGGCGGCATCTCCGGACACCTCCACCATGGGGAAGTTCCATGTGATCTCCCGCTTCGGAGGGTCGGGATTTTCGGCGATGCTCTTTTCGATCGATTCGATCCATTCGCTGATGGAGAGTTTCTCGACGGCTCCCTCCTTCAGGATGAACATCGTGAAATCGGGGTGGAATCCCTTCCTGATCGCGGGGATGTTCCTCTCGATGTGTATCCCCCTTATATAGGATTCCTCGATCACCTTCTTTACGGCCTCCGCGGAATCTTCCATGGCCGAGGACGAATTCGAGCATATGCAGGAGGCAAAAAATACGGCAAGGACCACTATCGCCATTCTCCCCACGACGCTTCCCTCCTTTTGAAATCACATGCCCCGCGACCGCGGGCGCGACAAGAGCAAATACGGCCCGTCAGGTCTTTTGTTCCGGGCCTGCGCGCAGATTGTATTTCATGTCATTGAATTCCGCAACTGATTTGGTTCCGCTCACCGAAGAAGGACGATCTTCCTCGAGGCCCTGAAACCATCGGCTTCCATTCGGCAGAAGTAGATCCCGGAAGCGGCCGGCCTGCCCGAAGAATCCCTTCCGTCCCACTCGGTCCGGCGACTTCCCCGATCGATCATTTCATCCACGAGGGTGGCCACGATCTGCCCCTTGACGTTGTAGACGGCTATCCTGACCCTCGCGCTGAAAGGCACGTCGAATCTGATCGTCGTGCTCGGATTGAACGGATTCGGTATGTTCGCGGCAAGCGCGAATGCCGTCACACCCGGGTTTTCAGGGTCGCCGGTCGTCCTGGTCGTTGAGAAATCGCCGTCCGAATCATCGAACATGGCGAGGCCCGCTGCATCCCGGGCTATAACCCGTATCCTTGAAGCGGATGACGCGCTGTCTGGAACCGCCCAGGCGAAGGATCCGTCGTTCCCTTCTCCCGTTGCTATCGTCTCGCCCCAGGTCAGTCCCCCGTCGTAGGACCGGAGGATGTCGATGGATACGACTCCGACATTGTCCGACGCGGTCCAGGTGATTTCGTGCGTTTCCCCTGTCGGAAGGCTTTCTCCCCCGGCAGGAGATGTGAGCGTCACGGAAGGCTGCTCGAGGTCGGGCCATGAAGTGACGAGCCACTCGAGGCTGCGGTGCATCAGCGTGTCGCGCATTTCGCCGGTATTTACGGCCTCCAGACCGAAGGCAAGATAGACCAGCCTGTGGTATCCCTCGTATCTCAACCCTGCCTCGATTCCCGGAGCGTATTCGAATATGGCCGAGGCCCCCGTACGGGGCTCGATCTCGCTCGGCCAGTCCTGGTTCAGGCTGCCGTCCCCGCCGCCGATTTCGAAGGACAGGCCGCCGGAGACCGGATCTCCCGGCACGCCCGTAACGGACCTGTACCCCGAATCGTCCTTTATGTAATCCGCGTGAAGATAGCCGTTGTAGAAGGCTATCTCGTTCACGTTGGAGTCGCTGTTCAGCTGCCACCCGATATCCTGGCCCGTCACGAGCATCCTGCCCCCGAGGTCGAGGAATCCGCTGATCGCCATCCGGTTTTCGTATTCGATGTCGCCGGAGATCCCGGTCATCCACACGACCGCCGAATATTCCAGGAGTTTCGAAATCGTGGGATATCCGTCGACGAACTCGTCCCACACGTCGAAAAAGTACCCGTTGTTCGCAAGGGCGTTCTTCAGAAAAATATCGTAGGAGGCGCTGTCGTCATCATCGACGAGCAATACGGGGCAGTCGCCGACAGTCACGTTAAAGGTGTCCGACGACGCATAGCTTCCGGCGTCCGCGATGATATCGATCACGAATTCGAGCGCCAGCCCGGGAGCCGCGAATTCGCTGACGGTGAATTCGAACGACGGCGAACCGGCATATTCGACGCCCCCCTCCATGTCGGGATAGGCCGCTGAAACCTGTATCAGATCGACCATGTCTCCCGACACTGAAAGAAGGGCCGAAACGCCCGTTCTCACGGGAGAAACGACGTCGCAAAACAAAGTGACCGACATGGCGGCGGTCTCCCCCGGATCGAGCCTGCCGTCGTCGTCGCCGGACGAATCGTCGATCGCATGGCTCCTGTAGACAATCCGGTCGCCCGGATTGTAGAGAACCCTCTGCGTCGCGTTTCCCACCTTGCACGATCCGTACTTTATCCAGAAATATCCGTCGAGCCCCCAGTCCTCCCCCCAGCTG
>JALOPX010000120.1 GCA_025453655.1 Candidatus Krumholzibacteriia bacterium
AACATCAGCATGAATGGCAAGATGGCTTCAACATCCGAACCTTTTCCTGGAACCACTTTTAACACAGGGGCAACCTGTTGTCAAAAGAAAAAATACTCATTTTGAAATAATTTTTTTAATCCCCCCGGGGGGCAAAGCGGGGGAAAAGGGAGACGCGTCCCGGGGCTTCAAGCGGCATAATAAAAAAAAGTTCCCCGTTCCGGTCGTGTATACCTTTTCGTTGTAATCTGCAACACGTGAGGATGAGAAAACACGTCAGGTACAAATCACGAGCCGACAGGGAACTATCCGCGTGCGAATTCCTGCAGGTTCAAGACTCATGCCAGTAACAATCCGCGCACAACGAACTGACTATCTATTTAATTATTAATGTGTTGCGCGATCGCGCTCAAATCCGGGCAATATCGAAGATCTTCCGTTATCGATACTTGAGAAGCGTTTGGCAAGACGCGAGGTTCATTTCGCATCGACAGCCGGAGGAAAGGGAGTCACTTATTTCACGGAAGATCTGAAATACGACAGGAAACCCCTGCATCCCGGATCCAGTCCGGCGATCGCCTCGGAGGCTCTGAGAGCCTCCATGAGCTTTTCGTCCGTCGGATCGCAGATCACCGCGTCAAGTCCGTGCGAAACGGCCATCGAAAGAAATGTTCTATTGAGAAGCTTTCGCAGCGGGAGCCCGAAGGATATGTTCGAAAGGCCGCCGATTCTGTGGGAGCCTGGGAAAGATTCCTTCAGCATCCTCAGAGTATCCAGCGCCGCGGCGAGCCCCTTCTTCTCGGTAGCCACCGGCGAAAAGACCGGATCGAAGAATATCCTGCCCGGCGGCAGTTTTTCTCCGGCCGCTGCTTCGAACGCTTTTTCCGCGAGTTTCAGCCTTCCGCCGGCATCGGCTGGTATGCCGTTTTTATCCTTCAAAAGAACGATTACGGCTGATCCGGCTGAAGAGACTGCCGGCATCACCATGCCGAGGGATTCGTCGTCGCATGTTATGGAATTGACTATGCAATCCGCGCCGAAAACCCCTGATCCCTCGACCAGAACGCCGGGATCGGGGCTGTCGACGGAGATTTTCGCTCCCGACCTCCTCCGGATCTCCGTGCCGGTTGAAATAAGCGCCTCCAACTCCCTTTCCATCAAAAGCGAGGTGTTTAAATCTATATATTCCGCTCCCGCCGCGATCTGGGCATCCGCAATGTCGAGGAGGGCTTTCAGATCTCCGCTTTCCAGCATCGATCTTATCTTCCTGTTGCTGCTGTTGAGGCGTTCGCCTATGACGATCGTTCTCATATCACCGTTTCATTCGCATTTCGTTATTAAATTGTTCGGGGCTCCGGTTCCAGGTCCTTCCGGACGGACGTCACACATTCCGCCCCGCCATGCGGCAGAATCTGTTAAGTTTCTTGAACAACTCCGCCATCGCCGGCGTGAACGAGATGTTTCTCCTGTCCATCATGATTTCCGCCGTTTTAACCGCCTTGTCCAGATCGAACTCCTGAATCTCGGGATCGGTCTGCCATATGAAACTCGGAATGAACTTCGGGGAAAAGCCCACGCTCATCACATTGGTGCAGAAACCGATGACGGAACCGGTATTGACCCTCGTGTTGATGGCGATTTTCACGTGATCCCCCGTCACCACCCCGAGGAAACGTCTTCCCGTATCCCTGATCCTGCCCGCGTTCCAAGCCCTGATCATGCTGTAGTTATTCTTCAGGTCGCTGTTGCATGTTCCGGCTCCGATATTGACCCACGACCCTATGTATGAATGCCCTATGAATCCGTCATGCTGCTTGTTCGTGAAAGGCGCAATGACGGTTTCCTGCACTTCCCCTCCGATTCGGCACTGCCTGCCGAGCGAAGTGCCGTTTCCTATTTTCGCCCCTCCCCTGATTATCGATCCCTCTCCGACGAAACATGGTCCGCAGATTATGGAATTGGGTTCGATGCTCACGTTTTTCGCTATTACGATCGGGCCGCTGGAAGCGTCAAGCACGGTTCCCGACCTTACCTCGACCTCGGGACCGATCACGATGTCATTCTCGTTTATGATGTCCACGCCCCTGAAAAGCTCGGATTCCGGCGCGTATCCCCTAAGGGGACTCTTCTGAAAATCGTCCACGATGCAGTTGCTGTTCTCGTCGATAAGCTGCCAGTAATAAAATAGAAGCTTCAAGCCCGTTTTTTCCATCCGGATGCCGTTTTCCCCGCACCATTTTGCCAGAGCCCCCTCCCTTTCACGCTCGATCCGATCGAAAGAACCTTTATCCTTATCATCGTCCTGGCCGGAAATGTCCCTCAACACGGAAAAAACCCTTGCGACATCGGCGTCGTCGAGAGACTCCATTATGAATTCCAGGAATTTAGAGGCTTTTTCCGGCGGAAGGAGGGCCGCCACCGGCGTGCCGTTCTTGTCGATCACCGAGTTGATCTCGATACCATTCATCAACCCGCTGAATTCGTCGCCGAACGCGAGCAGCCTGCCGTTCACGAAAAGAATGTCGGATTCAGGCAGTTCGTTGACGAGCACGCCCTTCATCCCGGGATCCAGAGACAATTCCCCGGACAAAACATCGGCGAGATAGTTTCGGCAGACGAGAACGGTCCTTTCGGGATTGACCTCGGCGACGATGCGTTCCCTCAGCGTTTGTGTCCCGCAGATCAGCTCGAAAACGGGTTTGTTGAGTGATAAGGGAAAGAAATTGGGATAGCGGCTGTCCTCGAAAATGCATAAAGCAACCGGCGCACTCCGATCTTCCATGGCGATACGCATCCTTGAAAGAATCTATCCCGTCTGTTCGGTTTGTAATCAGGCAAAAAAAGAAAAAGTGGAGTTGACGGGGATCGAACCCGTGACCTCTTGACTGCCAGTCAAGTGCTCTCCCAGCTGAGCTACAACCCCAACTAACGTGATATTATCAGAAAAAACCTGCCCGTCAAGTGGAAAAATCCCGGCAGGATACGAGGGCAGGAGGCGATTTCAGATTAACCTTGACACCGTTCGCAGGCAAAACCTATTTTCCGCTTGTGCCGGAGTGGTGAAATTGGTAGACGCAGGGGACTCAAAATCCCCCGGTACTTAGTACCATGAGGGTTCAATTCCCTCCTCCGGCACCAGAATTCCATCGATCGTCATAAGCGATGCGGTTCGCTGATCGGGACGTTTCCTTCATCAATATCGACATGCTCACTCATTGCCGCCGCTGTCCTGAAGTATCTTCCCTATGACGGCCGCGAGTTGCCCTTCACCCGCGGCCGACGCGCCGGCGAGCGCCGATCTCAGATGCCCCGTGGCCTCCTCCCTTCGTCCCAGGCGGAGTAAGGTCATTCCGAGGTAGTAACGCGCCAGATATGAACCGGGATCGGCCGATAGGGCCGCCTCAAAATGCGGAAGCGCCTCCTGAGGTTTTCCCTGCTGGTTCAGCACGTTCCCGAGCATCCTGCGTGCCGTGGCGTAATCCGGATCCAGTTCAATGGCGTGCGACAATTGAGCTGCCGCTTCCTCGAGCCTGTTCATCTTTCCCAGCTCGTACCCGACACAGGCGTGCAACTCGGCATCGTAATCGTTCTTTTCGGCCGCGAACGGCCCCGGGATTGTGGAAATCGCCGCCGTGACAAGGATTATCGCCGCCACAGGCGCCAGTATTTTACGATTTTTCGCGCGCGCCGATTCGAAAAGCGCCAGCAATCCCGCCCCGGCCGCGACCGATATGACCGGTATCACGGCCGTACGGTACATCGAAGAGACAAACACCAATATGATCGACATCGGATACGCGGCCAGGAAAATGATCATCGGCGGCGGAACCTTCCTGAAATTGACCGCCATGCCGATCACGGCCAGCGGCAGAATTATCCCGAAGGGGAACCCGAATCCCTTCCATTTCCATGACAACAGGGACATGACGGCGGAATATTTCCGCGCCGTATACAGATCGATGTTTCTCGGGAGCTCCCTTGAACTGACGAATTGAACTGTCTTGCCAAGCAATCCCTTCACGAAAGGCCAGGGTTGTGTGACAAGGTACTCTCTGTACCTGTCCATGAAATATTTTCTGTGCCCCGCATCGGTATGTATGCCCAGCCTGTCCGGCTCCCTCGTCAAGTCCCTCCACTCGGATCCCGGGCGTATCGCCAAAGTCCTTTCGGCGTCCGGATTGTTGCCGATGTAAAGATTTATCGATGCTGATTTCGGGATTGGGCTGAAGTGCCCCGTGGCCTTGTATGAGAGGGACGCGGCCGCAAGTATGAGGGCAAGGAAGGGAAAGACGAGCAATGCCGTTCGCGATATCTTGCCTGCAACAGGATCGCCCCTTTTCCATGTCAGATAAAGAAGCCACGCTGAGGCCAGCACGAAAAAAGGCAGAAAGGTCGCCCGTGTCAGGACGGACATGCCTCCCGAGACTCCCGCGAAAAGATAGTGCGCCTGATTCCCGCCCCTGGAGGCAAGCACGAGGAGCAGTACGACCGCGACGCCCCAGAAGGCTTCCCACCCGGTCGCTAAAAGCTCTGCCTCGAAAAAGATCAAAGGCCCGGACAACGCGACCATCGCGGCCGCCATGAGACCAGTTTTTTCGTTGAAGACAGCCGTCCCGAGCCTGTATGCGATCACGGCCGTGGCCGCCCCGAGGACGAGCTGGACAACCTTCGCCGCAAGGATGGATCCGCCCGATAAAAACACGAGGGCGAGATACAAAGGATAAAAGAAGCTTTGCCAGAACAGCCTCGGATCCAGTTCGCCGCCGGCTATCCTTCTGCCGACATCGCAATAGGTGGAAGAATCGACTATGGGAACGCCGAAAGCGGGGCTCGATGATATCCCGCGCAGATATGCCAGCCTCACCGCGAGCGCCACAAGAAAAATAGAAGCCGGGATAATGAATCGGCTGCTCCTCTTGCGATCGTCTCCGGGGCGAGTCGACATTCCTCTTTCTCCGTCCCTCATGAAGCCGTCCCGTGCTCGGTCCGCGCTATGATCTCGTCCTGAAGATCCGTCCCGAGATCGACGAAATAATCGCTGTACCCCGCGACGCGCACTATAAGATCCCTGTGCCTCTCCGGCTCTCTCTGAGCTTTTCTGAGGGTATCGGCGGAAACGACGTTGAACTGGATGTGATGCCCCATCATGCCGAAATAAGCCCGAATCAGCCCCCCCACCTTTGCCATCCCCTCCTCGTCCCCGAGCAGGGCGGGAGTGAATTTCTGGTTGAGAAGCGTTCCTCCCGTTTTCAGGTGATCTAATTTTGCCGCGGACTTGAGGACTGCCGTCGGGCCCTCCCTGTCCGCCCCCTGAACCGGCGATATCCCCTCGGAAAGCGGGGTTTTCGCCCTCCTCCCGTCCGGCAACGCTCCCGTCATCCTTCCGAAGTATACGTGGCAGGTGGTAGGCAGCATGTTTATCCTGAAGGCCCCTCCCTTGAAGTTGGGTCTCCCGTCGACCGCGGCGAAATAGTCCTCGAAAATACTACGCATAATGTCGTCCGCATAGTCGTCATCATTGCCGTATTTGGGAGTCTCGTCGAGCATGACCCTGCGAAGCTCCTCGTACCCTCGGAAATCGGCTTTCAGCGCGGCTGCGAGCTCGTTGAAACCGACCAGCTTCCTCTCGAACACGTTCAGCCTGATCGAAGTCATGGAATCCGTGACGGAGGCGAGCCCTACGCCCTGGATGTACGAGGTGTTGTACCTCGCTCCGCCTGCATTGTAGTCGACCGCATTCGATATGCAATCGTCGATCAGGACCGACATTAACGGGGCCGGGAGCGATTCGGCCCAGAGTCTCTCGATGAGAAGGTTCCCTTCGATCTTGACGTCGATAAAATACTTCAACTGCCTTTTGAAGGCCGAATAAAATTCGTCGAAAGCCCCGAATGACGCCGGGTCTCCGGTTCTTATTCCGACCATCCTTCCCGTGAGCGGGTCGACGCCGTCATTGAGGGTCACTTCAAGCACCTTGGGAAGATTGAAATACCCGGTCAGGATATAGGCTTCCTTGCCGAACGCGCCGGTCTCGACGCACCCGCTGGCTCCCCCGTTTCTCGCGTCCTCAAGATTCTTGCCCTGCCTGAGCATCTCGCCTATGATCGCCTCGGTGTTGAAAACGGAGGGCTGTCCGTACCCGGTTTTAATGATGCGAAGCGCCCTGTGAATATACTCATCCGGATTATGGACGCTGACCTGGACCATGGAGCTCGGCTGCAACAGGCGCATCTCCTCTATCACGTCGAGAATCAGCCAGGTCAGCTCGTTGACCGCGTCCTTTCCCTCCGCTGTCACTCCGCCCAGATTTATAAGGCAGAAATCGGTGTACGTGTTGCTTTCCTGCGCCGTGACCCCCACCTTCGGCGGAGCCGGCTGGTTGTTGAATTTGATCCAGAAGGCCTGCAGCAGCTCCCTCGCCCTCTCTCTCGTCAATGTTCCCTCGGCAAGCCCTTTCCTGTAGAAGGGGAGAAGATGCTGGTCGAGCCTTCCCGGGTTGAACGAATCCCAGGTGTTGAGTTCCGTGATGACCCCGAGATGAACGAACCAGTAATATTGCAGCGCTTCGTGAAAGGTTTCCGGGGCGTTCCGGGGAACCTTGCGGCAGATCCCTGCCATCTCCTCGAGTTCGGCCCTCCTGGCCCGGTCCTTTTCCAGGGCGGCAAGCCCATCGAGCTCGTCCGCGTGCCTTTCCGCGAACATCATTATCGCGTCTGCCGCAATTTTCATTGCCTCCAGCTCGGCCCTCCACGCGTTGCCGCCCCGGCCGGAAAGCCGGTCATGCACGCTCAGCGATTCGTTCATATCCCTTTTGAAGTCCTCGAATCCCTTCAGGTATATCTTTCCGTCCAGGACTGTGTGCCCCGGCGCCCTCTGTTCCTGAAACTCGGTGAATATCCCGGCCTCATACGCGGCCTTCCATTCCCCGCCCGCCTCAGCGAAGATCCTGTCCCTGATCGATCTTCCCTTCCAGAATGGAATGATGTTTTCCTTCTGCGCCAACAAGGTTTCCTCGGACACGGCGAACCTGATCTTTTCCCTTCCGGACAGCATGGCGAAATCCTCGGGGCTGTGCGTGCATATCTCGGGATATGTCGGGGTCTTTCCCGGTCCCGGCCCGCGCTCGCCGACTATCAATTCCCCCTCGTTTATGCAGATTCTCTTTTTCGCGAGTATGTATTCAAGGGCCATCGCTCTGGCAA
>JALOPX010000020.1 GCA_025453655.1 Candidatus Krumholzibacteriia bacterium
GGCGGTCAACTACGCGCTGATGTACCAGCTGACGGGGAACACCGCGTACTCCTCGCGGGCCGTTCAGATAATCGAGTATGGACTGGACAATCCGTACACCGGGTATACGGCGAACAACTGGCCCGGATTCGACAATTTCTACACGGACAGGTACCTCGTGCCTGCCGTCGCCCTCGTTCTCGACTGGTGCTACAACGCGATGACGTCGACGCAGAGGACGCGTTTCGTCTCGCAGCTCGACTACTGGGCGAACTACATCATCAGCTCGACCCCGTGGGCCTGGCAGGATCCTTCCAACAATTATTATTACGGGCATGCCTGGGCCCTGCTGACGACCGGTTACGCGATATACGGGCACAACGCCAACGCGCAGCGTTACATCGACCAGGCCCGCGTGATGCTTACGGAGGGCGTCAAGTACACGAACGGCGAGGAAGTCGCCTGGGCCGTGAGCGACAACACGACGGGACGCGCCAACGGCGGGATGTGGAACGAGGGGACGAGCTACGGCGGGGTCAACTATGAGTTCATATTCTCCCTCGTCCTCGCCGTGCGCTCCGCGGAGGATCCCGGCGCTCATCCGGATTTCGATTTCCCGTCGGAGGCCGTCCTTTTCCACATATACGCCACCAACCCCGGCGGGGATTACATACTCTCCGAAGGGGACGGCGCGGGGACGATGACCATCACCGACAAGATAAGGGTACCGGTGCTTTTCGCCATGGCGCTCAGCGGGGGCGCGGAAAAAAATTACGGGCAGTACTGGGTCAATCACTATTCGGCGAACACGACCTCGGACTACAAGCTCTACAACGAGTTTCTCTGGTACGACGACCGCCTGCAGGAGATAAACTACGACGGCATACTTCCGGACCATTACCACGCCGACGGCTCGCAGATCCTGATCTGGCGCGAAGGATGGCGGGAGGATGACTGCTGGATCTCGATGAGGATAGGCCTTCTCAACACCGATCACGCCCACAACGGGCTCGGCAATTTCGTGATCTACGACGGCGGGGCGCTCGCCCCCGACAAGGCGACCGAAACGGGCCAGAACGAGCTCGTGAGCGACATCCATCACAACGTCATGTACATCCAGCTGTCGGAGGACAGGAAACTGTACTGGGGCGCCTCGGTCATAGAGCATTTTTTCAACGACTCGGATTATCTGTATTACGCGGGCGACATGAGCAGCCCCTACATCGCCCAGCCCGACTACAGGAACAACACCGTGTCCCACAAGGAGCGCGAGTTCCTCCTGCTGAAGAAGGAGAAGACCCTCGTCGTGATGGACCGCGGGACGTCGTTCGACGCGGCGACCGACAAGGCCTTCCAGGTCTACCTCAAGAACGCCCCCACGCAGACGGGGGGGAACTACAGGACGACGAACGGCGTCTCGGATCTTCTCATCAGGACGGCGTGGCCGGTCGGCGCGACTTTCACGACCGGCACGAACGGCCTGCCCTACCTCCAGGTCAGGGTGCCCGGCACCGTCAACTCCAGCTCATTCCTTCACGTGCTCAAGGTGGCTCAGGCCGGCGGTTCGCTGAACGCGTCCCAGGTCACGTCGAGCAGGATCGGCATGGTGGCATCCGCCTTCCAGAGCGGCTCCGATCCGGTCGATTACCTCGTGGGTTTCAGCAACGATCCCGAGGGGGATCCGTTCACCCTGAACGACGTGAATTTCTCCTTCAACCGCTACAGCGAGGTGGTGAAGGTCTATATCTGCAACCTTCCCCCCAACACGACCTTCTATCTCGCCGGGACGGCCGATGGCGCCTCGGCGTCGGTGACCGTTTCGAGAAGCGCCCTTGGAGAGGGAACCTCGGCGATGAGCGACGGCGAAGGGGTCCTCTTCGCGCCCGTCTCGTTCGGAGAGGATCTGCTGCCTCCGCCGGTACCGGGCGGGGTCGGCATCGACAGGGGGGACAACTGAGATTGGAACAAGCGGCGCACCCCGCGCCGCCGGCCCGCGCCGTAGAGGCTCCCGCGAAAAACGGGGCCGGGGCGCCGGGATCAATGATCTGAAGGTTCGGGATCGGACTCGAAGGGATCGCTTTCGAGTCCGTTTCTTTTCATCGCCGCGAGAAGATCGCGCGGATCCTCGCCGAGGAGGCACATCCTCCCCCATAGCTCGATGTCGACGAGGTTCCAGAGAAGCTTGATGTCGGCGTCCAGCACCGGCCCCATGACGGACGGATCGAATCCGAGGCTGGCGGCGATGAATCCGTCATCGAGAAAAAACTTCAGCGGCCTCACCCATTTCGCCGTAGGCACGTCTCCCCCCCACTTCGCGCGTGAGGCGAGGGCTCCGCCGAGGAAGGGCTTCGCCGCTTCGCGCACCACCTTTTTCGAGGTGTTCCATCCGACGCACGCTCCGACCGGAAGATTGACGGCGAACCTGACCACCTCCGTGTCGAGAAAGGGGAACCAGAGGGCCAGGCCGTGCAGCTCGGCCATCTCGTGCCGCCTGTTGAGCAGCGGCTGCTGGTATTCGCAGAGGTTTTCCATCATGAGGGCCTTGACGGCCCTTTCGTCGGCGTCACGGAGCCCGTCCAGGGCCCGGAGCATGCGCATACGCGCCGCCCCCCTCTCCAGGTTTCCCATTCCTATCGAGGAAAGGGAGGCGAGGGGGTTTCTCAGCCTAAGCTCGAGATCGGTCTTCTGCCGGGGCTCGAAGGCCGAGGCCAGAATACGCCTCGCGCCGGAGGGGACGAAGGAAAGGCACTTCGACAGCCTGAGGTACCTGTAGAAGGACCGCACATTCCCCTGCCCCCCGAAAAGAAGGTCGCTCGCGACCCCCTTGATCTGGTTGGGCCTGTTGTGCCGCCCTGCGTTCCACGCGCTGATATAGAAACGGGCAAGGTTCGGATGGGCGATCGGCTGGCCGAAGTCCCTTATGCTTCTAAGCAGCCTCGGATAGTAATTCCTGCTCGTCAGGTGGGCCACGTGAAAACCGGTGCCGAGCCTTTCAACGGTTGTCCGCGCCATATTTTCCTCGGAGACGGCGACGTCGGCGACGCTCGAACAGAAGATGGGGACATTCATCCCGATCTCCTTCATCACGCCGCCGAGGTAACTGCAGTCGATTCCGCCCCCGCATAGAAGGCCGAATGTGTCTTCGGGGGCCTGCTCCCTGATCCGCCCCAGGCTTTCCCTCATGACGGAGGTGAGCGCAGCCGGAGCGTCGATCCGCCTGGCGCCCTCATAACGGTCGATATCGAAGAGGCCCTCGTAACTGAAATACCTGTAGGTCTCGATCCTCAGGCTCTTCGTATCGAGGACGAGATATGCTCCGTAGGGAAGGAGACGGATATCCGAATAGCAGGTGGCGCCGCCGTATACGGCGTCGAAGAAAAGGTATTCCATCAGGGCGCCGCGGTCGGCGGCCGGATTCCCTGTCGAGAAAACCACGGCCCTGAGGGACGAGGAAAAGACGAACCTGCCGTGAAGAGACGAGTAATAAACCGGGAAGTACCCGTTCCTGTCGGACGCCAGCACCAGTTTCCCCGCCGGACCGTCGTAAAGGGCCAGCATGAACATTCCAGGCAGATCCTCCAGGAAACGGGGCCCCTCCTTGATATAGAGGGCGATAAGGCCCGCTCCCGTCTCGATCCCGGAATCCATGCCTTTGCGCGTGAAGATCTCCTTCAGGCCCGGCATGTACCCGCAGAAGGAAACGATGCGGTCGCCTCCCTCCTCCCGCGTAACACCGGCGATAAAACCGCCGGCGCTCCCCGACGCGCCGAGCGCGGCAAGGCCCGCCGCATTCCCGTAGATCGCCGGGGCCGCCCCCGCCCCTCCCCCGGCGGCCTCCGACATCGCCCGCACGATATCGCCGGGGGCTTTGCGCCCTCCGCCGGCCGCCTCCAGGAGAACCGCTCCATAGATCCTTCCCATCAGTCCTTCCTCCCCTTTCCGGCTACCTCTTCGTAGATGAGACGATACGCCGACTCCATGCTTTTAAGGGAAAACCTTTCCTCGACCCTCTCGCGCGCCTTCTCCGCCATCTTCCTGTAATGCTCCGGGCTCCGGATGAACCCGCTCATGACGGTCGAAAGGCCTCTCCAGTCCCCGACATCGACGAAGGTGCCCGTGACCCCGTGCTCGACGATCTCGGGCGTCCCCCCGACCGGGGTGACGGCGACCGGGACTCCCGAAGCGGCCGCCTCGAGTATCGTCAGCGAAAGCCCCTCGTCGAGGGAGGGCTGGAGAAACATGCTCATCGCCGCTATATACCTCGGGACCTCCGCGGTGAACCCGGGCATGATGACCCTTCCCTGCAGCGAATATTCCGGGATCATTCTCTCGATCCTGCCGCGCTCAGGCCCGTCTCCGACGATGAGAAGCGCGCAGTCCCGGTGCTCCGCCGCCGTCTCGGCGAAGGCGCGGATGATCGTGGGGTGATCCTTCACCGGGTCGAGCCTCGAAACGCATCCGAACACGATCGTCTCGCTTCCAATGCCGTCCATCCCCGGCATCCCGGGGCCGGCGGGGACGGCGCCGGCGTACCTCGACGTATCTATCCCGTTGTAGACGACCTTTATCCCGGAGCGTTCGATCCCGCTTCTTTTGGAGAAGATATCCCCCGTCTCCTCGGAGACCGCGACTATCGCGTCGGCGAGCCCGTAGAGGTATCTTCGAAGGTGCGGCGACCAGCCGAAAGAGCTTACCGCCCTGCCGTGCTTCGTGTGCACGACCGGGATGCCGAGCATCCTCGCCGCCGGGGCGGCGTGCACGTGCGAGAGAAAATTATGCGTGTGAACGACGTCCGGCCGGGCCTCGCGAAAATACCGCACGAGGTTCCTGATGCCGGAAAGATAGCGGATCGGCCCGGTTCCCGTCACCGTAACGGGAAGCCCGGCGGAAAGAGCCTCATCCATCAGAATGCCGCCGCCGTTCAGGCAGGCAAGGCCGACGGAGGAGATCCCGGATTCCCTCTGCCTTCGGGCGAGCTCGAGCACGAGCTTCTCGGCGCCGCCGAATTCGAGGCTTCTCAGGACATGCACTATCTTCAATCCCGTACTTCCCTTTCTGAAACGAAGAAGTTCATCTTCCCGGCTTTCGTCAGCGGGATGCTGTCGACGAATTCGACGGCGATGCCCACCCCGTGCGCGGCGAGATCCGCGAACGCCTCCTTCACGCGCCTCTCTGTGTCCTCCCTGGTTGTCGTTCCGTCGTGTTCGATCCTGGCGAGCACGCGGCTGGAGGATTTCTCCACGAACTGGAACCTGAAGATGCCGGGAACGTTGTAAAGGATCCACTGGAAATACTTGCCATGGACCTCGAACCCGTCCGGAGCCCTGAATATGCCCGTCGTCTTGCCTATCACCTTTTCCAGCATGGGGAAGTTCCTGCCGCACTCGCACTTCCTGTTCGTCATCACAGCCGTGTCGTCGAGCCGGTACCGTACGAACGGCATCGCGAAGTTCATCAGGTCTGTGATCACGACCTCCCCCTCCTCGCCGATGACCGGCCTGTCATTCCTGTCGACTACCTCCACCCAGAGGTTGTCGGCGTTTATATGCTGGCCCCGATGACGCTCGCATTCGCAGGAGATATTGGTGAACTCGGAGCATCCGTACCTGTCGTAGACCGGGCAGCCGAAAACCTCCTCCATCTTCTCCTTCTGGAAGTCGCGGAGCGTCTCGGCCCCCGTGACGATCCCGTCGAGACGCGGAGGATCGATGCCGTGCTTCTCGATCGTCTTCGCCATAAGGTAGACCGGGTTTACGTACGACTCGATATACCTCGCCCCGTAGCGTTTTATGTCGCCGGCATACCTCAGGAGGCTCTCCTCCCCGATATCGAGGGCCGAAAGGTACCTGTAGTTCTGAAAATTCCAGTAAAGCTGAAGCCTCGCCATGGCGATCCTCCCGAGGTTCGGCTTGTGACCCCAGATGATGGCCGAAGGCGTTCCCGGGCGCTTTCCTATCCAGTCCTCCGACCGCAGCTTTATCGCCATTCGCATGCACCAGTAATCCATCGTCTTGTACAGCGGGAGGGGCACCCCTGTCGTGCCGCCGGAGAAATTGCACACTAGGTCCTCGCGGCGGAACTCCCCGGACATGAATTCGCCGCTCCTTGAACGGAGATCCTCCTTCGTTATCGATATCCCGCTCTCCCTCAGGACCCCCACGTCGTCGACGCCGGACGGATCGATGCCGCGTTCGGCGAAGAGGCGCGTATAGTAAGGGACATTCCTCGCGCAATATTCGACGAGGGCGCGAAGCCTCCTCCTTCTCATCCCTTCGATCTCGTCGGCCGAAAGCCAGGGAACGCGTGAAACCTCCCTGTAATATGAGTATGTCTTCCTGCGCCTCAGGACCGAATCGTAAAAGGGGAAGACCAGGTTCCTGTAGAGTGGAGCGTATAACTGCGTGAGTATCACCCGCATATCCTTTCCCCGCGTCCCGCGGGCGGCTGCCTGCGCCGATGAGCAATAAGTATTCCCCTTAATCCTTTGACTTTCAAGGAAAAGATGTCCCGGCGGCCGCCCGGCAACGCCCCGCCGGCTCCCGGCCGCGCTTCCAGCGCCGCAGCCGGACGGAAGGAACCCTTTTATGGCATGCATGTTGCGAAAAAATTCTGGAGAGGACCCGCAAGCCGGAACAGGATACAAGAGGAAATGACAGGAAATCACGGGGAACCGTGACGGGAAAAAAAGCGTTGCCTGTCTCGCGGAAAAGATACATCATATGTCAATCGCAGGAACGGAAAGAATGAAAAAAACCTTTCTCAAATTCCTTCCCCGGAAAAAATCAGAATCTACAGTTGTCTCAATTTTCCTGATCGCGCTTCTCGCGCAGGCGGCTCCCGCGGCGGACGGCCCCGGGACGGCCGGAGCGCTCTACCTGAGCCTCCCGGTCGGCCCCAAATCGATAGCGATGGGGGAAGCCTCGGCGGCTCTGCGGGGGGATCCCTTCGGATGGATCTCCAACCCCGGCCTTCTCGTGCAGGCCGAAGGGACGGGGATCGGGATATTCCACAGCCAGTGGCTTCTCGACACCTATTACGACAACGTCTTCCTCAGCCACCGCCCGCACAGGATGCTGAGCGTCGGGGCTGCGCTGACATACCTCTCGTCCCCCGAGGTGCAGGGCTTCAACGAGGCGGGGGATCCGACGGAGATGCTGGATAACAACAGCTTCCAGGGAATACTCGGCCTCTGTTTCACGCCGGTCGACAATTTCGGGGCCGGCATCAACGTAAAATATTTCCAGGAAAAGATAGCTGACTATACCGCGAGCGGCGCGGGAGTGGACATCGGCGCGGTTTACACATTCCCCTTCCCTTCGATCTCGATCGGCGCCTCCGTGCGCAATATCGGGCCGAAGATAAGATTCATCTCGCACGACGAGGAACTCCCGATGACGATCATTGTCGGCGGCTCCTGGAACCGGGCCGTCATGCCGGGCGTCTTAGGACTCACGCTTGCGGCGGACCTCGTGAAGCCGAGCCATACCGACGCCTCGCCCGCGCTCGGGGCCGAGCTGTGCTTCAGGGATCTCGTCAGCCTCAGGGCCGGGTATTGCGGCGAAGAGGATAGGGAATACACCGGCTTCACCGCCGGGGGCGGCGTCAATATCCTGGGGAAACTCGCTGTCGACTACGCCTGGACGCCCTACGGCGACCTTGGCAATTTCCACAGGGTATCGATTTATTTCAACCGGTAAGGGGCCCTGGGGCCTTCGAAGGATACCGGGTCGGGTACTCGATGAAAAATTCCGATCATCCCCTCATCACAAGCCCTCAAAACCCGGGGATCAAAGCCGTGATCGCGCTTCGCAGGAGGCGCGGGCGCGACGACGCCGGGCTGATCGTCATTGAAGGGACGAGGGAGATTGAACGCGCCCTCGGATGCGGGATCGAACCCGCCGGCGCCTATTACTGCGAGGAGGTGGCGGACGGCCGCTTCCTCGCCGCCGTGCTCCCGCGCCTCGGGAAGGCTGAGGCGCAGGTCAGCCGCGTGACGGCGAGAGTGTACGAGAAACTGGCCTACAGGGAGGGCTCGGAGGGAATGGTCCTTCTCGCCAGGAGGCCCCGGAGCGGGCTCGACGGCCTCACTCCCGGGGAAAAACCGTTCTATATCGTCGCCGACGGCGTCGAGAAGCCCGGGAACCTCGGCGCGATCTTCAGGTCGGCGGACGGGGCGGGGGTGTCGGGGATCATAGTGACGGGCGGGGGTACCGATATATTCGGGCCTAACGCCATCCGCGCGAGCCTCGGCACCGTCTTCACCGTCCCTTCGGCCGAATCGTCCCCGGACGAGGCGGCCGCCTGGCTGAGGAAAAGGAAGATCAGGATAATCGTGACGAGCCCCGCGGCCTCGCTGCCTTATACCGAAGCGGACCTCGCCTCCCCCTGCGCCGTCGTCGTCGGAAGCGAGGACGCCGGCGCGAGCGAGTCGTGGCTCGAAGCTTCGGACGAAAAGGTCGCCATCCCCATGCTCGGGATCGCCGATTCGCTCAACGTGTCGACGTCGGCCTCGATACTGGCGTACGAGGCCCTGAGGCAGCGTTCGCCGGCGGAGGGAAGGAAAAGGGAATGATCAGGGCGGCCTTCTGGGTATCGTTTCTCTTCATCGTCTACACATACGCGGGGTATCCCGCCCTGCTCCATTGCTGGTCTTTCCTTCTCCCGAGAAGGGTGAGAAAGAAGCCTTTGGAGCCGGCTCCGCTGGTGTCGGTCGTGATCGCAGCCCGAAACGAGGAGCGCAACATCGCCCGAAGGATCGAAAACCTTTTCAACCAGGATTATCCGGGGGACCGGATGGAGATCATAATAATCTCCGACGGCTCCACCGACGCCACCGACTCGATAGTCGCGTCGCTCGTCGAAGGCCGTGGACGAGCCGCGCCGGCCCTTCGCCACATCGCGCTCGAAGGCAACAGGGGCAAGCCGGGAGCGCTCAACGCCGGAGTCGCGGCGGCCGCGGGGGAATATATCGTCTTCGCCGACGCGAGGCAGCAATTCGAGCCGGACGCGATCTCGCGTCTCCTGGAGAATTTCGGCGACCCGGACGTCGGAGCGGTCAGCGGCGAACTCGTCTTCCATGAGGATTCGGAGACGGCGATCAGGACGGACATGGGGCTCTACTGGAACCTCGAGAAATGGATAAGGAAAGCCGAGAGCAGGATCCACTCGACGGCCGGGGCGACGGGGGCGATCTACGCCGCGAGAAAGGAGCTTCTCTCCCCCCTTCCGCCGAAGGTGATCCTCGACGATGTGATGATCCCGATGAGAATCGTGCTTCGCGGGTATCGGACGGTATTCGAATCGGGCGCGATCGCCTGGGACACGGTGTCGGTCGATCACACCCAGGAAAAGAGAAGAAAGGTCAGGACCCTATTCGGAAACTACCAGCTCGTCCACCTGATGCCGGGCCTCCTTTCACCGCGGAAAAACCCGATCTTCCTGCAGTTCCTCTCCCACAAGATATTTCGGCTTTTCGTCCCGTTCTTTTTCGTCCTTATGATGGCAAGCGCCCTGGCGGCGGGGAGCGCCGCCTACACCCTCTTTTTCGCCGCCGCGATGGCGGCGGTGCTCCTGCCCCTTATCGAAAAGCCGCTCGCCCGGATCCCGTTGATGCGCAAGGCCAGTTCGTTCTCGAGAACCTTCACCTCGCTAAACTATTTCGCCTTCCTGGCCTTCCTCGTGCTCGTGAAGCCGGGACGAAAGGAGATCTGGTGACCGGGAGCCAAACCGCAGCGGCTGTCCTGATGTACCACGCCCTCGAGGATCCGCGGCATCCCGTCGCGGGGGCGCCCCGGGGGGAGCTGGTATACGTGCTGCCCGGGGAAATTTTCAGGGCCCAGATGCGTCTTCTCGCCGATTCCGGAACCGATGTGATCCTGCCGGAAGAGGACACATCCCGCGATCCGCGGACGCCTTCCCCGAACGGCGCGCCCCGGGTCGTCCTGACCTTCGACGACGGCCACGCCTCGAACCATTCGATCGCCCTCCCCGCCCTCCTCGAGCACGGGTTCCGGGGCATTTTCTTCATAACCACCGACTGGACAGGCGCCGGAAACTACATGAGCGCCGGGATGATAAGGGAGCTCGCCGCGTCGGGGATGATCGTCGGCTCTCACGGCCGTTCCCACAGGTTCCTGACCGATCTGAATGACGGCGAGCTTATCGGGGAACTGGCCGGATCGAAGAGGGCCCTCGAGGAGATAACGGGGACCGTCGTGGATTCGATCTCCGCTCCGGGCGGGCGCATCGACGGGCGCGTCGCGGAGGCCGCCCGGGCCGCCGGTTACCGATGGATATTCGATTCGGTCCCGGCCCTCAACGCCTCGCTCGTCCCCGGGCGCCCGGCTCACAGGTTCGCCGTGATGAGATCGGCGGGCGGGAGCTGGTTCGAAAGGGTCGTTTCGGGGAATCCCCCACGCTCCGCCGCGATCAGGTTCAGGCTCTTCGAGGTCGCGAGAAAACTACTGGGAAACCGCCTCTATGCCTCGCTCAGGGAGACCCTTCTCGGCGGCGGGCGGCCCTCGCGCCGCGGCCGCTGACGCCGGCCGCCCCGGCCCCGCGCCTCCGGGGTTGCCTTTTCCGCCGGATGCTGTATACTTCGATCGACGATCCCGAAGAGCCGGTTGGGGAGGACGCTCTTCTCAAGATCATGGAGGCCGGGATGGCGGCACCCTCTTCCAGGAACCTCAAGCCGTGGCATCTCGTGCTCGTCACCCGGCGGGAGACCCTCGACAGGCTCGGGGAGGCCCATCCGCACGGCAAGATGCTGATGGAGGCGACCGCGGCGATAGCGGTATGCGGGCAGCTCGACATATCGCCCGACTTCTGGATACAGGATTGCTCCGCGGTCACGGAAAACATACTCCTCGCCGCGACCGGCCTCGGCCTCGGATCGGTCTGGCTCGGCTGCCACCCGAGGGAGGACCGCGTCGCCGCCGTGAGGGGGATACTCGATATCCCGGACGGAGTGGGCATCCTCAGCCTCGTCGCGATCGGGCATCCGGCCGAGACGAAGGAGCCGAGGACCCAGTACGATCCCTCGCGATCCCACAGGGAAAAGTGGTAGGGAAGGCGGAATCATGGAACTGTTCAGGGACGAGATCTTTGAAACCGTTCTCGACAGGATGGAGGACAGGTTCGATTCGCACGACTTCATATTCGAGATGATGCGGCAATTCCCCCGCCATTACACGAACGCCCTCTACGAATGCAGGAGGTCCAAGGACCCGATCCAGACCCTTCACGCCAAGATCGGAAGGAAACTGCTGGAATTCGACGGGGTCATCGTGAAAACGAGCCGGAGCTCGTCGAGGAACACCCGCGGGCTCCCTTCGAAAAACCAGCACTGGGAAAAAAGGTCGCTTTCGCGCGGGGAGGGGCCCTCGGAGGAATAACCTTCGAGCCCCGGTTTTTCCGGAAAAGGCCGGATAAAAAGATTTGCCGCGGGTTTGCCGGCATGATAGATTGAACCTGCTTCGATTTTTCGGCAGCCGCCTTCACGCGGCATCTCCGGGGGTGTTAGTGAATGGTTGATCAGACAATATCCGCCAGGCTGGAACCCTTCGATGATAAAGGCCTTCTGACCCTGCCCGACATCTTCGACCGTTCCGTCGAGAAATACGGCTCATCGGTCATGTTGAAGAAGCGGCATCCCTGGGGATACCAGTCGATTTCTTACGGGGAATTCGGAAGGCTCGTCTCTTTTCTGGGGGCCGGGTTGCTCACCCGGGGGCTCTCCCGCGGAGACCGCGTCGCCCTGATGGCGGCGAACAGCCCCGAGTGGATGGTCGTCTACGCCGCCGTGACCGCGTCGGGCGCGGTCATCGTGCCTCTCGACACGGCGCTGACCGAGAATGAGCTGAGGCACATCCTCCTGCACTGTGAAGCCAGGTTCCTCGTCGTCTCGCCGGAGATCCACGCGGACCTCGTCGAAGGGAAGGAAATGCCCGGCACGGATATAATCGTGCTCGGCGAAAGGGATTCCAATATCAGCGCCGCCACCGTCACCGAGATCATGGCGGCGGGGAAGGAAAGGATCGCCGCGGGAGACGACTGCTTTCTGCGGGCCAGGTTCGCCGTCAGGCCGGAAGACATCGCGACGATAGCCTACACTTCCGGGACGACGGGCCAGCCGAAGGCGGCCGTTCTGCTCCACAGCAATCTCGTCTCGGATCTCGTGTCGATAAAGAACAGGCTGCCCATAACGGCGGCGGACACCTTTCTCTGCCTCCTCCCCCTCCATCACACATTTTCCTCGATGTGCGTCTTCCTGGCCCCGCTGACGAGCGGGTCGGCCATCGCATTCGCGAGGTCCGTCAAACCGAAGCAGGTTCTGGAGGATATCGTCAGGGAAGGGGTCACGATCCTTGTCAGCGTTCCGCTTTTCTTCGAGCATTTCGCCCCGATGCTCGCCCCGGTCAGGGAGAGCGAGACCAGGACGCCGGGGCTCATTAAAAGGATATACCTGTCGATCGCGAGGAAATTCGACAGGATCTTCGGCGTGAAGACGGCGCCCGCCCTTCCCGAGAGGAAGGTCGTCACCGCCGGGCTCGAAAAGATAAATTACTGCATATCCGGCGCCGCATCCCTCAGGCCGGACGTGGAGAACGCCTTCTTCTCGGCGGGGCTGCCCCTGCTCCAGGGATACGGCCTGACCGAAGCCTCCCCCGTCGTCGCGGTCAATCCGCTCGACCGGCCGAGGAAAGGCACGATAGGCCCGGCTCTTCCCGGCATCCAGGTCAGGATCGAAGACCCCGACGCCGACGGCACAGGCGAGATAATCGTCAAGGGGCCGAACGTGATGAGGGAATATTACCGCAATCCCGAGGCGACGCGCGCGGCCCTCGTCAAGGGATGGCTGCATACCGGGGATCTCGGGCAGATGGACGACAAGGGGTACATTTCGATAGTCGGCAGGAAAAAGAGCGTGATCGTCACGGCCGGAGGGAAAAATATTTATCCGGACGAGATGGAGGCCTCCCTCAACAGGAATATCTACATCCTGGAATGCGTCGTGATGGCCGTCGAAGACCGCAGGGGAAATACGAGGCCCGGCGCCGTCATCGTCCCGAACTACGATATGCTGTCGACCGTCGACGAGCTCAAGGGGAACACGACCGAGGAAACGATCAGGAAATTCATCGGTGAACAGGTGAAGATCTTCTCGCAAACCCTGCCGGACTACAAGAAATTGTACGATTTCCAGATCAGGAACGAGGAACTGCCCAAGACCTCGACACGCAAGGTGAAACGCCACCTGGTGACATGGATCAGGCAATAAAGAGGGCGCCGGCGCCCGGGGCCGGCGGCGCCGGTCCGCCATCTCCCCGCGGCGGCCCGGCGGCGGGATCGGGGCCGCGCATCCCGCCGCCCGGAAGCGCTAACGCGCTCGATTACATCTTCCTGCTGCGCCCGACGATCCTGATCCCCGTCTGGACATTCTTCCTTCTCGGCGCCCGGCACGGGCGGCCGGCCGCGGGGGTATCCCCCGATCCGGTCATGCTCGCCGCGGGGCTCGCCCTCTTCTCCGCCCTTATGGGGGCCGTTTACGTCATAAACCAGATTACGGACCGCGCTACAGACCTTGCCGCGAACAAGCTGTTCCTGATCTCCCATTCCATCGTAAGCCTTCCCTCGGCCCGGATCATGGCCGCCCTTCTCGCGGCGGCGTCGCTCGCGGGCGGATTTCTCTTCATGAGCGGGAAATTTCTCATTATCCTGTCGGCGAGCCTCCTTCTGGGGCTGCTCTATTCGGTCGAACCGGTCCGTTTGAAAAAGAGGGCCGTTCTGGACATCGCCGCGAACGCGGCCGGAAGCGGGGTGCTTAACACGCTGGCAGGCTGGACGGCCGCCGGGGCCCCGATCGAAGGATACGTCGTCCTGCTCCCCTATCCGCTCGCCGTGGCCTCGGTTCACATGGTCACGGCGCTCGCCGACATCGAGGCGGACAGGGGGAGCGGGCTCGGGACGAGCGGCGTTCTTGCCGGGCCGGGGACCGGCATGCGGATCGCCGCCGGCCTGATGTGCGCCGCCGCCGCTTCGGCCCTCCTCGTCGGAAACCGCCCGGCGCTCTTCGCGTCGCTGCTTTCGCTCCCATTGCTCGTCGCGGCGGCCTCGGGGATGAAGGAACCCGCGGCGGGCCGCATCCTTCTCCCGGCGAAGATCGCGACGCTCGTTTTCGCGCTTGCCGCTGGTTTCTTCTTCCCCCTCTTCATCCCGCTTCTCGCCGCCGTCATAATCGCGACGAGAATCTATTACAAAAGAAGGTTCGGGATATCCTACCCGTCTCTTTGACGCGGGCGGCCTCTTCCCGGCCGAGGCGCGGTCCGCGTTCGCGCAGCACCGGGGGCCGCATCGGCCGGCCGGGGACGGGAAGTCCGCGTGAGCATGGATTAATTGTTGTTTCAATCGTCCCTGTTTTATCTTACATTATCAGGGATTTCCGGTGATTTCGAGCGCCGGTACCGGCCGGCTCCGAACGGGCGCGACACAATCGGGCAGCGGAAAAGCGAATGAATATATTCAAGCGATGGATGGGGACCAAACTCCACACGAAGATCCTCGCCGGTCTTGTCGCCGGAGTGCCTCTCGGCCTCATACTCGGGCCCGACGCGGGCGTCGTCGAGCCGGTCGGCACGATCTTCATCCGCCTCATAAGGATGATCGTCGTTCCCCTGGTATTCTCGTCGCTCTTCGTCGGGACGGCGAGCCTCGGGGATATAAGGAAGCTCGGGAGGATAGGGCTTAAAACACTGTCTTATTATATCGTGACCACCGCGATCGCGATATCGATCGGCGTGCTGATCGCCGGCGTCTTCAAGCCCGGTTCGGGCATCGACGCCTCGACGAGGGAGACGCTCTTCAAGTCGTATCAGGCCGAAGCCCTCGAGAACATCGATATAGCGAGCCACAAGCCCGGCATCGTCGAAACGCTCACGGGGATAGTTCCTGAGAACCCGGTTGAGAGCCTCGCCGAGGCGAACATGCTCCAGATAATCTTCTTCGCCCTTCTTTTCGGCATCGCGGCCACCCTCGTGCCCGGAGACAGGGCAAGGCCCTTGATAAGCTTCTTCGACGCCGTGAGCGAAGCGATGATACAGATGGTCCACATAGTGATGAAGATGGCGCCGCTCGGCGTGATGGCGCTCATCGCCGCGGTGGTAGGCAGGTTCGGGTCGGAAATCCTTCTTTCCCTTTTGAGTTACTCGCTCGTCGTGATCGCCGGCCTCCTCCTGCATATGGGGGTTATTTACTCCACCGCCGTCAGAGTTTTCGCCGGTATGAGCCCCCTCGAATTCTTCCGCGGGATAAGGCCCGCCCAGCTCATAGCCTTTTCCACGTCGTCGAGCAACGCCACCCTCCCGGTCACCATCGAGTGCTCGCAGAAAAATCTCGGCGTATCCGAAGAGGTGTCGAGTTTCGTCCTGCCCCTGGGCGCCACGATAAACATGGACGGCACGGCCCTTTACCAGGGCGTGGCCACGGTCTTCATCGCGCAGGTTTACGGGATCGACCTCGGGCTCGGCGCGATGGTTACCATCGTTCTGATGGCGACGCTCGCCTCGATCGGCACGGCCGGGGTTCCCGGAGTCGGGATAATCACCCTTGCGATGGTCCTCGAGACGGTAGGCGTGCCGCTGGAAGGGATCGCGCTCATTCTCGGAGTGGACAGGCTGCTCGACATGTGCAGGACGGTGGTAAACATCACGGGGGACGCCTCGGCCGCGGTCATCGTTGCCGCTTCCGAGGGGGACCTCGCCGCCGTGCGCAGCGGCAGGGGAAGCGAGGCCATATGACCGGAGTCGTCAGGATACTTTTCATTGTAAATGTTGCCCTGATCCTTCTCGCTTCCCTGTGGGCGCCCTCGCATCTCTGGGGCTCGAGCGCCTGGGCAGGCGTCTCTTTCACCCTGGCGGTTTCGCTTGCGGCGGTTTTCGCCCTCCTGATTCCAATGAGGACCGGATGCAAGGCCGGGGAGATGATCTCCGGGAGGGGATCGGACCGTGCCCGGGCCTTCGCCGCGGCCTTTGCGGCGGCGGCCCTGCTGATGTGGGCCTTCAGGTCTGGCCACCGCTTCTGGGGCGACGGCATATCCCTCTCGTCCCTCCTCGAGAGGGGGGAATGGCTCAAACCGGGAGCCCCCCTGGCCACGGCTTACAACCAGGCGATGCACACCTTCGTCAACTCGCTCTTCTTCTCGGGACCGGCGGTGTCGATACCGCTCGCCTCGATCGTTTGCGGACTGCTCTTCATCATCGTTTCCTCGTCGATCGCGCGGCTTCACGGGGACGGCGAAGAAACCCGGTCCGGGACCCGGTTCCTTTCCGCTCTTTTCATCGCCGCGAACGGATATTTCGTCGTTTTCCTCGGGGCCGGTGGAAACGCTGCCCCGTCGATACTCGTTTCGTCCCTTTTCATCCTCGCCGCCCTTTACAATATCAGGGGCAGGACGGGCGTCTTCGCCCCTCTCGCCCTTTTCGCTCTCGCTTTCTTCACCCATCCATCCGCCATCTTCCTTCTCCCCGGCGCGCTGCTGCTTATCGCCCGGGCGGTGCGTGGGGCGGCCTCGCCGGCCCGTCCGGCCGCGGCGGTTCTCGTCGTCGCCGCGGCGTGGCTGGCCCTTGACCTGGCCCTCGGCCGTTACGCCGGGGCACCCGGGCCTACGGGATACATGCTCCGGTCGCTCGGCGACCGGCTCGGAAACGCGGCGCCGGCAGGTGCCGGGAATCTACCGGCTCTCTGGGCCAACGAGCTTCTGATACTCGGGCCGTCGGCGCTGACCGCCGCCGCGCTCGCCTTCCGCCGGAATAAGAGGAATGCGGCGGACAGCGCCGATTCGGGCGGCGAGGAAAGGTTCCTCCTCCTTCTCGTCGTATCGGCGGCCCTTTTCATCTTTGCAGGGGCTGGACGGGTGGAGGACGGCCTGAGGTGGGATATTTTCGCAGCCGCCGGCCCCGTTTTCGCGGTCTTTTCCCTGTGGAAACTCGGCTCCCTTCTCCCCGCCCGGCGGGATTTCGTCTGGGCTCTCGTTCTCCTGTCGGCGGCCGGCATCATGCAGGTAATCCCGCTCGCGGCGGCCGGAAGCTCCGCGAATTACGGGCGGGAGAGGCTCCTCGCGCTTCCCCTCGACGCCGGATCGGCCGAAAATATCATGGGCCTTCGGGCGATGGAATCGAAGGACTACGACGGCGCCGCGGAATGGTTCACAAGGGCGACCGGGAAGGCTCCGGAAAACGATCTATTCTGGTTCGCGCTCGGTCAGGCTTCATTGAAGCGTGAGGATTACGTCGAGGCGGTGACCGATTTCATGAAAGCCCTGAAACTGAAGCCGGGGGACCGCGCCTATTCGGAGAATCTCGTAGAGGCCTACATCGGGCAGCGCTGGTTCGAGGAGGCGGCGGACGAGCTCGGCCGGCTCATCGGGGCCGATTCGACGAACGCCGCCTGGTGGACGAAGCTCGGTTTCGCCATGAACAACAGCGGCAGGTACGAGGAGGCGGTCGGGGCGTACGAAAGGGCGTTTTCCCTGGAACCCGGGAGCCGGGAGCACGCGACGAATCTGGCTTCCGCCCTTCTCAACAAGGGCGCGGAGCTTCACGAGGAGAAGCGATTCGACGAGGCGGCGGAATATTACGACAGGGTGCTCGCGATCCTGCCCGACAACTGGATCGCAATGAACAATCGCGCGACCCTTGCCATGGACACGGGCGACCTGGAATACGCGCACAGGATTCTCGAGCGCGCCCTGGAAATGAATCCCCTTTCGCCGAACCTTCATTACAACATGGGGCTCGTTCAGGAGAAGCGGGGAAATTACGCGGAAGCCTTCGAACACCTGAAGCAGGCCTCCGAGCTCAACCCGAACGTGCCTCCTCCCTCGGACGACCTCGAGAGGGTGTACCTGAAGCTCAAGGGCGCGGGCGGCGCGAAGTGACCGGAGCCGTTCACGCGCCGGCGGGACGCCCTTCCCCGGCGGCAACGGCCACCCGGCCGGCGCCATCGGAGGTCAGGCCGCCCTCATCGCCGTACACGCGGCGGGCTATCGACGGGAGAATCAGGGTGAACAGGAAGGATGAAGAGGATCCTTCCCATCTGGGCCGCCTCTCCGTCGTCCTTTTTCCGCGCCAGCGACATGATTATCCGGTAATTATAGACGATCATCGCGACGACAAGCCCGAGCGCGATCACCCCGATCTCGGCGAGGACCTGGAGAAGGCTGTTGTGCACGACGTTGCCGAAGGGGATGAACCTGTTGACGTAGAACAGGAAATTTTCCAGGCCTATCCCGAAGACGGGGTTCTTCAATCCCAGGATGAGGGCGACCTTCATCGTATACAGCCTCGACAGTATCGACGTGTCGTCGGTCATGCTGTTGCCGACCTCGACCATCGATCCAATGCGGTCCCAGTAGGCGGCGGGCGCCAGGATAGCCCCCGCGACGAGCAGCGCGAGCCCGGTGACCAGGATCGCCTTGTTCCTTCTTTCGATGAACAGCAGGGCCATGAACAGCGCGACAAGGCCGACGAACGCCCCCCTCGAGAAACTCAGGAAAAGGACGAATACAGTGCCGCCCGTCACGGCGAGCATCAGCGGCCTGAGGAACCAGGGCCTGCGAAGCCTGGCGAACAGGAAGAGCTGCAACGGAATCAGGAAATTCAGGGAAAAGGCGAACATGTTGGCCTCGCCGTTGTACCCCTCGAACCTCAGGACCGCCTGGTTCCATAGAAGGGACAGGCTGGCCATCGTTTCCGGCGGGGAGACGACGAAAGGCATGAAGCAGTCGACGACGCCGCCGACCACGATCACCGCGAGCACGTGAATCAATTCCCTCCTCGTGCGGGAAAATTGAACGAGGAAAAAAAGGTAGATCATGTATCTCGCGAGATATCCGAACCTCATCAGGGCCGATCCCGCGTCCCGCGCGAAAGCGATCGACTGAAAGGCCAGAAGGAAGAACGCGGCCATCATCATGGTGAAGGGCAGGTCGTGAATGACGACGCTCCTCCCCTTTACGACGGAGACCGCGAAGAGGGCGATCAGCGCGAGGACGGTCAGTTTGACGACCGGCAGCGGGAAAAAGATATAAATGTTTGAGAAGGACAGGAACAGGAGCATATAAAAGATCCACCCGGGTCTGTCGAAAACGACGAAAACGAACGGGATCAAAAGCAGGGCCATGGCGGCGAGCCTGACGAGTCCGGGCGGCAGGAGCAGAACGGCCGCCGCAAGGATGGCCGCCAGGATCAAGGCGTACAGAACGACCCTGCCGACCGGCATTCCACCCGGATGAAGATCACCGTTCATCGCCGCGATTTCCCCCCGGGGCCGGCCGGCCCCCGGGACGCCCCGGCCGGGAGGCCGCCCGGAGCCTCATTAACTCCCGATCCGAACCGCCCCTCCCTGATCTGTTCCCTCAGCAGAATCGCGAAACAGGCCCAGAAGAACGACGCCGCCGTGAAGACCATGACGATCTGTTTGCGCTTGGGCCACGCCCTTATCTCCGGCACGAACGGGGGATCTATCAGCCTTATCGTGCCGGTGCGCATCGAGGAGGCTATCGCGGCGTCGGCCATCTTCACCTGGACGAAGGCAAGGGCGAATTCCTGCATCATCCTTTCGCCGGCCAGCGCAAGGTACTCCAAGGCCAGGGCGGGCATCTCCTTCACCGGCGGGAAGATCGTTTCCATCCCTTCCCCGGCGATGAGCCCGTCCATCTTCTCGCGGATCTTCGAGAGCTCCAGGTCGAGCCTTTCGACCTGCAGATTCTCCTGCGTCATCGACATCTCGAGAAGTTCCTTCTCCATTTCGAGCATGCTCCGCCTCGCGCCCAGTTCCGATATCACGCTGAGGGCCGCGAGCGCCTGGCTCTGTATCTCGAACAGTCCGTGCCCGGCCATGAAGCGGCTTATCGCCGAATCGGCCAGGGCGATCTTCGCCTTCCTCGATTCCGCCTCTCTTTCAAGGAATAAATGCTTGTCGCTCATGTTCCGAACCGAAAGATCGGTCATCATGCTGTCTATGAATTCGACGTAGGCGGCGACCATGTCCCTCGCCCTCACCGGATCCCTGTCCTCGACACCGACGACGATCACTCCTTCGTCCCTCACCACGACGCTCGTGCGCTCGCGCAGCTTGTCGCGCGCCTCGTCGAGGTTCGAGACCCCGTATTCCTCCTCCAGCCCGAACCGCTCCGCCATGAGGCCGGACATGTTGCGGCTCCTTATGAGGTAATCGATGACGAGATTGTTCCTGACCCTTATAAGGCTCGAGTAGGTGTCGCCGAGCGAGCCGAGGCTGCTGAAGAAACCTCCGGATCCCGTCAGTTCCTTTTCGACTCCCGTGGGTATGAACGAGGCGGACGAGATGTACCTCGGCGGGATGACGAGGCTCGCGGCTGCCGAGAAGACGAAGCCCCCCGCCGTCACGAGGATGACGGTTTTCCTGTGCCTGAGGAAGATGGAAAAGAATGAAAGCATATCTCCGCCCGGATGATGACTTCGAATCGAGCACGCAAGCCGCTCCCGTGCACGGGAATGTAACATCGCCCCGCTTCCGGCGGCAAGTTCAAACTGACCCATAAAAACCGGGAGCGGCCGCGGCGGGGAGGCGCGCGAATCCCGGGACCGGTTCAGGGTCGCGCGGCGGAGCTTGCCCGCCGCCCGGGAATATGCTATAATTCATTGGAGCAACCTTGTATAAATAAAGGGGTTGTAAAATGAAGAAAACGCTCTTCGCGGCTCTGACACTTCTTCTTTCATCCGGGGCGCTGAAAGCTCAGGATCCCTTCGACATCATACACGAGGACATCGTTCAGCGTATGGATGCCATGCGGGCGGCCAGAAGCCTCGAAAGAAGGATGCTGCTGATGCCCGACGAGACTCCGTCACAGGCCGGTTACGATGTGATCCATTACGGCATCGATATCGCGATTGACAGGACCGCTCAGCTCGTGGCCGGAAGGGTCTCGATCCTCCTGGAGAGCCTCGCGGATTCCCTGCATTCGATCGATATCGACGCCGACCCGGTCCTTTCGATCGAGTCGATATCGCTGGAAGGTGGGGCCGATCCGCTGTGGATCCATGAAAACGGCGTCGTCACGGTGGAACTCCGTTCCGCCCTCGCCGCCGGAGAGCGCGTAACCATTGAAATCGCGTACAGCGGCCATCCGTCTCTGTCGACCTACCCGGGGCTGTTTTTCAGGACATCCGGGACGAGCCCCGTCGTTTATTCGCTGAGCGAACCATGGAGCGCGAGGACGTGGTGGCCCTGCAAGGATTACCCGGACGACAAGGCGATCTTCGATATCCGCATCTCGGTGGAACAGGGCCTGACCGCCGCGTCTAACGGCTCCCTCGCCGGAGTCGGCGACACGACGTGCTGGGGGCTCCCCTACACCTGCCATTCGTGGCGCGAGAAATACCCGATGCCGACCTATCTCTTCTCGGTCGCCGCGTCCGACTACGTGAGGCTCGACGACCATTTCGTGCACGCGCCCGGCGAAACGATGCTGATCACGAATTACGTCCTGCCGTCGAAGGTGGCGCAGGCCCTCGAGGATTTCAACATTCAGGTCCCCGCGCTCGAGTTCTTTTCGTCGACATTCGGGCTCTACCCGTTCGTCGACGAAAAATACGGCGTGGCCCTCTGCGGCATCGGCGGCGGGATGGAGCATCAAACCCTGACCAGCTACGGCGCCGCTTTCGTCATGGGAACGCACCAGTACGATTATCTCTGGATCCACGAGCTCTCCCACCAGTGGTTCGGCGACATGGTGACATGCAGCGACTGGACGCACATATGGCTCAACGAAGGCTGGGCGAGCTACTGCGAGGCCCTGTGGTTCGAGCACGTCGGCGCGCCGGGGACCCTCAGGAGTTACATGGAAACGAGGGACACGCCGTGGTCATGGGACGGCCCGATCCTTCGCGACCCCTCGGTCGACGACCCGTGGTATTATTTCAACCGCGTCGTCTACCACAAGGGCGCCTGGGTCCTTCACATGCTGAGACGCGTGATGGGTGACGCGCCATTTTTCGCCGCGGCGCGCGACTACCTCGAGGATCCGAGGTTCAGGTTCTCCTTCGCCGACACCGACGACATGAGGGGAATCTTCGAGGAGCATTACGGGGCGCCGCTCGACTGGTTCTTCGACGAGTGGCTGACGAGAACGGACCGCCCCTCCTATTCGCTCGTATGGGACGGCTGCGCGGCCGGCGGCGCGGAACACGCCGCCATCGCGGTCGAACAGCTCCAGGCGGTGCCTTACGCTATGCCGGTCGATTTCAGGATAACCACGCTGTCGGGAACGATCGACACGGTCCTGTGGATCGACGGGGCGTCGGAATCGTTCCACATCGCGGCCGGCTCGCCGGTGCTCGACGTCGAGATGGATCCCGATCACTGGGTGCTGCGCAACATATCGGAGACGGTTACCGGCTCCGTCCCGCCGGCGCCCATCGCGTGGCTCGAACAGAACGTGCCGAATCCCTTCAACCCGTCGACGAGGATACGATTCGGGATCGGCGCGGACGCGCATCTGAACATCTCGATATACGACGTCTCCGGGGCCCTCGTCGCGACGCTTGCCGACGGGGCGTATCCGGCCGGCCGCCATGAGATCGTCTGGGACGGCAGAACGGCGGCGGGAAGCCCCGCTTCCTCGGGGGTCTATTTCTGCCGCCTGAAAACGGGCCGCGTCTCGGTTGATCGAAAGCTCGTCCTGCTTCGCTGAGAACGGCCGCCGCGGCAGGCGGCGCTCCTGCCGAGTCGCTTCCCGCCTTCTGCATCATTCTTTGTTCGAGCCTTCGGCGGCATGGAGGGATCACAGGAAAAACAAGGGCAGGCTGTCGGCGAAAAGGAAACCTTTCGTCGTCGGAACGACTCTGTCTCCCTCGATCCTCAGGCACGACTCGTTCTCCAGCCGTTCCAGGGCCCTTTCCCAGGCCGGGAAACGGCTCAGGAATCCGAGAGGCAGCCCCCTCGCCGTCCTGAGGCCGAGATAAAGGGTCTCGAGATCGAACTGGCGCGCGGTGAGCCGCTCGCTCCCCCTGGGCGGCCCCTCTCCCCCCTCCACACCTCCGCAGTACCCTTCGATCGAGGGGAGATTCCACCACCTTTCGCCCCCGGCGAAGGAATGCGCGGAAGGCCCGAGCCCGAGATACGGAGCGTGCGCCCAGTACTTCCCGTTGTGCCGCGACGCCGCCCCTTCGCCGCGCGCGTAGTTGGAGATTTCATAATGAATGTACCCGTGATCGGTCAGCGCCGCCGAAGCGAGAAGGAACAACTCCCTCTGAAGTTCCTCCCCCGTCTCTTCGATGCGGCCCGCAGCGAGCATCCTCGCCATGGGGGTCGGGCCCTCGATCGTCATCTGGTAGCAGGAGACATGCTCCGGGCCGAGGGAGAGCGCCGTCTCCAGGGTCGATCTCCAGCTCTCGATCGTATGCCCGGCGAATCCATAGATCAGGTCGATGCCGAGGTTTTCCATCCCGGCCTCGCGGATCGCGCGGGCGGCGCCAATGGCGGAGCGGGCGTCGTGCCTCCGGCCGAGGAACTTCAGCTCGCCGTCGTCGAACGACTGAACCCCGACGCTTATCCGGTTTATCCCCGCGCCGCGGTATTCGGCGAGTTTGCCCGCCGTGACGTCGTCCGGATTGACCTCGATCGTCACCTCGGCGCCCGGGGCCGTTTCGAACCTGCCCCCGATGCGTTCCATCAGCAGCGCGATCGATCCGGCCGGCATCGCCGACGGGGTGCCTCCGCCGATATAGACGGTGTCGAAGGCGGAGAATCCCATCCCCCGAGGGGCATTCTCCGCGGCGAGGCAGCCCAGAAGGCGGCCCGCCATGGAGATCCTGGTGTCCGAATAGAAATCGCAGTAGATGCACCGCGTGACGCAGAACGGGATATGCAGGTAGAGTCCCGGAGGATCGTCATTCATCATTGGTTTTCAGGACCGACACGAAGGCGTTCTGGGGGATCATGACCTTTCCGATCGATTTCATGCGTTTCTTCCCCTTTGCCTGCTTTTCCAGCAGCTTTCTCTTCCTCGTGATGTCCCCCCCGTAGCACTTCGCCGTGACGTCCTTCCTCATCGCCGATATCGTCGAGCGCGCGATTATCTTGCCTCCGACGGCCCCCTGCACGGCTATCTTGAACATGTGTTTCGGTATCTCCTCGGCGAGGCGGTCGCAAATCTGCTTCGCCCTCGTCCTGGCCCGGTCGGTGTGGATTATCGTCGACAGCGCGTCGACCCTTTCCCCGTTGACGAGGATGTCGACCTTCACGAGGTTTCCCTCGCGGTAATCGAGAAGCTCGTAATCGAAAGAGCCGTACCCCTGCGTGACCGTCTTGAGCTTGTCGTAAAAATCGAAGATCACCTCGGCGAGCGGCATCTCGAAGAAAAGCTCTATGCGCCCGGAGGTCGGATAATGGAAGTGCGAGTTCACCCCGCGCCTCGCGAGGCAGATCTGCATCACGGCGCCCATGTACCTTTCCGGCATCATCATCGTGGCCCTTATGTAAGGCTCGAGCGATTTCACTATTATGCCCGGATCGGGATAATACTCGGGGTTGTCGACCTCGACCTCGTCGCCGTTCGCCAGGATGAATTTGTATTCCACGCTGGGGGAGGTCATGATTATCCCCTGGTTGAACTCCCGTTCCAGCCTTTCCTGAAAGACCTCGAGGTGGAGAAGGCCGAGGAATCCGCATCTGAATCCGTGGCCGAGCGCGGCCGAGGAATCCCTCTGGTATATCAGCGCCGCGTCGTTGAGCTTGTATTTTTCCAGGGCGTCGGCGAGCGCCGAGTTTTCATCCGAGTCGATCGGGTATATCGAGGAGAATACCACCGGCTTCACCTCCTTGAATCCCGGGAGGGCCGGCGGCATGGGATCGGCGTCGTGCACGATCGTGTCGCCTATCCTGGTGTCGCTGACCGTCTTTATGCCGGCGATTATGTAGCCGACCTCTCCGGCGCTGAGGCTGGGGCGTTTCTCCCTCGCGATCCTGAATACGCCGACCTCCTCGATCTTGTGCGTGGTGCCGAGCGACATCAGCCTTATGATGTCGCCCTCCCTGACGGTCCCGTCGACGATGCGGCAGCTGATGATCGTGCCGCGGAAGGAGTCGTACCGGGCGTCGAATATCAGGGCCCTGAAAGGCTTCTCCTTCTCCCCGCGCGGCGCCGGTATCCGTTTCGTTATCGCCTCGAGTATGTCCTCTATCCCGATCCCGTCCTTCGCGCTGCAGAGAATGGCGCCGTCGGAATCGAGCCCCAGGTCGACCTCGATCATCTCCCTGGTATTTTCGATGTCCGCCGAAGGAAGGTCGATCTTGTTGATGACGGGGATGACCGCCAGGTCGTGTTCCATCGCGAGGTAGAGGTTGGCGAGGGTCTGCGCCTCGACCCCCTGGCTGGCGTCGACGAGAAGGAGGACCCCCTCGCAGGACGCGAGCGCCCTCGAAACCTCGTAGGAGAAATCGACGTGCCCGGGCGTATCGATCAGGTTGAGTATGAATTCCTCCCCGGACCTGCTCTTGTAGGGGAGGCACACGGTCTGGCTTTTTATCGTGATCCCGCGCTCCCGCTCGATATCCATGTTGTCCAGTATCTGATCCTGGAAATCGCGATCGGCGACGAGCCCCGTGTACTGGATGAGCCTGTCGGCCAGTGTAGACTTCCCGTGGTCTATATGCGCCGTAATGCTGAAATTTCTGATGCCGGCCATTTTCTTCTCCGTCGATCCGGTAAATTTCCCCTCACGGGGATCATGTCACCATGCAATTTAGCGATAAAACCTTCGGCTGTAAAAGGATATCTGCACCGCGCCGGAATTTTCCCGCGGGTAAAAACAACCCGGCCCGGTTCGCATGCCCCGGGCCGGGCCTATACTTGAAGTTTCCGCCGCAGTATCTGCATGGCGGTTAGCGTATTACGTTCATCTGCCTTCCATCATCGCCGCTATGTCGCCGGCCACGTCCCCGATCGGCTTGATGTCGAAATTTTCGACGAGGACCCTGGCGACCGCCGGCGAGAGGAACGCCGGGAGGGTCGGGCCCAGACGGATCCCCTTGAACCCGAGATAGAGCAGCGCGAGAAGAACCGCCACCGCCTTCTGCTCGTACCAGGCTATGTCGAACGAGATAGGAAGCTTGTTCACGTCGTCGAGGCCGAAGGCTTCCTTGAGCTTCAGAGCGATGACCGCCAGGGAGTAGCTGTCGTTGCACTGCCCGGCGTCGAGCACCCTCGGGATCCCCCCGATATCGCCCAGCTCGAGCTTGTTGTAGCGATACTTCGCGCACCCGGCGGTCAGGATGACGGTATCCTTCGGCAGCTCCTCGGCGACCTCGGTGAAGTAGGAGCGGCCTTTCTGGCGCCCGTCGCATCCGGCCATGACGACGAATCTTTTTATCGCCCCCGATTTGACAGCGTCCACGACCTTGTCGGCAAGAGCCAGGACCTGGTCGTGCGCGAATCCGCCTGTTATCTTACCCTTCTCGATCTCGACCGGCGGCGAACACTTTTTCGCCAGCTCGATTATCGCGCTGAAATCCTTGTGCGAGCCTTTTTTGCGGTCGGGGATGTGTTTCACCCCTGGATAACCGGCCATTCCCGTCGTGAATATCCTGTCTCGATAGGCGTCCTTCAGCGGGATGATGCAGTTCGTCGTCATCAGTATCGGGCCGTTGAACGAGGCGAATTCCTCCCCCTGTTTCCACCACGACCCGCCGTAATTTCCGGCCAGATGCTTATACTTGCCGAAAAACGGATAATAATGGGCCGGGAGCATCTCGCCGTGCGTATAGACGTCGATCCCCTTCCCTTCGGTCTGGTCGAGAAGCTCCTCGAGGTCCTTCAGGTCGTGCCCCGAGACCAGGATTCCCGGGTTCCCCCTGACCCCGGTGTCGACCGTGGTGATCCGGGGTTTGCCGTACGCGGAGGTGTTGGCCTTGTCGAGAAGCGCCATCGTGTCGACCGCCGTCTTGCCGGCCTTCATCACCAGCGCGACCATCTCGTCGACCGGGAGCTCCTTCGTCATCGAGGCGAGCGCCTCGACGAGGAATTCGTATATCGCCGGCTCCTCGTGCCCCAGCACGGACGCGTGATGCGCGTATGCGGCGATGCCCTTGATGCCGAAGAGGAGAAGGCTCCTCAGGGATCGCTGGTCCTCGCCGCCGGTCGAAAGGATCGAGGCGTCGACGCTTTTCGATAGAGGATCAACGCCCGGCTTCGGGTCCCAGGATGCGCAGTCGGGGAGGGCCCCGCCGAACGAGGAGGCGTATTTCACGGCAAGGCGTCTCTTCAGATCGAGCCCCTTCCCGATCAATCCCTTTATCGCGTCGTCGTCGAAGTTGGCGTTCGTTATCGTCGCGAAAAGGGATTCGGCGATGAACCTTTCCTCTTCGATCAGGGGGTCGCCCTTTTTAAGGGCCTGCTCGCCGTAGACGCTTATCCCCTTGAGGACATAAATCAGGACATCCTGCAGCCCCGCCGTGCCTTCGGGCTTTCCGCAGACACCCCGCACGGTGCATCCCGTGTTTTTCGCCGTCTCCTGGCACTGGAAGCAGAACATGCTCATCTCTTTCTCCCTTCACAAGTTACACGAACACAATCCCGGTTCCGTCATTCGATGTCGTGATAATAATCCAATCCCTGAAGCTTTGCCTTGACCTGGGTCAAGTATATGTAATTTATTTGTTCCTGTCTTTAAAGAAAATCGTTCGAGGCCGGGTCGGATTTTCAGGATGACCCAAATAGCGGCGGGAACCGGATGGATGAGGCGATAAAAAACGCCGGGATATTCGCGGGGCTGGGCGAGGCCCTCGTCGGCAAGGTCGCGGCGGGCGGTTTCGAGAGGAAAATCCCCGCCGGCGGGATTATCTTCGTCGAGGAGGGTCCCGGAAAGGATTTCTTCATCCTTCTCGGCGGCATGGTCCGGCTGTCCAAATCGACCCAGGAGGGGCGCGAGGTCACGATAAGGGTGATATCGCCCGGCGAAACCTTTGCGGAGACGGTCCTTTTCGAAAGCGGCCGATATCCGGTGACGGCGACCGCCATGGAGGACTCGACCCTGTTCGTGATAACGCGGAGCACCTTCCTGAGCCTCCTCGGCGAGGACGATTTCCGCGACGGTTTCATCGCCATGCTTATGAAAAAACAGAGGTATCTCGCCGACCGCATCCTCTACCTTACCTCCTTCGACGTCGAGGAGAGATTCTTCCGCTTCCTGATCGAAAATTACGGGCGGCGCGAGATCTACAACGTCGATCTTTCCAAGAAGGACATCGCCTCGACGATCGGGGCGGCGCCGGAAACCTTTTCAAGGCTGATAAAGCGGCTCAAGGCCAGGAGAATTCTCGACTGGGAGGAAGGCTTGATCCGGCTCCCCTCCCGCTTCTGGGATGAATCGGACTATTCGGATTGAAACATCCCCCCTTCGTTTTCCGTATTCAACACATCGCTATCGTTCGGAGCGTCACCGGGTTCAGGCGGGGCCGAAGCACCGGGCCCCGTTCCCCCCGCAGGCGCTTTACTCTTGTAAGTGGCCCCCGCTTCTGCGAAAATCGCCGAAGCGCAGGAGGGACGAGTTGGCCGGAAAGATTAACTGGGACGGCTTCAGGACGGAATTCCCCGCCACAAAGGAACTTCTTTATCTCAACAGCGCGGCGATCAGCCCGATGTCCACGCGCGTCAGGGCGGCGATCGACGAGGTGAACGATCTCTTCGTTCGAAAGGGGATCCTGGCCGAGGAAGAGGTGTGCGCGAGAGTCGCGGCGATCAGGGAATCGGCGGCGAGGCTTATCGGCGCGTACCCCGGAGAGATCGCCTTCACGAGAAACACCACGCACGGGGTGCTTCTCGCCGCGAACGGCATCCGGTGGAAAGCGGGGGACAACGTCGTGATGCCGTCGATCGAGTTTCCCGCCAACGTCTATCCCTGGATGGGATTGTTCGAAAAAGGCGTCGAGCTGAGGATGGTCGAGCCCGACGACGGGGTCGTCACGGCGGAGATGCTGATCGACGTCTGCGACAGGAAAACACGCGCGGTCACGGCCAGCCTCGTTCAGTTCTCGACGGGGCACCGCATCGACTGCGAGGAGCTCGGAAGATACTGCCGCAACAGGGGGATATTTCTCAATATAGACGCGATTCAGGCGCTCGGGGCCCTGAAGATCGACGTGAAACGCTGCGGCATCGACTTCCTTTCCTGCGGGGGCCACAAATTCATGCTGGCCACCCCCGGGATCGGCATATTTTACTGCCGCGCGGAGCTGATCGACACGATCGACGTGGCCTACCCGGGCTGGACCGGCGTCGTCAACAGCCGCGATTTCCTCAATTACGATCTCACCTGGCGGGGCGACGCGGCGAGGTTCGAGGAGGGCTCCTCCAACTTCCAGGGCATCTACGGTCTCGGGGCGTCCATCGACAGGTTTCTCGAAATCGGGCCTGAAATCACGGAGGAGAGGATCCTTTTCCTGACCGGGCTGCTGGCGGAGGGTCTCGAAAAGCGCGGATACACAGTCACCAGCCCGTTCGGGGAAGGCGAGCGTTCGGGAATAATCTGTTTCACGCACCCGCGGATGAAGAGCGCGGACATACACGGAAGGCTCGCGGCGCGGTCGGTCGCCTGCAGCCTCAGGGAGGGCGCGGTCCGGCTCAGCCCGCACATCTACAACGTCGAGGAGGATATCGAAAGATTCTTCGAGAAACTGGAGGCAGGCTCATGAGGAAAAAGAACGGGAAACCTTCGATCGTGCCGGGATTGATACTCATCTTCATCGGCATCGTCGCGGTTCTGAACAATTTCGAGGCGATAAACCTGGACTGGGAGGTCCTGTGGACCTATTTCATCCTGCTGCTGGGGCTGATATTCTGGCTCGGGTTCATCTTCGACCGCACCAAGGACGGGCTTATAATGCCGGGAACGATCCTTCTCACATACGGGATCATCCTGAACCTCCACATGCGATTCGGCAACATCGACATCCTGTGGCCCTTTTTCATCCTTGGACCGGCGTTCGGTTTCTACGCGATGTATCTGCTCGGCAAGCGGGACAGGGGCCTTCTCATCCCGGCCGTCATATTGACGATCATCGGCTCGATCTTCCTTCTGCAGAGCTACAGCTACATCAGGTACGTATGGCCACTCGTGCTGGTGGTTCTCGGCGTTCTTCTTCTGCTGAGGAACAACCGTGACGGCGGCGGGGACCAGGGGAAACAGGAATGACCGAAGACTGGAGGAGCTCATGGGAAGACATTGGAAAGACAACAAGTTCGCGATAGTGCTTATCGCCGCGGGATTACTGTTCCTGCTGCATAATTTCTTCTTTTTCAGCGTCTGGGAAACGCTTCTGAAGCTGACCCCCCTCCTGCTCGTCTGGTGGGGATTCCGCCTCCTGAGGAGGAGCGGCAGGCATTCCGGGAAGGATCCCGATTTCCAGGTCTTCACCGACACGACCATGACGACCTCCTCGGAGTTCCTCAAGCATTCGAGCGCGTTCGGGGACATCAGCATCAAGGTGGACGGCGAGGAATTCTCCGGCGGGAGCGTTTCGAGCGTCTTCGGCAGGATCTCGATAGACCTGCGGGAAGTCAGGAGGATCGGCAGCTACGGGCAGCTCGACCTTCATTCCGTCTTCGGCGACATCAAGATCTACCTGCCCGAATGCGTCTCGTACGACGTGAGCGGCAGCAACCTCTTCGGCACGATCATCAACCACGAGGGCGGGAAGATAGAGGGATGCAATTATTGCGGCCCCGGCACCGAAGGCGGCGGACAGAAACTCGTCATAAGGCCGTCCCTCGTATTCGGCGACATGGAGATCATGAAATAAACCGGGGGTGATTTCACCGGACGATTACAAGTTTCCGCGCCAGCGTCGCGCCGCCCGCCTTCAGCCTGAGGAAGTAGATCCCGCTCGCCGCTTTCGCGCCGGAGTCGTTTCTTCCGTCCCATAAGTAGACGTAACGATCCGGCTCCACGAACTCGTCGATCAGCCTCGCCACCTCCCTGCCCGCCACATCGTAGACGGAAAGCCCGACCCTCATCCGTTCCGGGATCTCGAATCTGATCTGTGTCGACGAGAAGAATGGATTGGGAAAATTCTGATGCAGAACGACCCGCGAGATCGGGCCCGCCCCGTAGCCGGCGATCGCCGCCACCGCGCCGAGCGCCGTCCTCGCGACGTCCCGCACGTACGCCATGTCGATGAATTCGAAGAGGTCGGTGCAGTTGTGGTAATGGGGATTGTCCCTGAAGCCGCTCTCTATGAGCAGCACGGCGGGCGCGTCGACGAATCCCTTGAAGGCGAGGTTGTCGCTCATCGGCTGGTCCGATTCGCTCCTGTAGAGCCAGTCGAGGGGATATTCGATGGCGTAAGCCTCCGACGAATCGAGAAGGAGCCGCGCGAGGATCGTGTCGATCGTGCCGTCGACCGCCGCGAGGGAGATATCCCCGGTGCCCCCGTAATCGGCGCCCACCATGTCGAGGTTGATGATCCCCTCGTACACGATTCCCGTGTCGACGCCGGCGGCGAAATTCGAGCTCCCCACCAGGCCCAGCTCCTCGGCGTCGAAAAGGACGAATTCCACCGTCTTCTCGAGCGCGGAGCCGGCGAGCACCCTGGCGCATTCGAGGACGCAGGCGGTCCCGCTGGCGTTATCGTCAGCGCCGGAAGCGCAAAGGAGCGGATCGCCTGCCCTGTTCATCGAATCGTAATGCCCGCAGAGAATCACCCTCCGGCCCGGATCCTTCCATCCTTCACGCCTGAAAACGACGTTCGCGCCCCACGTCGTATCGGAAATTTCGTACAGGCCGCACGCCGGATCCCCGGTCCTCCAACCCGGATCGACGGTGGAGATCTCGTTCCTCCCCGCCGTCCAGACCCGCTCGTCGCCGCCGGCGGCGAACCGCCAGATATCCTTTTCCCCCGAACAGCCCTCCGCAGCCTCCCGCCACGTGACACCGCCGTCCTCGCTCATCCAGAGCGATCCCCCGCCGCCGGCCGCGAGCGCCGTCAGCGAATCGACCATGCGTACGCATCTGAGGTCGGTCGCCATGGCCGTCTGCGCCCAGGTCCCTCCGCCGTCGGCGGTGCTGAAAACGACGCGGTCGCCCGCAATGACCCCCCTGCCCGACGGATGGAAATCGATATCGGCCAGCCTGGAGGTCGTAAGACGCCTGCCGGACCACGTGTAACCGCGATTGACGCTTTCGAAAAGGTACCCCCCGTCGGTCACCACCCAGAAATGGACGGGACCGGTCGCCGCGGACCCGTTTATATTACGGTACGAAAACTGCGAGGGGGCGGCGTCGACCCACCAGCTCAGTCCGCCGTCCGCCGTATTGAGGAACGATCCGTAATCGCCGGCGGCGAAACCGAACCTGTCGTCGAAGAAGGTGATCGTGTTCAGCGAATATATCCCCACCTGGCTCCCGTCCTTGTCGACATTCCACGAGAGCCCGCCGTCGATCGACGAAAGAATCCTGCCGTACCCGCTTCCCTTCGCCTTGCAGGCGGCCATGAGCTTCCCGTTCAATCCCATGTAAAGCTCGTTGACCCTGCCGTCGATCGTGGCGACGAGATCAAAACCGCCCCACCCTCCCGAGGCGGTCGACAGGAATATCTTCCCCTCGATGGAGCCGACCCATACAGAGTCGTTTCCCTGCGAAAGGGCGACCCCCATCAGCTCGGGCGAAGCGACCGAGACCGCGAACCTTTGCACCTCGGGGGAGTAGCCGTACGCCGAGGCCCTGTCGACGAGGTACTGCATGGCCAGCCATTTCTGCGGAGAGAAGGTATACCTTGTGTTGATCAGCTCCATTGTGCCGCCGACAAGAACGGAATCCTCCCCGCTGAGATCCCTTATCGTCCTCGCGATCGAGGCCTGATCGATTCGGCCGACGAGATCGCAGATCGTGCAGGGCTGGGCGCGGGTTCCGGCGGGCGCCATGAGTGCGGCGGCCGCCAGGGCCGGCAGGGCGAAGCGCGCGGCGGCGCCGATGTGCGGTTTGAAAAGCTTCAAAATAAAAACCTTTCGCAAACGCCAGTCCGGGTTTAATATACAATTCCGGGTTTCGGTTTGCAACTTCGGGGAATCCCGGGGCAATGATCCCGCACATGGACCGCTCGGGGGCATAATATCTGTATAAGGAGGCGTTGCTGCCTTGTCCGGATTCAGTGGAGATTTCGGCGTGCCTGAGGAGGATTTTCGCAGGGTCATCTCGGCCGCCCTGTCGCGGGGGGCTTCCTGGGGGGAGCTTTATTTCGAGCATTCCGTCGACAACCGGATAACGATGGAGGAGGGGATAGTCAAGGAGGGGATCAAATCGATCTCGATGGGAGTCGGGATCCGGGCCGTGAAGGGAGAGGGGACCGGGTACGCCTACACCGAGGACCTGTCGATCGGGAAGATGATGCAGGCGGCCCGCACGGCGGCGGCCATCGCCGATTCGGGGCCGGGCAGCGGCCCGGCCGCGATAAGGGAATCGCGCTGCGAGGACCACTACCCGGTGACATCGGCGACGACCGAAGAACCGCTCGGCAACAAGGTCGCCTGGATCGGGGAGGCCGGCGAGGCGGCCCGCCTTTCGGACCCCGCCATAACGAAGGTCACCGTCACGCTCGCCGATTCGATACGCGACATACAGATAGTCACCTCGGACGGCAGGCTGCTCAGGGACAGGCGGCCGATGACGAGTTTTTCGGTTTCCGTGGTCGCCGAAAGGAACGGCAACCGCCAGATAGGAGTGTCGAGCGGCGGCGGCAGGATGGGGCCGGAATATTTCACCGAGATAAAAACCCCGCGGCGCCACGGCATGGAGGCGGCGCGCCAGGCCCTGCTTCTGCTCGAAGCGATCGACGCCCCGGCCGGCCCGATGGAGCTTATTCTCGCGCCGGCGGAATCGGGGATACTTCTCCATGAATCGGTCGGCCACCCGCTCGAGGCCGATTTCATAAGAAAGAAAACCTCCGCGTACACCGACCGCCTCGGCGACCTTGTGGCGAGCGAACTGGTGACGGTGATAGACGACGGCACGGTAAGGTTCGACCGCGGAGCGATCAATTTCGACGACGAGGGGACGATATCGTCCTCGAACGTCCTGATAGAGAAGGGCGTTCTCAAGGCGTACATGCACGACAGGATAAGCGCCGACTTTTTCGGCGTCCCCCCGACGGGGAACGGCCGCAGGGAATCCTACAAGCATCCTCCCCTTCCGAGAATGACCGTCACCTATCTCGCCAACGGGGATTCGGACCCGGAGGAGATATTGAAATCCACGAAAAAAGGTATCTACTGCAAATCGTTCAGGGGCGGGCAGGTCGACATATCGAACGGAGATTTCGTCTTCGTCCCGATCGAGGCGTACATGGTCGAAAACGGGAGGATAACCGCACCCGTCAAGAACCTGTCCCTGATCGGCAACGGCCCCGACGTGCTCTCCAGGGTGACGGCGGTGGGCAACGACTTCACGTTCAGCGACGGGCGGTGGACGTGCGGGAAGGGCCAGCAGGTCCCGGTGGGAGTCGGCCTCCCGACGATCAGGATCTCGGAGATCACGGTGGGCGGGAGCGAGATGCGATGAATAGCGGAGGGTTCGAAGGATGACCGGCGATCAGATGAAGGAAACGGCCGCGAGGATAGTGGAAACGGCTCTCTCGGAGGGGGCCGGCACTGCCGAGGTCGACGTCGCGGAGAACAACCGTTTCGGCGTGACGGTCCGCAACGGAAACATCGAGAACCTCATCGAATCGGGATCGAGCAGGATAGGGATATCGGTTTCGGTGGACGGCCGGAAATCCTCGGCGACGTCGAGCGACCTTTCCGAAGAAAGCATAAAGCGGATGATACGCGAGGCCGTGGAGCTTGCCGCCTTCATGGACCGCGACGAATATTTCGGGCTCCCCGACCCGGAGGAGCTCGGTTCCGCCGGTATCGACCTCGGCATACATGACGAGGAGACCTGCTCCGCCACGGCCGACCGGAAGATAGGGCTCGCCATGGAGCTCGAAAAGATGGCGTGCGCCCTCGACGGAAGGATCATTTCCGACGGGGCTTCCCTTTCGAGCGGAAGCTACTCCTCCGCCTTCGCCAATTCGATCGGTTTCTGCGACTGGTATTCGCAGACCTGGAATTCGCTCGAGATATCCTGCGCTGCGGCGGACAGGCCCGCCCGCGGACCGAACACCGGGAAGAAACAATCCTCGTACTGGTTTTCGACGTCGTGCCGTTTCTCCGGCCTCGAACCCATCGAATCGATAGCCTCGAAGGCGGTCGAAAGGACGATAGGGAAGCTCGGAGCGGTCAAGCCGAAGACGTGCGAGGTCCCGGTGATCTTCGACGAGACGGCCGCGAGGCGGTTCTTCGGCTCGATATCATCGGCGGTCAACGGGGGGAACATTTACAGGAGAGCCTCGTTTCTCGCCGACAGGCTCGGCGAGAAAATCAGCTCGCCCCTCGTCACCCTGGTCGACGACCCCCTGATTCAGGGCGCGCCCGGCAGCAGGCCTTTCGACGCGGAGGGCGTAAGAACGAGGAAGACGACCGTCGTCGAGAACGGGATCCTGAAAACCTGGCTTCTCGACAGCTACCAGGCGAGAAAGCTCTCGATGCGCACCACGGGGAGCGCGGGCGGCATATCCAATTTTTACATGAAACCCGGGGATTCGTCCCTCGAGGAAATGATAGCCGGCGTCGACGAGGGTCTCCTCCTCACGGAGCTTTCCGGCCCCGGAGCGAACTGGTCGAACGGGGATTTCTCCCAGGGAGGCCAGGGCATCTGGATATCGGGGGGAAAATTGGCATACCCGGTGAACGAGTTCACGATCGCCGGCTCCTTCCTGCAGATGCTGTCGGGGATATCGGCCGTCGCCGACCGGTTCGAATGGAAGGGCCCTCTCTCCTCCCCGGCATTCAGGATAGACCGCATGACGATCAGCGGAACCTGACCCCCGGGGAACGCCGTGCCATCCCCCCTGCCATACGGCCGCGGTTTTGAAGAGACGATCCGTTCTTTGGAACGGAGATGATCCGCTCCTTGGTACGCCGGTGCTATTTCAACAGGATCATCTTCCTGCTGAGCGCCGTCTTCCCCGCGACAAGCCGGGCAAAATATACTCCGGACGACACCTGCCCTCCCCGCCCGTCGGTCCCGTTCCACGTGACCGCGTGGCTCCCCGCCTCCTCCATCCCTTCGACGAGGACCGCCACCCTTCTTCCGGCGACGTCGTAGACGGCGAGAGTCACGAAACTTCTCTCCTCGAGGATATAAGCAATGCTGGTCACCGGATTGAAGGGGTTCGGCCGGTTCTGCCCGAGAAAGGTCGAAACGCCGGGGATCGGCACGGCTCCAGTCTCGAAAAGGGTCGCGGATCCTTCCGTGCCATTCACGTCGACCCTGTAGACATATTCCGACCCCGGTTGAGTCTCCTCATCGACGAAAAGATACCCCGACTCCCCTTCGATCGATACGTCGCCCCCGAGGCCGGAAAAATATTCGCAGCCGCTCCCCTTCCTCGATATGGAAAACGCCGCGGCCGGAGCCGGCTCGATCGTGCTCCAGCGAATCTCCACGGCCCCGCCGCGCGTAGAGACCGCCCATGACGCGAGGCTCGTCGCGACGGGCGTTCCATCAGCGTCGATCCTCTGAAGACATATGTCGGCATCCGCGCCGCTGCTCTCCCACGTCACGTAGGCGCCCCCTGCCCCGTCCGCGGCGAGATCCGGAAGCCTCTGGTCCCCTTCCGCGGCCGATATCGCGAGGCCTCCCTCCGCCCAGAGCGCGAGCCCGGCCCGGTCGATCTTCTGCGCGTAGATGTCGAGGCCGGCGCCTCGCCCGTCCTGCCACGCTATCAGGGCGTTCGACAGCGGATCGACGAGGATCCTCGGGTTGAGCTGCGATTCCGCTTCGCCGCAAACGCACAATCCCCCCGGCGTCCACATCGCGGTGCCGTCCGGAGCCAGCCGCTGGGCGTAAATGTCGTCGCTTCCCCCGCGCCCGTCCGCCCACACGGCCGCGATCTCCCCTTCATCGCAAAACGCCAGCTGCGGAAGCCACTGCTCGCCGTCGGAGGCGCAGACCGCGATCCCCGAAGCGCCCCACTCCGCGGTTCCCGACGAGCCGACGCGCTGAGCGAAGATATCCTGCTGCCCGTTACGCATATCCTGCCACGCGATGACCGTTCCCCCGGATCCGTCGGCGCACATCTCGATGAATGTGTTGACCGCGCAGCCCGAGACGACGACCCTGGCGGAGGACGACCACAGCCTTGCTCCGTCGGAATCGAACCGCTGCGAGGCTATGACGCTGCTTTCGAGGTCGCCGCTGATCCATGCGACGATGACGCCGTTCGCCCCGTCATCGACCATCGAAGGGAAGAACTGTCCGCCGGCGTCGCTGACGGCGACGCCCCCGTCAGCCCAGGCGGCCGCGCCCGAGCCGTTCACCCTCTGGACAAATACCCTGCTGTCCGGAAACTGCCCCTGCTGCCAGACGATGAAGGCCCCGCCCGATCCGTCGGGGAGCGCGCGCGGGAAATAGCAGTCGCCTCCACCGGACACGGCGACGGCCGAAGGGCCCCACGCACAGGCGCCGTCGGAGCCCACGCGCTGCGCGTAAACGGCGATCCCCGAATCCCTGTGGTCGGTCCACGCGATGACCGCGCCCCCGTTCCCGTCGGGAACGGCCTGCCTGAAGAAATCCCTGCCGGCGACGTCCGCGCAGGCCGCCATGCCGCCTCCGTCCCAGATAACGCCGCCGTTCGCCGCGATCTTCTGAGCGAAGATGTTCCCGGCGGCCCCGCGATGATCCTCCCACACGACGATCGCCTCGCCCCCCGGGCAGGCGAGGACCCTCGGATACCACTGGTCGCCCGTTTCCACGCAGACCGGGTTCCCGTTCGCGATCCAGGATGCGTCGGCGGACGAATACGAAACAGGCGGGATAAGGAGGAGTATGGCCAGTCCCGCCGCGGCCGGAGAAAATCTGCCCGTTGTCATTTTTGCTCACCTTTTCAGAATGAGCTGCTGCTGAACGTCTATTCAGCAAGGCACGTTCCACAAACCCGGCTTTCACGGCGCCCCTCCGGCCCGTTAATCAAGGCCTTTTCAGACGGACTTTTTTTATGGTAATATCCCGGCACGACGCGGAAACAACGGCAACGATGAATCACGACACGGGATGCCCCGCGGCCCGGCCCGGAGGAGAATAAATTGAAAAAATCGCCCTTGATCCGGCTTTTGGCTGCGCTGACCCTTCTTCTTCCATCGTCGCTTTTTGCGAAAAACGGAGACGAGGTCGGCGAGATGCTTGACGCCCACATCGAAGCGCTCGGCGGCGGCGCGAATATCCAATCGATCATGACGGTGATAACGTCGTCCGACGTCCGGATCGGCGGCATGAAGGGATCGATGAAGTCTTGGTCGATGAAACCGTGCCTGTCGAGGACGGAGATCTCCCTCGGCATATTGAACATCGAACAGGGATTCGACGGCGGCAGGAGCTGGATGAGGGGTCCGAACGGGAAGGTCCAGATCCAGCGGGACGAGAGCACCGGAATGTCGGGTGTGACGAGCTGCCTTCTCAACGATTTCAGCTATCTGTCGCGGCCGGAAGGCGTGGAATACAGGATGGCCGCCGACGATACGGCCGGAGGCGCGAGCTGCAGGGTCATGGAGATCCTCCCTGCAGGCGGGGTCGCGGCAAGGCTTTATTTCCAGGGCTCGTCCTTTCTCGTGGAGAAGATCGTCATCGATGATCCGTCCGGGACCGTTGAACAGTGGCTCTCGGATTACCGGCCGGCCGGCGGCGTGATGTTCCCGTTCAAGACGGTCATAAGGCAGAAGGCCACCGGCCAGACGGTCGTCATGACCGTTTCTTCCGTGGAGGTCAACGAGGTCCTCGATCCGGCGATCTTCCTCCCGCCGGGAGACGGGTTGAAGGATTACACCTTCCGCGGCGCTGAACAGTCGGAAAAGGTTCCGTTCAGATATGTCGGTCAGCATATCTATCTGCCGGTAAGGCTGCGCGGCATGAACGAAGATCTGGATTTCATACTCGATTCCGGCGCGGGGATGACGGTGATCGATTCGACAGTCGCGGCGCAGATGGGGCTCGCCGGCAGGGGCAGCATACCGGGCGCGGGGGCGGGGGGAATGACCGATTTCAACCTCGTCACGATCGACGGCTTCTCGGTCGGCGGGATCGATTTCACAAGCCAGACCGTGATAACGTATCCCCTGTCGGACCTGCTCGAGGGCGTGCCCGGAATCAGGATCGGCGGCATCCTCGGCTACGATTTCCTCAGCCGCTTCGTCTCGGAGATAGATTACGCCGGCGGGATCGCCGCCTTCTTCGAGCCCGATTCGTTCACGGCGCCTCAGGGCGCGGCCGTTCTCGACGCCCCGCTGATGCACAACATCTTCTCCTTCAGGGCGAGGCTGGACGGCGCCCACGAGGGGACCTTCCTTCTCGATACCGGGGCAAGCCTTTCTATCATCCATAAGGGTTTCGCGGACGGCCGCCGGCTTCTCGAAGGCAGGAAGACGGTCGAAGCTTTTATGGCCGGGGCCGGAGGAGGCGGGAAGACGCTTCTTTGCCGCTTCGACTCGATCGAATTCGCGGGCATCGTCCAGGAATCGCCCGTCTTCGCGATCCCGGAGCAAAGCTCGGGGATAGGCGTTTTCGCCGATATCAGCGGGATCGTCGGAAACGATATCCTGCAGCGGTTCACCGTCTATCTCGATTACCGCAGGCAGGAGTGCCTCCTCATGAAAAATTCCCTCTTCGGGAAGCCCTTTTTCCCCGATCGCTGCGGGGCGGAATTAAGATGCGGCGCGGGCGGCAGGATCGTCGTGGGCCTCGTGATCCCGGGAACGCCCGCCTCGGAGGCAGGCCTCGGGATGGGGGACGTCATAACGGGGATCGACGGCGTTGAAGCTCCCGGTTGCGATTCGATCGACGGGGTGAGGGAGTTGTTCATGGGAGAAGAGGGAAGGAGAATCGATCTGCTTCTGGAGCGAAACGGGGAAAAAACAGGTGCAACGATCGTCCTCAGGGCTTACATTTAACGCGATGCCGCCGCATTCCGACCCGAGGCGGGCGGGGCAGCCCTTGGCCCGAAAGCGAAAGGAACCCAATGAGCATCAGGATCAAATTCATAGGCGCGGTACGTGAGGTAACCGGATCCAACCACCTCATCACGACCGGCCGGTCGAAGATAGCCGTCGACTGCGGATTGTTCCAGGGGCACCGGGAGGAATACTATTCGAGGAACTCCTCGTTCCCCTACGATCCTTCGGAGCTCGACGCCCTGATCCTTTCGCACGCCCACATCGATCACTGCGGCAACATCCCCAATCTCGTGAAGCGGGGATTCAATTCGAGGATACTCGCCACCGACGCGACGCGGGATCTTTGCTCCAAGATGCTGCCCGACAGCGGCCACATTCAGGAAGAAGACGTCGAATACGTGAACAAGATCCATAAAAGGAAGAACCTCCCCCCCGTCGAGCCGCTCTATACGCGAAAGGACGCGGAGGACTCCCTGCAGTACTTCTCGGGCCATCAGTACAGGCAGAAGATCAAGGTCGCCGACGACGTCTCGGTGACGTTTTACGACGCCGGGCACATTCTCGGATCGTCGACGCCTCTTATCGAGATCGACGACAACGGGAAGAAGACGAGGATCGCCTACGTTGTCGACCTCGGCAGAAAGAACCTGCCGATCCTGAAGGATCCCGAGACGCCGCCGGACATCGACTACATGTTCATCGAAAGCACTTACGGCGGGCGCCTGCACGATTCGGTGGACACGACCAAGGACAGGCTCGCCGGGATCATCAACTCCACGGTGGAGAGCGGAGGAAAGATCATCGTCCCATCCTTCGCCCTGGAACGGACCCAGGAGATCGCCTACTATCTCAACCAGCTCCTGCTCGAGGGACGGATCGAGCCGATTCCCGTCTATATCGACAGCCCGCTCGCGGTCGACGTCACCGAGGTTTTCGTCCAGCACCCCGAATGCTACGACGAGGAGATGTACGAAGCCTTCCGTTCGGGGAAGGACCCTCTCGGCACGGGGCGGTTCAGGTACATCACGGACGTCGGGCAGTCCAAGTCCCTCAACGAGGACAAAAGCCCGATGATAATAATCTCCGCGTCCGGGATGTGCGAAGCGGGCAGGATAGTCCACCACCTGAAGAACAATATCGGCGACCCGAAGTCGACGATCATGATAGTCGGTTACATGGCGAAGGACACCCTCGGTCGCAAGATCGTCGAGAAGAACGAAAAGGTCAGGATCTTCGGCGAGGACCATCTCCTCAGGGCCAGGGTCGAGATACTGAACTCCTTCAGCGCCCACGCCGACAGAAACGACCTGCTCGAGTACGCCCTCCCGCTGAAAGGCTCCGTGAAGAATATCTTCATCGTGCACGGTGAAGAGGAC
>JALOPX010000121.1 GCA_025453655.1 Candidatus Krumholzibacteriia bacterium
GGCATCATCGTCGAACAGGGAACCGACCTCGATTGCCTCGCCAGGGTCCACGTCGAGATAGACGATATACAGGGATCGAACATATCGCTCAGGATCGGCGGGCTTGCCGTAACCTCGATCGTGCAGAACGTGAACTTCGAGGAAGGCAGCATCACCCTCTGCTAGGCGAGCTGATTGCGCTTGAAACACGTCCGCCAGATCCCCTGGCGAGGATCGCGGATGTCTCCAAACTTTCTCTGGCAAATTCCTTTTCGTTTGTTATAGTGTCGCGGAAGCGGGACCACGGAGGTTCGGATGCAGACGAACACTGTATCGTTGAAACGGGATCTTGGGCTTGCCGCCGCGACCGCCATCGTTGTCGGCAACACCATCGGCTCGGGCATATTCATGGCCCCGCAGGCCCTGGCCGCCGTCGCGAACCCGGCCGCCGCGATGACCGCGTGGATCATCACCGCGGTCGGTTCCTTCCTGCTGGCGGTCTGCTTCGCCAGAATGGGAGCCGCCTACCCCGCGACCGGAGGCCCCATCGTTTTCACCCGCAAGGCCTTCGGCGAGTTCCCCGCCTTTCAGATAGCGTGGATCTACTGGATCGGGAGCTGGGTCGGCAACGCGACCATCATCACCGGTTTTGTGAGCTACTTCACCTATTTCTTCCCGGTGTTCGGCCGGGAACGGATCCTGGCCTTTCTCCTTTCCTCGGCCGTTCTGTGGATCTTCACCATAATCAATATTCTCGGCGTCCGGAAGGCCGGGAACCTCGGCATCGTCACCACGACTCTGAAGATCGTGCCGCTTCTCGCGTTTATCGCGATCGCCGCCTTCTTCTTCGAGCCGGCCAATCTCGCCACCGTCTCGAAGCCGGAGCTGACGGGCTTCGCAGGACTGCCCGCCGCCATCGCCATCACGCTCTGGGCCTTTGTAGGTCTGGAGTGCGCGACCATCCCGGCGGGCGAGATACGCGACCCGTCGCGGAACATAAGGCGAAGCACCCTCTACGGCATCTTCTTCACCGCGCTTCTATATCTGATCGTCAGTTTCATGGCGATGGGAGGGATGCCGCAGGCCGACCTCGCCGTCTCGTCGGCTCCCCTCGCCGACATCATCACGAGGGTCAGCGGAATTTCATGGGGCGGCCCCCTGATCGCCTTCGGCGCAGTCATCTCGACTCTCGGCGCGGTCTCCGGCTGGGTTCTCACAACGGCCCGCAGCGCCTATTCGGCGGGCGAGAGCGGCCTGTTCCCCGCCGTAATGGCGAAGGTCCATCCCCGGACGGCGACGCCCCATGTCGCCCTCATCGTCAGCGCCGTCCTGACCAACCTGCTTCTCATCCTCAACTATACGCAAACCCTGACATCGGCCTTCAAGATCATGCTGTTGCTGGCGACACTCGCCTTTCTGCCGGTCTATGCTTTCACCGCCGCCGCGGAGATGCAGCTGCTCGTCAGGCGGTCCTCCGACTTCTGCGTCTGGCGCTTCATCAAGGATTCGTTCTTCTCGCTCCTCGCGTTCGCGTATTCCATTTACGCGATATACGGCACCGGCGCCGAGGTGGTGATGTACGGGTTCATACTCATGCTCCTCGGCATCCCTTTCTACGTCTATGTGCGACGCGGCGAGCGCCCTTGACGGCGCGAATCGCGGCGCATACAGCTTGACACGCGTGTGCCTCTCCGATACGATTCGCCAAAATCGCCGTTCCCCGGAAACCTGTCATTTAAACTCTAGCCAGAGGGTTGGTTGTCATGGATCAGGAGAAGAAATTCGTTCCGTTCGTCCCCGTTGAAACGAAGATGGCGGAGTTCACCCTGCGCGCGGCGCTCCTCGGCGTCATCATGGCCATGTTCATGGGAGCAGCCAACGCGTACCTCGGCCTCAAGGCGGGGATGACGATCGCGGCCACCTACACGACCGCCGTCGTCGCCATGGCCGTGCTGAAGGCCCTCAAAGGGACGATTCTCGAGGAGAACGCCGCGAGAACGGTCGGATCGATCGGGGGAAACGTCGCGACGGGCGCGATCTTCACCCTGCCCGCCTTCTACATCGCGGGGATATGGAACCCGTTCTTCTCCCTCGAGCATTACATTCTCTCCACGATCATGCTCGTCGTGGCGGGCATACTCGGGATCATGTTCGTGACGATCCTTCGCCGCGTCCTCGTCGAGGACGCCGAGCTTCCCTTCCCCGAGTCGATCGCGGCGGCGGAGATTCACAAGTCGGGGCAGGGCGGCGCTGGAGGCTCGCGCTTCCTCTTCACGGGGATGGGCGTCGGGGCCCTCTTCAGCGCGCTCGTCGAGTTCAGGTTCATCGCCGACGGATGGCAGAAGATCGTCATGATGGCGAAGGGCTCGAAGGGCGTAATGATGCTTCGCGCCCCCGGCATGAGCCCCGCGTACTTCGGCGTCGGCTACATCATCGGCCCGAAACTCGGCGCGATCAACTTCAGCGGGGGCGTTCTCGCGTGGGGCCTCCTGACGCCGATGATCGCCTTCTTCATCCACCGCGGCGATCCGGGCGCGGTGACGAACTGGTCCTCCGAGCTGACCGCCGTATGGAAGGACTACGTCCGCTACATCGCGATCGGCGGGATGCTTGTCGGCGCCTTCTACACCCTTTACAAGATGCGAAACAGCCTCTTCACGGGGATCACGCGCTCATTCTCCTACATGAGGATATCGGCGGCGGACAACGCGGCGATATCGCGCACCGACAAGGACATCAACATCCGCTGGTCGCTGATGGCGATAGGCGTGATCGCCGTCATCATGCTCTTCATATTCAATTACTTCACCGGCAGCCTCGGCCCTGCCGCCGTAGCGGCTGTCGTGATGCTGTTTCTCGGCTTCGTTTTCGCCGCCGTCTCCGGTTATCTCGTCGGCATCATCGGTGTGAGCAACAACCCGACGAGCGGGCTGACCGTCGCCGTGCTGATCGTTGTGGCCCTTCTCATGGTGGGGCTCGGGATGAAGGGGGTCGCCGCGGTTGCCGCCGTTCTGGGCGTCGCCGCCTTCACCTGCACCAGCGTCTCGGTCGCGGGCGAGATGATGCAGGACCTCAAGGCGGGGCACATCCTCGGATGCACCCCCTGGCGCATGCAGATAGGGGACATCTTCGGGGTCACCGCCGCGGCGCTCGTGATGTTCCTCGTCCTTTCCCTCCTCCACCTCGGCGACGTGAAGAAGGTCGTCGGCGGCGAGCTCGACAGGCTGGAGGGAAGCGGAGTCACGCAGGTCGAGTACAGGGGGGATGATCCGGCTCTCGCGGGGACGACTTACACCCTCGACGAGATCAGGCGGGCCGCCCCCGAGCGGCAGAACGACATCCTCGGCACGCGCGCGGGCTTCGGGGGCGAGGAGCTTCCGGCCCCCCAGGCGAGCCTGATGGCGGTCGTCGCGAACAGCATCGTGCAGAAGAAAACCGAGTTCATTCTCATAATAGCGGGTATGCTTATGGGGTTCGCCTTCATCATGATGCAGGTGAAAAGCCCGATGCTGATCTGCGTCGGCATGTACCTGCCGATAGAGACCTCGTTCGCGATCTTCGTCGGAGGGCTTATGAAGGGGCTCTTCGAAAGGCTCGCGGACAAGCGCAAGCTGGAAAAGGACGCGAAGGACAGGATGGCGAACGCCGGCGTGCTGATCTCGTCGGGCCTCATCGCGGGGGAGGCTCTCCTCGGCCTTCTCTTCGCGGGGCTCGCCTTCGCCGAGGTCGAGCTTTTCGGGATGTTCGAGAATCCCTCGTACCTTCTGAGCCTCGTCTGCATCGGCATCATCGGGTTCCTTTTGATCCGTTCGCCGCTGAAGAGCGTGAAGTAGGGGAGGGATTGCGGTTTATGACCCGCGGCGTCCGGATTAGCCCGGACGGTTTTGCGAGGTGATTGGAATCATCGAATCTTTCAAACCCCGGTTCGCGATCACCAACAGAATGGCCGCGGCGATCACGAACATAGAGCGCGCCCGGGGTTTTCTCGATGCGGCGAAGCTTTCAGCCGACTGGGTGCGGGAGATGGGCAACCGGGCGCTGATTCTCGAGGCCCATCACACGACCCATATCGAGGGCTCGCGGCTGACGCTTGATCAGGCCGAACGGTTATGGCATGGCGAAGCAGTGCCGGAGGCCGACCCGAACGATGCAAGGGAACTGCTTAACTACCGCTCCGCATTCGAATTTGTTTTCGGCAGCCTTGACAGCGGCAATCCTGTCACCGAAGGGATGATCCGCGAAATACACCGCAGACTGGTGGAGGGTGTGCGCGGAGGCAGGACGGCTCCGGGCGAGTACCGGAAGGTCCAGAATTTCGTCGTCAACTCCTCCACGGGGCGGGTGATCTATACGCCGCCTTCCGCGCTCGAGGTGCCTGCCATGATGTCGGAGCTGGTGAAGTGGCTCAATCGTGACCAGGATATCCACCCGGTGCTGGTCAGCGGCATTGCCCAGTATCAGCTTGTGCACATTCACCCGTTTCTGGACGGCAACGGCCGCGCTTCGCGGCTCCTTTCGACCCTCTGCCTCTACAGGGCGGGATACGATTTCAAGCGTCTTTTTTCAATCAGCGAGTACTACGACCGCGACCGGACGACATTCTACAAATCGATCCAGAGCGTCCGGGAAAACGATATGGATATGACCGGGTGGCTTGAATACTTCATGAGCGGTCTTGAAACACAGATGATAGAGGTCAGGGAGCGCGGCGAACAGGCCATACGCCGGGATGTGCTGGTTCAAAAGCATGGACTGAACAAGCGACAGTCAGGGGCTCTCGAATATCTCCTGCAGCATGGCAGGCTGACCATTCAGGATTACGAGGGACTTTGCCCGAAAGTCAACAGGCGCAGCCTGCAGCGGGATCTCAAGGGGATGATGGATGCGGGATTGGTCTCAGCCGAGGGTGCGACCAATCAACTTGTCTATCATCTGGTGGCGGAATCCACCTTGTAAACTTGCGACAGACTTGCGACAAAACTTGCGACAGATCCATCAAGCAAATTATAAAAAGCGATGTATCGGCAACACGAGTTCTGTCGCAAGATTGCGGTGAACCCACCGGAATACTGGGAAAAGACAGAATGATATTCCCCCTGCGAGCGTATCAAACGTAAAACATCCATTTGGATTCCCGGCGCGATCCCTTTACAATACGGCCATGGAAAGCAAGGCTCCGATAAACTTCTACCGCGCGATATGGCATTCGATGACCGGCGCGGTCGTATTCGTCATCGTGTGGTTCGGGCACGGCGCGCCGCGCCACGCCGATGTTTGGCTGCTTGCGATCGCCCTCTTTCTCCTCGCGCTGATCGACGTCGTGAGGTTTACGACCGAGAAAGGCAGGGAACTGTTCTGGCGGCACCTCGGATTTCTCGCGGGAGACAGGGAGAAAAAGGGCCCCACGACGTCGCTTTACTACGCCTTTTCCCTCCTTCTCTGCGCCATTCTCTATCCGAAGGAGGCGGTGCTCGGCGCGATCGTCTGCATCGCCCTCGGAGATCCGGCAGCCATGATCGTGGGGAAAAGATTCGGCAGGATCAGGCTCGGGAAAAAGTCGATCGAGGGGAGCCTGGCCGGGTTCCTCGTCTGCGTGCCGGCGATCTTCCTCGTGACACAGTCATGGCATGTCGCCGTCCTGGGATCGCTGGCCGGCTCCCTCATCGAGTTTATTCCCCTGCCCGTCGACGACAACCTCACGGTGCCGCTGTTTTCCGGGGCCGTGATGGCGATCCTGATAATGTACGGTTAGGGAAGCCGTTCCGAAGAATATCCGTCCTCTGATTTTACGTCCGCCGGCATTTCGGGTTGCGGGGATGGCGGTTGAACGGGCAGTTGACGTTTTTGCACTCGGGGCAGACCTTCAGGAGGATCAGCGCGATCGTCGCGGCGAAGAGCGGATAGAAAACGAGGGGCAGGACGTCATGCTTCCACAGCCAGCGGCTCTGGTAGACCGCCGGAACGAAGAAGGAGACGCCGAGGCCCCAGTAATCCGCCGATGTGTATTTGCTGATCTTCCTTCGCGGCAGGATCCTCGCGATGGGCCCGAGGACGACGTGGCTGCACTGCCTTTCATGACAGGGGCACTTCGAGCAGAATGAATACACGAGCGCGAGAGTCGTGACGACGACGAGTGCCAGGTAGATCGCCGCGTGAGCCGGCGAATGGGGCAGGATCGCCGCGAAGCCGATCGCGAGCCCCGCGAAGTGCATAAGTATCGTAATGAATCCCCAGGCCTTGTAATTCATTCTCACCCCTCGTCGCGGCTCCCGCCGCCGGGGGATCATAATATTTTCAGCGGAATAATTCAATCGATCGGGATCGTCCATCCGGCCGAGACGGAGACGTCGGAGGCGGAGTCGGTCAGCCCGAACATCGCCGACAGGCCGAATGCGCGGCCGCCGCCCGCGAGAATGTTGAATCCCGCGCCCGCCTGCATCGGAGGCTCGGTGTCCGGCACGATCCTCGTGCATCCCGAGAAGATCAGGCTCGCCATCGTCCTGCCTCCCGCGAATGATCTTCCGAGGCTGGCGTTCAGGGAAACCGGGTTCTCCAGCTCCGCGTCGGGCATTTCGCCCAGAATCCACCAGGCCGCCTCCGCGAGAATAAGATTCCTTCCCGACGGGAATGCCAGGGAGAGCCCCGTCGAGTAGTCGAACTCTCCGGTGCCGAGCCCGTCAGCCGGATCGGCGACCGGTATCTTCATCTGTCCGAAGAACGAGACCGAGGGGATTCGCCCGCGCGATCGAATCGCGTCGAAATCCAGGCGGACCGACGGGTCGCCGACACCGAAGACGCTGAATATCCCGTCGTCGCCGGAACCGGTCCTGTCCGGCCGGTCGTCTGACGTGGTGCCTGAGCCCGAGGATCCTCCTGAAGAAATTATTCCGGCGCCGGTCGTCGAGACGAGCGCAGTGCTCTGCCCGGAGAGTGGAATGGTAGCCGAAACCCTGAAAGAGTGTACCTGGAGGGACAGTCCGTTCAGGAAAGTGAACCCTGTGGTACGTTCCGTAAGCCCGTATTCTCCCGTGCCAAGCAGCGCCGAGCCCGAATAAACGAGATCGGCAGCGGCCAGCGGGAACGCGGCGGCCGGGATCGCGAGGGCGATCCCGGCCATCCACTTCACCGAA